>DATFJY010000269.1:0-29124 GCA_035268905.1 Desulfotignum sp.
TCCAGCCTTTACAACCGCCGGGGCAGCAAAGACAGCCAGCTGAAATAGACCGGACGTCTGTATCTGAACCCTGGTCCGTCAAAGAAAGGCATTCTCCCCCTCACACGATCTATCTTTGTTCGTTCAACCTTTGTTTGTCAACAAGGTTGCCATGCACATAACGATGGCGTATACTTGCCATCAATGTTTGATAGGGAATGCCATTTTCAATGGCAAGAGTCTGTGTTTCATCTTCATTGCCACGCTCTATATGCATCACCACCCGTTCAAAACCGACGTTTTTACTTTGGTCAGGCCCCGTTAGTCCAGTTGACAATATTCAGACCAGGAATTTTTGTAAAATGTTTTTCATTGTTGGTGACAACCGAATAATTCATAGAGAGTGCTGAGGCTCCGATTAGAAGATCAAACGCATCTATGACAATTCCCTTTGTCGCAAGTTCTGCTTTTAGATGGGCAAAGGTGTCAATAACTGTCATTGATATTTCAATTACAGGGAATATATCTACGATTCTATGCACTTTGCCAAGGTTTTCAATTTTTCTATGTGATTTATACGCGCCATATAAAAGTTCACCAATGGTTATAATCGAAACTGCCTTAGGTTCCTGTGCGTATAAGTTAAAATTCCGGATAACTTTTTCATCGTTCTTTAACGAATAAATAATAATGTCCGTATCAATCAAAAACATTTGTGTTATCCATAAAATCGAATCGTTTAGTTGATCGTCTATTTTTTATATCCTGTATTATTGTTTCTGAACTTCTGTCATCTTTCCATGAACCTGCCAGCTTTAAAAATTCATTTGTCTGATACTGCGCTTTTTTATCAGGTTTGGATAAATAGTCTTTTATTATCATCACAACCTGCTGACTTAAAGACCTGTTTTCAGCTTTCGCCCTGATTTTAAGCGCATTATACAATTGATCATCCATTGATTTTATCTGCATTGTCGCCATATAAACCTCCTCATGCGCGATCCAATTTTTAAAATAAAGCATTCTGCATGAAAAGGCAAGCAGTATTCATGAAATTTCGCGTGCTTTGCCCAGGCATGAACTCACGATTTCAGTGAAGGAAGCCTTGGCTTAACACAGCCGGAATTTTCCTTGTTATGACAACCATTGAATCTTTCATTCATAAAATCCGGAAGGTGTTTCAGGCGTGGCTGTCTCATTGATCACAGCGGATTTTTGCCGGATCAAAAGAACCGTGCCTGCCAGCAGGATGGCCAGCCCGATCAGGGCCGGGGTGAAATCATGGGTGATATCAAATACAATCCCGGCGGCAATGGGGGAAAGGGCAGCCGGGATATTGGCGGTAAACAGCCAGCCGTACACCCGGGAGATGTGGGACGAACCCCAGCTTCGGGCGGCGCTGGATACATATATCACCAGGACCCCGCCATAGTTGAATCCGGTGATCAGGGCAAACCCCCAGAATCCCCAGGCTGATCCGGTGAGCAGCGGGGCTGCCGCCAGAACCGCTGCCTGGCAGACCAGGTTGGCCTGGATGGCCGCAGATGACCTGATCCGGTCGAACACTGCTCCCCAGATCACCCGGCCGGCGGCATTGGCCAGGGCGAACAGGGAAACGGCAGTGATGCCGATCTCAGCTGCATGCCCGTTTCCCGAAAAAATCTCCTTGAGGTTGGCATTCACGGCAAATCCGGCAGCCAGTCCCATGAACATGGCCAGATAGAGCAATTGAAAATTGGCATGCCCCATCACCTGTGCCGGTTTGAGGGCGGACAACGGCGCAATGGTTTTTGCGGTGTCAGGAAACTGCATCACACTGCCGGCCATGACCACCAGGCACAAAAACAGGGTGCCGAAGATAAAAAATGTCTGGAACGGGCTGTACCCAAGGGTGGTGGTGAGAAAGCCCCCCACCTGGCTGACCATGGCGGCTCCCCCGCCGAAGCCGGCCACGGCAATGCCGGTGACAAGGCCCTTGGACCGGGGAAACCAGCGGATGCATACGGCAATGGGCACGATATAGGCCATACCGGCCCCGATACCGGCCAAAACCCCGATGCCCAGAATGGTGAACACAAAACTGTGGCTGCCCAGGCCGGCCAGCAGCCATCCCCCGCCGAACAGCAGCCCCCCTGCCATGGCACTGATTCTGGGACCGATTTTCGGCAGGAACCCGCCGGCGATCATCATGGTCAAGGGAAACACAAAATAAAATACGGTGAACGGAATCTGTACCGGCCCCTGGGAAAGCCCTGTCAAGGTTTTGATGGGCTGGACATAGACGCTCCAGGAATAGGTGGCCCCGAGGCAGATCTGCATGAGAACGGCGGAAACAAGGACAAGATATCGCATGGGTGTTATTATCAGGCCGTAGCCAGCATCATGCGTTCATCCCCCCGTTCCATGGCCAGTTCAGTGAGTTTGTCAGCCGGAATGTGGCACAGGATCTTGTGGCCGTTGGGCAGCCGCTGAAATTCCGGTTTTTCCTGTTCACAGATTTTCCCGTTATCCGGCAGCACCGACTTTCTGGGGCACCGGGTGTGGAAACAGCACCCGGATGGCCGGTTGGTGGGGCTTGGCACATCCCCGGACAGGATAATGGACTGGCGTTTGTCCGTGGGGTCGGGAATGGGCACCGAAGACAGCAACGCCTCGGAATAGGGGTGATAGGGTGGTGGATAAATGGATGCCACCGGTCCGAACTCCACGATTTCCCCTAAGTACATGACCGCCACAAGATCGGAAATAAAGCGCACCACACTCAGGTCATGGGCAATGAATATCATGGTGGAGCCCATGTCCTCCTTGATCTCATTGAGCAGGTTCAGCACGGCCGCAGCCACGGACACATCCAGGGCAGACACCGGTTCGTCGCAGATCACCAGAGACGGCCGGCTGGCCAGGGCACGGGCAATACCGATGCGCTGTTTTTCCCCGCCGGACAGCTGCCGGGGATAGCGGTCATAGTAATAGGCTGCCAGCTTTACCGCACGCAGGAGCCGCTCCACCTCCTGGCGGACCTTTCTTTTGGGAACGGTTTTGAACTTCTGGATGGGTCGGCCGATCTGGGCACCGATAGTGTAAGAGGGGTTCAGGGTGGAATCCGGGTTCTGGAATACCATCTGCAGTTCCCGGATCAAGGACAGGTCCCGTTTCTGGGCCGGCTGGTTCAGATCGATACCCATCAGTTCCACCGAGCCGCCGGTGAGTGCTTCCAGGCCGATAATGCCTTTCACCAGGGTACTTTTGCCGCAGCCGGATTCCCCCACAATCCCCAAAGTGGTGCCCTTGAGGACCTTCAGGGAGATGTCATCCACCGCCTTGACATGGGATTTTTTTTCCAGGCCCAGAATGGCCCGTAAAGACGGATTCTGCTCCGGATAGTACAGTTTCATGTTCTGTATATGCAGCAAGGTGTCCATGGAAGCGAAATCATCATCCCCTTCCGCCATCTGAATGACGGAATCCTTCTGTCCCCGGGAATAATCATCATAGGGCACCTTCAGGGTTTCTCTGCCCAGAAAACACCGGGACCAGTGGTCATCGGATATGGCCAGCAGCTCGGGATGCTGTGTGGTGCAGTTAGCGGTAAGGCTTTTGTCCTCCAGGGACCTGCCTTCAATACGCCAGTCACACCTGGGGGCAAAGATACAGGCATCGAGGTCCCGTTCCGCCGGGTCCGGTACCCGTCCCTGAATGGACCACAGCCGGTTGTTGGACAGGCTGTCCCCCAGGCGGGGCACACAGCACAAAAGCCCCCGGGTATAGGGATGGGCCGGGTTGGCAAACAGGTTTTCAATGGGGCCCTGTTCCACCATCTCCCCGGCATACATGACGCACAGCCGGTCACTCACCTTGGCCACCACGCCCAGATTATGGGTGATGAAAATGATGCCGGTGTTGAAATCTTTTTTCAGATCTTCCACCAGGTCCAGGACCGCCGCTTCCACGGTTACGTCCAGGGCTGTGGTGGGTTCATCCATGATGAGCAGAGAGGGGTTGTTGAGCAGGGCCATGGCAATCACCACCCGCTGCTGCTGCCCCCCGGAGATCATGTGCACATACCGGTTCATCACATTGGCGGCATCGGGCATGTACACCCGCTCCAGCATGGCAATGCAACGTTCCCAGGCCTCTTTTTCGCCGATGTCAGTGTGGGCCGTGAGCACCTCTGTCAGCTGGGTACCGATGGTCAAAGAGGGGTTCAACGCCTGCATGGGGTCCTGGTACACCATGGAGATGTTGTTGCCCCGGATTTTGCGCAGCTCCGCCCTGGGGGTGCCCACCATCTCCTTTCCCATGAACTTGATGCTGCCCCCCACCACTTTGCCGTTGGACCCTAAAAAATCAAGAATACCAAAGGCGATGGTGCTTTTGCCGCAGCCCGATTCCCCCACCACCCCCACGGTCTGTCCCTGTCTGACGGTGAAATTGACACCCCTGACCGCAGGTACCAGTTGTTTACGGGTCTGGTAGGAAATGGCCAGGTCCTTGACTTCCAATACCGGTATGTCTGATGTATGTTCCATAGGATCGCTTTCGTTCGTTGTCAGTACCCGACAGCAGAGGCTGCCGGGTACAGGGTTACTGATATCGCATGGATTCTTCCCGAATCCCGTCCGCCAGCAGGTTGAGCCCCACCACCAAAGAAGCGATGGCAAGGGACGGCCACAGGGCTGCATAGGGGTTGCCTGTCAGGATAAAGGCCCGTCCTTTGGCAACCATAGAGCCCCAGTCCGGTGATGGCGGCGGCATACCAAGGCCCAGAAATCCCAGGGTTCCCATGGCAAAGATGGCATACCCGATCCGGAGCATGGCATCGATGATGATGGGGCCCCGGGTATTGGGCAGAATTTCCACAAACATGATGAACCAGGCACTTTCCCCCCGGGTCTCTGCTGCCCGGATATATTCCCGGGTTTTGATATCCAGGGTCAGGCTTCTTACCAGCCGGGCAATGCCCGGCACCCCCACAATGGAGATGGCGATGACCACATTCACGGCGGATGCCCCGATGGCCACCACGATGATCAGATAGAGCAGGATGACCGGGATGGCCATCATGGCATCCAGCAGCCGCATGACAATTTCATCTATCCATCCGCCCTTGTAGCCGCCGATCAAACCCAGCGTAGCACCGATGAACAAGGCCACCACCACCCCCCAGATGGCGGTGCCGCCGGGAAGCGAGATGTTTTCCGACACCGGCAGCACCACCAGAACCACCCGGGCACCGTAGATCAACCGTGTCCACAGATCCCGGCCCAGTTCGTCCGTGCCCAGTATATGTTCGGCAGACGGCCCCTGGTTGGGGGCTTTCCAGTCCTGCTCATAAGGGGTGTACGGGGTGAGAAACGGGGCGAACAACGCCACAAACACCCAGAACAGGACAATGACCAGCCCCACCATGGCGATTTTGGAGCTGAGCAGGATGGCAAACATCTCCTTGAGCTGCACTTTTTTGGTTTTTTTTGTATTTTGGGTTTCAACTGTTTCAGGCATACCGTATCCTCGGATTCAAAAAGGTATAGATGATGTCGGCCACCAGCTGGGTGCCGACGGCCACCAGCACCATGATCATGGCGCCTGCTTCTAACGCATTGAAATCTTTGTACAGGGCCGATTCCAGCAGATAGGCCCCCAGTCCCGGGTACCCGAATACCACCTCCACAATGACGATCCCCCCCAAAAGCCAGTTCACATGGAGCATGATCACGGTGATGGGGGCGATGAGGGCGTTTTTCACCGCATGTTTGAACACCACTTTCTGATAGGGCAGGCCCTTGAGAAATGCGGTGCGGATATAGGGGGATTTCATGACCTCCACCATGGAGGCCCGGGTGATGCGCAGAATATATCCCAGCTCGATAAGGGTCAATGTCAATACCGGCAAAATCAGCATCATGGGTTTTTCCCAGGGCGCAGCCGTGCCCAGGACCGCCGCACCCGGCAGCCACCCCAGCCAGACCGAAAAGATCAGGGTCAGAAAAATACCGGTGGCAAACTCCGGCACCACGGAAAACATCATGCCCCCCACCGACAGAAATCGGTCCTTGAAAGACCCTTCCTGGAGCCCGGCAATGAGCCCTAAAAGCAGGGCCAGGGGCATGACGATGACAAAGGCCGTGCCCGCCAGGACCACGGAGTTGCGCAATCGGGTCCACAGGCTTTTGTTCACGGGCCGTCCGGTGCGGAAGGAAATACCGGGGTCCCCCCTGATAAATCCTTTTTTCAAGGGGATGTAGTCTTTGGGTCCGCCGGAACTTTCCATCCAGCCTTTGCCCATGACAAAGACAAACATGGTTTCGGTTTCCCCCTTGACCCAGCGCACGGCATGGTTCTGGCGGTCAATTCCCCAGAATTCCTGTTTGCCGTCTTCAATGGCCTCCCACCGGTCATTGTCAATATATTCTGTTTTTTCACCATCTTCAGTTATAACAATGGCCACCAGGTCATCCCCGTCCACTTTCCATCGGATCAACGCCCCGTCTTCTCTGACGGCCCACCACTCCTCAAAATCTTCTTCCGTGGTGATCCGCTTCAGGGGCATGCCGATTTTCTTTTTAGCGATCCAGTCGTTGCCGGCGATCCAGTGCAGGTACCTTACAACCATGGACTGGTCCAGGCCGTTCTGTCGTATAAAGGCGGCTTCCTGTTCCGGGGTGATAAAGGCCCCCAGGACGTTTTTGGCAATATTGCCGGGGGAGGATTCTGCAATGACAAACACCGCCACAGACACCAGGATCATGGTCAGCAGCAGCAGGAAAAACCGTCGGAGAATAAAGACAATCATAAAAATCCCTGTCCCTTTGTGTTAAGGTGCCCGCACGCAAGCAGCTGCTGTGCGGGCAGCACAGGTTTTTATTTATGCAAACGAAAGATCATTGAACAGCATGTAGCCATTGGGATGACCTTCCAGGCCCTTGACATTGCTTCTGGCGACCATCCAGACGGCCCGCCAGTAGCCGATGCCGATGGAGCCCCGGTCATACTGGATTTTCTGCAGTTTGCAGAACATTTTTCTGCGCTCGTCCACATCCAGGGTGCCGTTGGCTTTTTCCAGGATTTGAGAAAATTCATCATCCACCCACCGGGTTTCATTCCAGGCCACGGGCTTGCCGTCAGTGTCTGCCTTGTAGGCAAGGTTCAGCACCATGGTGCCCAGCGGCCGATGGGTCCAGGGGGTGATACCGAAATCCACTTCCGTCCATTTTTCCCAGTACTGGCTGTTGGGCATGGTCTGCAAGTTGATCTTGAATCCGCCGGGGATGGCATCCTGTTTGAGGATCTCCGCATACCGTACCACATCCGGCCATCCCGAACCCACTGCCAGGTTGACTTCCAGGCCGTCGGGATATCCTGCTTCGGCCAGCAGCTTTTTGGCACCCTGGGGATCATAGGGTGGAATGGGCATTTCACAGTATTCCGGATGCAGCTGGTATACGTGGAAATCCTGTCCTTCCAGACCCTGTCCCATGTATGCCAGTGCCAGAATTTTTTCATGGTTGTGGCATTTTCTCATGGCCAGCCGGACCTTTTCATTGTCCCAGGGGGCAAGATCCACCCGCATGCGCAGCACCCGGGCCGATGCGGTGGGGGCTGCCATAATATTGATCTCCGGGTCATCCTTGAGGGCACGGAAAATATCGGTGCCGCCGATATCGGACAGGTCTATGAAATCGATGTCCTTGCTCTTGATGGCGGAAATCATGGGGGCGGTTTCAGTGCCCATGTCAAGAAAATGCATATCATCCAGGTAGGGCAGGGGTTTGCCGTCCACCCCTTTTTGCCAGTAGTCGGCGCGGGCCTTGACAACCGCCAGCTCCCCTTCTCTGTAAGTTTCCAGGGTATAGGGACCGGTACCATGGGGGGCTTTGAGGAAATCCCCTTCAAAAGTCCGGTGGTTGAGTACCTGTGCAGGATACTGGAAGAAGTCTTCAGGAATCGAGATGGAGGGAACCGACAGGTGCAGCTTGATCTGATAGTCATTGATTTTTTCAATATTCTCGGCACTCAGATATCCCCCCACCAGGCCTTTCATGGAGGAACCCACACTCTCATCCAGCCACTGGTTGATGGTGAAGATCACGTCATCGGCGGTAAAGGTATCACCGTTGTTGAACGTGACGCCTTTTCTCACGTTCAGGGTCCAGGTTTTCAGGTCATCACTGGCTTCCCAGTTTTCCAGCAGATAGGGATGGGTGATATTCTTGCCGTCTGTCAGTGTCAGGTATTCGGCCACCTGGCGGGTGACGTTGGATGCGGCAATCCAGGAATAGGTGGCAGGATGGGCAATTTTCTGAAGTGCTGTGGCAACCCGCAGGGTGCCGCCGCGTTTTACATTGGCGGCAAAGGCATTCGTGGTCCAGGAAAGCCCTGCCATCTGGGTGGCGGTGAAAGCGGATACCCCCAGCAGGGTTGAATACCGCAAAAATTCCCTTCTGGAAAGCTTGCCTTTTTCCATGTCACTTTTCATGTCATGTACTGCCGGATGAATTCTTTGTGTCATTTTTGCCTCCTTGTTTTTATGGTGGATGATACAGTATTTCAAAAAAATACCTGGCCGGTTGATGCTGTATGTTTATTACACGCCCTTCTGTTTAATGCAAATTTTTTTTACTGAAATTTTGTTAAAAAAGGCCTATTCTTTTTCCAGCTTGGCCAGGATCTCTCGTTCCCCTTCTGCCTTGAGCCGTTCCAGTTCCGCTGTCACCTTGTCTTTCAAAGGATCCGGTCTGTGGGTTTCCATGATGGACCGGATCTCTTCCTGGACCCGCTGGTCCATGGTGGGCTGACCCGCATTTTTCCAGGCATCTATGGTCTGGCGGTTGAGCAGCTTTGACACCGACAATTCCTGTTTGAAATGGTTCAGGGTGTGCTTCTGTGTGATAAAATGTCCGCCAGGACCTACATCCTCCAAGATCTGTCTGGCCAGGGTTTCCCTGGTGACGGAAATCCCTTCCACAAACCGTTTGGTCATGCCCACAATTTCATTGCCCATCACCAGCTGTTCCAGGGAGCAGGCCATGCCCGAGGCCATATACCCCACATCATGGATGAGGTTCAACCCGGACAGCCCCTGGGCCAGGATGGAAAAGGCGCCTTCCAGCCCGGCCTGGGCATCCAGAATCTTGGAATCTGTGGCACCGGCAAGGCCCCAGGTGGGCAGGTCGAATGATTTGGCGATCTCGGCCTGGGCTGCTATCCCCAGGCTGTTTTCCGGTGCTCCCATGGTCATGAGTGCGGTTTTCATATCCAGGATCCCCACATTGCCGCTCATGGCCACCGGACACCCGGTTTTCCGCAGCTGGGCAATGGTGATGTGAACCAGGGCTTCGGCCGTGATCTGTACCAGCATGCCGGCCAGGGTGACCGGGCCTGTGGCCCCGGCAGAAACCGTGGAGCCGGGCAGCTGGGGCATGAACCGATCTGCGGCAATGAGAATGCGGTCCACCACGTCATCCGGAAAAAACAACGGCGCTATGGCTTCCGGGTAGAGCACGAGAAACGGTTTTTCCCGCAGTTTGTCCTGGCCACCGGCGATCACTGCGGCCATCTCATACACATACTCACATCCCAGAGGCGAGTACCCGATAAAGGCGGCCGGCTTGGTGGTGTTGGCAAACATGGCCGGAATTTCATGGACTTCCGCAGCAGCACCCGGCACATCCTGGGAGGAGCCCATGGGCATGACAAAATCGATGTGGGCGCAGGCATCCGCCACTTTGGCGCCCAGGGCGATGTCGTTTATGCTGGTGGGCCGGATCTCTCCGGTGAACGGGTCCCGGTGGTTGGGGCTGGCGGTGGAGGTGCTGTAATGGCTTTTCTCCCCTTCCACCTCCATAGACCGCCGGCCGTTTCTGTCATAGATGGTCCAGCCTTTGGGTGTGGTGGCCACACACCCCTGGACAATATATTTGGGGATCTTGATGTTATCGTCCTTGACCCAGGCCCCGGCCTGGGCCATCATTTTTTTGACTGCGGCATGGCGGCACTTGAATCCCACTTTTTCAATGATATCAAAGGCGGCCTGCTTGATCTCCCAGATCTGGTCGTCTGTTAAAATCCGCATGCTCACAGAGCGGGTTTTGGTATTGGATGACTGAATCATGCGTGTTCCTTTCAGAAATTATGGTATTTTAATTTGCATCATACATCCTGTAATTCGTTTTATGGTCATTGTTTTCCGGTTCCGGCGGGACCCCGTTTTTGTCCCAGCCCATGGCCTGGTAAAATTGGGCCAGCATGCCGGTGAAGGCTTTTCTGGTGAGACCCTCTGAAGAGTCTTTGCCGAAAAAAAATCTGTCCGGCAGCTGGTCTGCAAGCGGCAGGACGGAATGGCGCAGGTTGAATAGCCTTTCCATGGCTGCAATTTTCTCTCCAGCTTTCGTCAGGCCGTCTCTGGTGAAATCTGCTTCCGCCACTGCGTTGACAAGCGCAATTTCCGGTTCCAGGTTGAATGACTTGAGCAGCGACAGCACCGGCACCTTGCACAGACCCAGGCAGTCCACCAGGATATTGGTGATCACCGCTTTTTTGATGAGCCATCCTTTGGCTGTTGTAGAATGGATATTCACTGCCTCGGCCGTACCGAATTCCGCGATGGCCTGTTCTTTTGACCAGCTGTATTCCAGAGAGGCATAGACATTGTTGTAATCTCCGCCCCTGCTGGAGACCGCATATCCCAGGGCGGTTCCCATGATGGCATTGGGGTGATAGGCGGTGAGTTCCAGGCCTTTGACATGGGCGGCACAGGCTGCTGCTTCAGCCCCGATCTGATCAGCCGCATGCCTGACACCGCCGGCCAGGAGCCGGCCCAGTTCCGTGGTGCGGGTTGCGATCCGGTGAATAAGGGTTTCCATGGTATCAGCATTGCCCCAGGACAGATCCAGATCCGTTTTGAGATCTGCAGGCATCAGGCCTTTTTCTTCCAGGTCCATGGCAAAGGCAATGACCGATGCCGTGGAGGTGGTGTCCAGCCCCAGCCGGTTGCACAGGTTGTCCAGCCGGACAATGGCAGCCATGTCCGAAAGGCCGCATTTGGGGCCGAAGTTGATGACCGGCTCAAATTCTGGCCGGGTGGAAATCTCATCGGGTTTTGCACGATTCATTACCAGATCGGCTTTGCACTGTATCGGGCACTTGAAACACCCGGAAGTGCGGATGATTTTTTTTTCCAGGTGCCGACCGTCAATGGGGCTGACATCGGTCATGCCGATTGCATTATAATTTTTTGCCCCCATGATCCCGAAATCATTGACCCACTGAATGTACCCGGCTCCGCCGTAACGGGAGAAAAAGGAAAATTCCGGTGCATTCCGTACCAGGGATGCATAGGTTTTCACCGCCTGTTTTTTTTCGGGTGTGTCGGCCGGCAGGTGTTTGTGCCCGCCTTTGGCAATGACAATGGCCTTGAGGTTTTTGGCCCCCATGACAGCGCCCATGCCTGTGCGGCCGGCGGCATGGTCTTTGGCCGTCATGACGGCGGCAAATCTGACCTGGTTTTCTCCCCCCGGTCCGATGGTCAGGATACGGATTTTTTCAGTGGCGTGTGTTTGTGCCAGCCGGTCCTGGACCGCAAATGCATCCATTCCCCACAGATCCCGGGCAGGTTTGAGTTTTGCCCCATGTTCATGGACATACAGGTAAACCGGTTCTGTGGCGGCACCGGTCACCACAATGGCGGCCAGACTGCAGGACCGCAGCCAGGCACCGGTATATCCGCCGATGTTGGAGCTGCCCAGAATCCCGGTCAAAGGGGACAAGGCGTTGATATGGAGCCTGGCGCCGCAGGGAGCGGCAGAACCGGTGAGGAGCCCGGTGGAAAAAAGCAGTATGTTGTCAGGTCCCAAAGGGTCTGTATTTGATTTCAAATGGTGGTACAGAAACCAGGCATTGAATCCCCTGCCCCCCAGAAAAGGGCGTGCCGGGTCTGGAAAGGCCGTAAAAAAGCAGTTTCCCCGTGTCAGATCCACCATCAGAATCTGCCCGAACCGGTCTGACGGGATCATGGATGTTTCTGACTGGTTTTTTGGAAGATCTCCTGGGGGTAAGCCGCTTGATGCTGGTGTATTCATGGATAAAACTTGTATCATGTTATGGGGCCGGGATCAAACCGTTTTTACCGCCTTTTCCCATCGCTTTCACGATGCCTGTTTTCTAAGCAAGCTTACCGGCTGCCAGGATGCCGATCAGAATCAGGATTTTCAGGTTTTCCCTCATGGTTGGTTGGTACCATAAAAGACCGGTTAACACAAGTGACAGCAGGAGCCCTGGATATTTGCCATAGCGTGTAAGCTACTTTGGCGAATATCCAGAGACACCTTGGGCTTTACCCTGAAAAAACTTGTATCTGGAACGTATTCATCATAATATCTGGATGACTGAAAAAACGGAAAACAATCTTTTTGCAGCTGGAGAATAACATGAACCGTGATACAGCCATTCAGGACCTGGAAACATTTGAAGGCTACTGGGATATTATCGTCATCGGCGGCGGTGCCACCGGGCTGGGGGTGGGTGTGGATGCGGCATCCCGGGGGTATAAAACCCTGCTGCTGGAACAGCACGATTTTGCCAAGGGCACCTCCAGCCGTTCCACCAAACTGGTGCATGGCGGGGTGAGATACCTGCGTCAGGGAAATATCTCCCTGGTGCTCGAGGCCCTCCATGAGCGGGGGCTTCTCATCCGCAACGCCCCGCACCTGGTGAGCAACCAGGCATTTATCGTTCCCAACTATGAGTGGTGGGACGGGCCGTTTTACGGGGCCGGCATGAAGGTTTATGATATGCTGGCAGGTAAACTGGGGCTGGGGCCGTCAAGACATTTGTCCAAACAAGAGACCCTGGAGCGTATCCCCACCCTGGAACCGGAAAAACTGCGGGGCGGGGTGGTCTATTACGACGGCCAGTTCGATGATGCCCGCCTGGCTGTGAACCTGGCCCAGACCATGAAGGATCAGGGCGGTACCCCTGTCAACCATATGCAGGTAAAAGGGTTTACCAGGGCCGGTGACATGATCGACGGGGTTATTGCCACAGACAGGGAAACCGGCAGATCGTATGAGATGCATGCCCGGGTGGTGGTGAACGCCACCGGGGTTTTCACCGACACCATTTTACAGATGGAAAATCCCAAAGCAAAGCCGGTCATATCCGCCAGCCAGGGGGTTCACCTGGTGCTGGACAAGGCATTTCTGCCCGGCGAATCCGCCATCATGGTGCCCCAGACCGCCGACGGCCGGGTGTTGTTTGTGGTGCCCTGGCATGACAAAGCCGTGGTGGGAACCACAGATACGCCGGTGTCGGATATCCGCCTGGAACCATGTCCCCTAAAGGAAGAGATCGACTTCATCCTGGAACATGCCGCCGTTTATCTGTCCAAAGACCCGGAACCAAAAGATGTCAAGAGTGTGTTTGCCGGGCTGAGGCCCCTGGTGGATACCGGCAGCAGCGACAATACCGCTGCCATTTCCCGGGACCACTATCTGGTGGTTTCCGAGTCAGGCCTGGTGACCATCACCGGCGGTAAATGGACCACTTACAGAAAAATGGCGGAAGACACTGTGAACCAGGCCATGCTGGTGGCAGGTCTGGATGAACGGGAGTGCGTAACCAAAAAACTGCGGATCCACGGGTGGCTCAAGCATTTTGATAAAAATGATGCCCTGCATCATTACGGATCAGATACCATCCATATCAAAAAAATGATCAAACAAGATGCCGGGCTGGGGGAAAAACTGCATCCTGATCTGCCCTATATCAAGGCGGAGGTGGTCTGGTCCGTGCGCCGGGAGATGGCCAGGACAGTGGAGGATTTTCTGGCCCGCCGCAGCCGTGCACTGGTACTGGATGCCCGGGCCGCCATGGACATGGCACCTGTTGTGGCGCATCTTATGGCCCGGGAACTGGGATATGATGATACCTGGTCGGACCGGCAGGTTTCCGCTTTCACAGATCTGGCAGGCAGTTACCTGATCGGCGGTTCTGTGCACAAAGACAAAGGACAGTCATGACAGTTTTACTGGTGGACCATGATGCAGCCGCCAATCTGGTTCTGGCGGACATGCTCGATAAAAAAGGGTATGCCTGTCTCCGGGCATCGGATGCAGAAAAGGCCCTGTCTCTGGCCAAACACCATGAGATCCGCGTTGTCGTATACATCCGGCAGGCATCTGACACATCCGGCCTTGATCTGTGCAGCAGTATCCGCAGGTTGAAAAAAGGCCATTATATCTATTTTATAATGGGTACCCCAAAGGACAATAAACCAGAAAAAATACAAGGCTTTGCACAGGGGGTTGATGCCTTTGTGACGACCCCTGTGGACCATGAAAAACTGACGGCACTGGTCCAGGTGGGGATGCGGATATCAGGGTTTTCCATGCCAAAGCCTTTGAAAAAGGAACGCCCCAAAAAACCGGATGTTTCCACATATGATATTCCCTTTGCCAGAATCGCGCTGGAAAAAAATTTTGTCACAAAAGAGCAGTTGGCAAAGGCGTTTTCATCCCAGAAAAAAGCACAGCTGGCCGGCGGCAAAAATGCGGACCAGAAAACTGGTGATACCCGGCTCTCCAAAAAAACAGCGGAGATCCTTGTGGCCCAGGGAGCGATCACAGAAGCGCAGCGGGACATGATCCGCCGTGAAATGGAAAAAGACAGGGGCATTGTTTCTGAAACGTCCCAACAGGCTGATGATGCAGTCCAATCTCCGGAACAGGCAGATATTTCAGACCAGTCCCCTTTTCAGGTGCAGATCTCCAGCGACAGAATGGAGGCCCGGCTGGTTGTAAACAATGCATTTTTTGACCGCATCACACCGGATGCCATTGCACAGGTCCTGGAAAAAGCGGATATCCAGTTCGGTGTGGCAGATCTTGAAAGACAGATCACCACCCTGAAAACAACCCTCAAGGAAAGCGTATCATTTATCGCTGCCAAAGGCCGCCCCCCTGTACCGGGCACAGATGCCTTTATCTCCTATCATTTTGATACAGACTATTTAAAGCCCGGAAAAATCGATACTGAGGGCAAAATGGATTACACGGAGCGGGGAAGCATACCAACGGTTGCAGCCGGGGATCTGCTGGCAACCAAAATTGCCATGAAAACAGGGACACCGGGCATAGATATTTATAATACCCCTATTTCGGCGCCGGAAACAAAAGATGTGGTGCTTCAATGCGGACAGGGCGCATATCTGTCTGATGACGGCATAAAAGCCTACGCCCGGATCGATGGCCAGCCCCATGTGGCGGTGGACGGGGTACTTTGTGTCTTTGCAGAACTGACCATTGACGGGGATGTGAATTTTACCACCGGAAATATCGATTTTGACGGCAATGTGATTGTCAAGGGCACTGTCATGAACGGGTTTACCGTAAGATGCGGGCATCTTTTTGCAAAGGAGATCAGCGGTGCCGCCATTTTCGCATTGGGGAATGTGATTGTTTCCGAGGGCATTATCAGCGCGGACATCAAGACGGAAGGTGATGTCAAAGCCCGATTCATTACCGGTTCCAACATAAAATCCTTTGGCAGCGTTATGGTTGACAAAGAGGTCATTGATACAAAAATCCGCTCCAGTGCAAAATTTTTATCAGAACGGTGCGCCATTATCTCTTCTTTTGTCTCTGCCAAAATGGGAGTGTCTGCCAGACAGATCGGAACGGATGTTTCCAGTGCCTGCCGAATCCATGCGGGGATGGATGAAAATGTCAAAAAAAGGATCCAGGCTTTTGACCATGCTATGAATGATAAAAAAAAGGTCCTGGAAACCGTGCAGAAACGGTATGAAAAACAATCCAAAAAGCAGCGGGGCATTCACCGGAAAATCTTTGAGCTGGCCCAGAGTCAGGAGCGTCTGGCATCCGAATCAGGTGCTGCAAACGCTCTGGCCAGGGAACTGGACCTGTATTTCAGGGACCAGGAAATCCTGGAAGAGCAGATTGCACAGGACCTGGCCGCCATTGAAGCAGTGATCGCAGAGATTGAAACCATGGGCAAAGAAAAAACAGCGTTACTGCAATGGTCCAAAGAGGAACAAGGGGACCCGGTAATCACCGTCAGCGGTGCCGTCACCCAGGGGACAAAACTGTTTGGAATATACACCTCTTATATCCCCACTGAAACCATGCGCAACGTCACCATAAGGGAAACAAAGCATCCTGAAACCGATGACTGGCAGATGGTGATGGGGTAATCCCGCTGCTTGAATTCCTTTTAGGTTTTCGGTTTCAGGGGCAAGGTATCTGGATCAAGCCCCTTACGAGTCATAAACCGGTTCATTTCCTTTACGATTTCAGAATCGATTTCCGGTGCTTTATACGTACTGAGCATCCGATTTTGCTCTGCTGCTATCTTTTGCATGAAACGGGAATCTGGATCCATTCCCTTCAGCCCACCACGCAAAGCAACCCTGGGTGTCCAACTATGGGTGCGGCATTTTTTCAAGGTATCCGGATTGGTTAGAAACAGACCCCCGGGACCCACCTGGCGGATCTGGTCCACATTCAGGGAATCTTCGTCTATCCGGATATCATCCAGGTAAAATCGGCTCATTTTGATCATTTCAAGATCCATGATGAATTTTTCAATGGAGATACAGGCAAAACTGTCCAATATCCCGGCGCCGTGGAGAATAAGGCTTGTCTGGTTCTGCATTGCCGTGAAAATGGACAGCATGCTTTCGTATCCGGCTTGAGGCGATAAAGATTTGGCATCATTGGTGGCCCCGCCGCACCGTGAGGGCAGGTCGTAAAATCGGGCCAGGGCTGCCGTATATTTTGCCTGTAGTGCATAGGCTGGAGAGCCAATGGAAATGTTGCCGGTTACCATGTCGGCGCCGTAGCACTGGAGACCGAAGATGACCGGGTTCCCCGGATTGTAGATCTGGGTGATCACGATCATGGCCAGGGCTTCAGCAGTGGCCATGGCCAGGTTGGATGGCAAATCAATGGGGCCTGTGGTTCCGGTTGCCACCCCTGGTGAGCACATGACCGGCTGGTTATATTTAGCCGCCGCTTCAATGGCTTCCAATGCCATTGCGTCAACCTGGAGAGGGCTGAATGATGCCACCATGGTCATGACCCGCGGGGTCCGGCGCAACACATCGTTTCCTCCCAGCCGTATGGCGCTCAGTAACATGATGTCTTCCATCCGGTTCTTGTTACAGCCAATACCCATGATGCACTTGTCAGAATGGATCAAGGTGGTATAGTGCATGGCCAGATGGCTTTTGTCCGAATCCATATCACTGGGCTGGGCCAGGATGCCGCCGTTTAGGTGCAAAGCATCGCTTTGATGGACCAGCTTAACCAGTGTTGCATGGTCGGCGAGATTTGTGGCCCTGACGGTACCGCCAGGTTCCATTATCCTGGAACAGCCATAAGCCGCGGCAATTTTTGACTTTCCGGTGCCAATGTCAATGGTTTTATCGGGATCGATTCCGTGCAGGGTAAAGCTTGCCGGTGCCTTGGCAATCATCTCCCTTGTTTCATCCGGAGAGAAGAAGGCCCTGCGGCCTTGAATCCTGATTCCCTTTTCAGCCAGAAACGTGCGGTGCGATTCACCTAAAATTCGGACTCCGACGGTATCCAGTATGGTAAGTGCTGCTTCATTGATTTGTTCAAGCTTATGCCGATCGCATACCATGTCCATTTCCCTTTTTGAGCGAACCAATGTCTCGATCAAGACAATATTTACAGATTTCGGGTCAATTCCTTGACGCCGGCGTCCCTGATGTCACGAATCCGTTTCAGGACCTTTTCATCAAGATCCGGTACTTTGTGGTGTGCAAGAATGTCTTCCAGTCTTTCCTGGATTCTTTGGGCCATATTCAAGCCCCCTTTTTCTTTCCACTTTTCATAGGGTTCACGGGTCAGGAGTTTGGAATTCCATACCGCATCCCGGCAATATTTCACGGTATGGGGGTGCGCGAGGAAGTGTCCGCCCGGACCGATATCGTCAATTACCGCCCGCCCGATGGTGTCGGCGTTCACTTTTATGCCATCCATAAATTTTTTGGCCATGCCCACGGCCTCGTTGCCCAGTACCAACTGGGCCGGAGAACAAACCATGGCCTGGTCCAGATAACCCACGTCATGAATGAGATTCAGGCCTGACATTGCCTGGGTGATGATGGAGAAGCCGGCTTCAAGACCGGCCTGGGCATCTATGGATTTAGAGTCGGTGCATCCTGCATATCCCCAGCTTGGCAGTTCAAATGATTGGGCTACCTCGGCCTGGGCTGCAATTCCCAGGCTCATTTCAGGATATCCCACACCGAATATCCCCGAAGACATATTAAGAATCTGGACATTGCCGGACATACAAACCGGGCATCCAGTCTGGCGGAGCTGGGCCAGAACAATACACATAAGCGTTTCAGCCGTCAACATGGTAATAACACCGGCCATTGTCATGGGGCCGGTTCCACCCATCTGTACACCCGGGCCCGGCACTTGGGGAATGAAATAATCGGCTGCGGCAAAAATCCGGTCAACGGTTTCGTCCGGTTGAACCAGCGGAGAAATGGGTTCGGGATACAGGGCAAGAAATGGTTTTTGACGTAGTTTATCCCTCCCACCAGCCACTTCGGCAGCCATTTCCAGAACATATTCAGAGCCAAGGCCTGAGTATCCTATAAAAACAATGGGTTTGGTGGTGTTTGTAACCACGGCTTCAAATTCGTAAACATCGGCGGCAATAGAGGGTACGTCCTGGGAGGATCCCATTGGCATTACCCAGTCAATATATTCACATGCATCAGCCACCTTGGCGCCTATACCGATATCCTTTACCGTGGTGGGATGGATTTCACCGGTAAGGGCGTCCTTGGTTCTGGGGCTGCCGGTTGAAGTACCGTAGTAGCTTTTCCGGCCTTCAACCTCCAACGCCCGATTCCCGTCGCGGGAATAAAGAGAAAATCCATTAGGTGCCGTTGCCAAACACTGCTTGACAATAAATTCAGGAACGCGGACGTGGTCACCTTCCACAACTGCGCCTGCCTGCTTCAGCATCTTCCTTGCACCTTGATGTAAGACCTTGAACCCTACGCTGTACATGAGATCAAACGCAGCCCGTTTTATCTCAAAGATCTGTTCATCGGTTAAAATTCTCATATAAGGTTTTGCAGACTCTACAGAACCAGAATTAATCATGTTACTTCACCTCTTTATTTTTTTGTTTGCATACGTAAATACCTTGTTTTCTTCTAGTTTGCTTTGTTGTCAATGTCAAGCAGCAAAATGCCCATTCCTGCACTTTGGCCGCAAAAATATATTTTCTTTCATAAGGTACTCTGGTATATAAAGAGGCAACACCATCGGCTATGGGACCGAAATTATTGTGGCCGCGGGTGGCCTGGGAAAAAAGAGACCTGTAAAAAATGGCATTTCAAAAACAGCAGCTCAATGCAAGACTGGTCAATGACCTGAAAAAACGGTCCACATCCGGGGTGATATTTTACATGCTGATCCCGCCGCTGATTTTTTTGACGGACAATTTTTTCCAGCAGCATCAGCAGTTCAGCCTTGGTTTTCTTGGGGTGTTTTCTTGTATCTGTGTGTTCCGGCTGATACATGTGTATGTTTCCAAAAAAATGCCCGAACGGTTTGAACCGATAAACACCGGTATTTTTATCGGCAGTGTCGTTTTTACCGCCCTGGCATGGGGGATGGGATCTGCCTATTTTCTGCTTCACAGCCAGGAACAGACCGTGCAGACCCTCATGCTCATCTGCACGGTGGGATTTGTTGCGGGCGGGGTGCTGTCTTTTATCCCCCTGCTGTACCTGGCGGTTGCCTACAATATATCGATGCTGCTGCCGTCTATTGCGGCTGTTTTTATAAGGGCAGAAATGCCCACCCTGGGATTTGCCATGATTCTGTATGCCGTTTATCTGGTTCTGATCAGCCTGCGGGGCAACGCTGAATACTGGAAAGCGCTGGAAAATGAAAACCTGCTGGAGGAAAAATCCAGGGAATTGGAAAAGGCCAGCCGCACTGATGCCTTGACCGGATTATATAACCGCCGGTATTTTGATGAACTTTTCGAGCTGGAATGGGGGCTTTCCCGCCGGAGAAAAACCCCTTTGACGCTGCTGATATGTGATATTGATCATTTTAAGCAGGTGAATGACACCCATGGCCACCAGGCTGGTGATGCCTATCTCAAACGCATCAGCCGCTGCCTTCAATCGGTTTTCCAGCGGGAAACCGATGTGGTGGCCCGCTACGGGGGCGAAGAGTTTGTGGTACTGCTGCCGGACAGGGATGCAGAACAGACCTGGGACCTTGCAGAGCGGTTCAGAAAAAAAATCGCTGAAACCGTGCTGGAATACCAGGGGAAAAAAATTCAGACCACCATCAGCACAGGCATCAGTTCCTGTATCCCGGGATCTGACATGACCCGGGATGCATTTCTCACCCGGGCGGACAATGTGTTGTATGAAGCCAAAGCGTCTGGGCGAAACCGGACGATTGTGGACACACAATGAATCAGTCACTGTTTCATTTTTTCATCTGAATATGCCGGCAAAAAAAACTGCGAAACTCATCTTCCCGGTGGCTGACATACAGAATGGTGGCCAGGTGCTCTTTTGCCACCGCTTCCAGAAAATTCAGCACTGCAGACCGGTTGGGTGCATCCAGTCCCTGGGTGGGTTCGTCCAGCACCAGCAGCTGCGGGCTCTTGATCAGGGCCCGGGCAATCAAAATAAGTCGCTGATCTGCATAGCCCAATTCCCTGAAAGGGACAGTGCCCGATTTTTCCATGCCCAATCGCCCCAGCCACTCCATGGCCAGTCTTTTTTGGGCTGCATCTACCTGCCGGTACAATCCGATGGAGTCAAACAGGCCGGACAGGATGCAGGCCAGAACACTGCCCGGCACCCGGAAGTTTCGGTGCAGGTCTGAACTGACAATCCCCATTTTTTGTTTGATGTCCCAGATGGATTCGCCGGTGCCCCGGCGGATGCCCATGACGGTCAGATCGTTGGTGTAGCAGGCGGGATGGTCTCCGGTGATTACCTGGAGCAGGGTGGATTTGCCGCTGCCGTTGGGACCGGTGACCAGGGTGTGATCTCCCTGGCGCACCACCAGGTTCAGATCCGTGAACACCTGCTGGTCGCCGTATCCGGCCCTGCCGTGCACCAGCCGGATCAGCTCCGGTTTTTCCGAAATTCGGGAAGAACGCTGTTCCGGGCCAAAGATCAGGTCCCGGGCCGTGGCCTGAAAATCCGGCCGGGATGTCCGGGCCAGGCAGGCTTTTGGCACCTGGTCTGCCGGACCCTGATATAACAGGCCCCCGTTGGCCATGATGCCCAGGTGGGTGGTACAGGAAGGAATGTCTGCCGGGTTGTATACAAACATCAAGATCTGAATCCCTCTGGAAAACAGCTGAAAAAATGCCCTGTCCAGCTCTTTGCAGCTGTCGGTATCCAGGCCGTCAAAAGGGCACTGGATCACCAGGCAGGAGATTCCCTTTGTGATAGGGGCCAGCAGCATCAGTTTCCGGGTCTGACCAGTGGAAAGCTGGCGAAAGCCTTTTTCCAGGCTGTCGGTCATGGCCAACGCCTGAATCAGGTCCGCATATTGCCGGACATTCGTCAGAAAATGTCCGGCCGGCGTGCCGGGGTCCAGCCGGTCCATAAAATCGGTCTGGTCTTTTTTCAGCTCGGATTCATATACCGCCTGCTGGTCCTTGAAGGATACCACGCCTGGAGATTCCGGCAGTGACAATTCTTGTGCCGTGCCACTGAAGGTTTTTTGGGAAACCAGATCAAAAAAGGCATCGATACCGGACCGGTTGGTTCCCAGAATGGTCCAGGCCTGGCCGGGCTGGGTCTCAAAATGGTCGATAAATATATGGTCTGTTCGGGCCTGGATAATTTTCATGGCTGTCATTGAATCAGGAAGCGGTATCAATGGCAAGTCAAAATATTGGATTACATATAAGAAAAGAGCATCACGGCTGTCCGACAAAGAGCAGCATGGAAAACAATCGGTTAAAATTTGTAAAGATCGTTTGACTTGGCATAGTATCAATTTATATAGTGATGGCGTTTTCAACCTGACAGGTGATGCTGGCGGCACCTGTGTCGACTGCCTCGTTGAATCGCTTGAAAAATGGTTGCAACAAAAAATAATTGTTACACCCGTGTTCACCATACGGGTAGCGCGCAAAATACTTCATCAGGAGACACCCATGCCATCTGCCGAAACACAGTTGAGAGAAGGCTGAATGGTCAATGTTAAAAAGTATGGTTTGAAAATGAAACGAATTTACGTGGATCTGGATGACGTGATCTCCAGAACAACAGATACGTATAGTGCCGTCATTGAACAAGAGTTCGGCAAACAGGTCCGGTTCGAGGATTTGACCTGCTTTGACCTGAAGGTCTCGTTTGAGCTGACGGACAGGGAATACCGGCATTTTTTCGAGCTGATTCACCAGCCCGAGGTGCTGATGGGCTTTGAACCGGTGTCCGGCGCCGGAAAGATGCTGGCCCGCTGGATTGATGCCGGTCACCGGGTGGATATTGTCACTGGCCGGCCACCTGCGGCCCGGGAAGCGTCTATGGCCTGGCTGGACCAGCAGAAAATCGCTTATACCGATTTCATCATGGTGGATAAATACAACCGGAGCGGTGATGACCACCCCGGAATGATTTCCAAGACGCAGCTGATGGCCTGTCAGTATGATCTGGCTGTGGAGGATTCCCTGGACACCGCGTTTTTTCTGGCAGAACACATGGATGTGAAGGTTTTCTTGTACGGCCGCCCCTGGAACGTCCTTCCGGCGCAACATCCGAATATCATCCGGGTGGGATCATGGCAGGACATCGCTGTATTGCCCTGCTGCACCTGATCCACCGGTTTCTTTCGGGCCGTTTTCCCGTTGCACAGGTGGCTGTCTATCCGCTTGTTCTGCGGGATATTTTTTGACACGGGTGGTAGTTCGCAAACCTTGATTTTGGCAGAACCGATCTTACTATTTTCTTAATAACACCCATGCCCTGGCGCGCTCAACACAGTATGAAAGCGTTAGCCGGTGGTAACAGCAGAAGAAATTTTGTTTACTGGAAGCGAATACTTGCCTACTAACAGCTAACAGCTAACAGCTAAGGGCTAACAGCTTTCATATAAATATGAGTTTGATACAAACCTGATTTTTCATAAGGAGAACCATGGGTAATCACATAAAAACCGTTTTGCTGCTCACTGCCATGACCGGGCTTTTTTTGGTGCTGGGGTATGCCCTTGGCGGCCGGACCGGCATGGTCATGGCATTGATCATTGCTTTTGCAATGAATTTTTTTTCCTACTGGCAGTCCCACACCATTGTGTTGAAAATGTACCGTGCCCAGCCCCTGGAACGGGCCGAAGCACCCGGACTGCATGATACGGTGGCCCGCCTGGCATCCAGGGCCGGCCTGCCCATGCCCAAAATTTATGTTATTCCGGATGATGCGCCCAATGCATTTGCCACAGGAAGGGACCCGGCGCACGGGGTGGTGGCCGTCACCCGGGGGCTGGTGCGTCTCATGGACCAGAAGGAGCTGGAAGGGGTTTTGGCCCATGAACTGGGCCATATCAAAAACCGGGATATCCTGATTTCCACCATTGTGGCCACCATGGCAGGGGCCATTATGTTTGTGGCCACCATGGCACGGTTTTCTGCGTTTTTCGGTGGCACGAACGACGAAGAAGGCGGCCTGGGATTTGTGGGGATTATTGCCATGTCCATCCTGGCCCCTCTGGCTGCCATGGTGGTGCAGATGGCGGTTTCCAGATCCAGGGAATACCTGGCAGATGCCACGGCCGCAAGTATGACAGGTCACCCCGAGGGCCTGGCATCAGCCCTGGCCAAACTGGGGTCCTATACCCGTCACAGCTCGGTGGATGCCAATCCGTCCACCGCCCATATGTTCATTGTCAATCCCCTTTCCGGCAGAAAAATGGCCAGTCTTTTTTCCACCCACCCGCCTCTGGAAGACCGGATCAGCCGCCTCACAGGTGCTGGAAAACCGCCTGCCGGCCGGCAGGACAGCCGAAATGGCGGCGACACCATGACAGAGCAGAGCCGGGCGTTCTGGGATTCTTTGTCCTGATCCTGACAGTACCCATCATCACACAGCCTGGGTGGAGTGAACATGCCTTGCGTTTGCGGCCACCAATTGCTTGACTCCGGTTAAAACCCATTCTATGGTAGCGGGGGCAAATAACAACCGATATTTGGGCTGGTACGGAGGCTGTGAATGAAGCTGTTGAAAAGGATCAAGGTATTCCGTTTGCAGATGCGGACGGAATACCCGTTTGGCTGGTCCATTGTGATGGGCAGTTTTTTTATTTTTCTGGTGATCCTGTTCGGTACATCCGGATACATGGTGCTGGAAGGGTGGAGTTTTATCGAGAGTGTATACATGGTGATCATTACCCTTTCCACGGTGGGATTTATGGAGGTGCGGCCGTTGTCCGATATTTCCCGGTTCATGACCATTCTGGTTATTTTCGGAGGTGTGGGTGCATTTTTTTATCTGGGAGGATCTCTGGCCCAGATGTTTGTGGAGGGGAAATTTCAAAATATTCTTGGGAGGCGCAGGGTGCAGAAAATTATTGATGAACTTACCGGCCATTACATTGTCTGCGGATACGGCAGAATCGGCCGGGTGGTGGCACAGGGAATCAAAAAAGAGGGGTTTGATGTGGTGGTTATTGAAAAGAATCAGGCAGCCCTTGAAGAGCTGACCAGGCAGAAGATGCTGTTTATTGCCGGGGATGCCACCGAAGATGAGGTAATGCTCTCCGCCGGTTTGAAAAAAGCCAATTGCCTGATAACAGCCCTGGCAGAGGATGCGGCCAATGTATTTGTCACCCTGACCTCCAAACAGCTGAATCCGGATATCACCATTGTGGCCCGCACCGACACTGAATCCCATGTGGCCCGCTTGAAGCAGGCCGGGGCGGAGCGGGTTTTCATGCCCTACAACATCGGGGGGCTGCGCCTGGTTCAGAGTGTTCTGCGGCCCACGGCAACCAGCCTGATGGACCTGGCCATCCGGGGGGATATCAATTTGCAGATGGAAGAACTGCCTGTTTCTCCTGATTCAGAGCTGGTGGGTAAACTGGTGAAGAATTCCGGAATACGCCCCCGGTTCGATATCCTGGTGGTGAGCATTAAAAAAGCATCCGGCGACATGGTGTTCAACCCGGGGCCCGAAACGGTCATTGCTGCCGGTGACCTGCTCATCGCCCTGGGTAAGCCGGAGAATCTGCACAAACTGCAGAAGGTGTCGGACCCAAAAGCCGGCTGACAGCCAAAGGATTTGCAGAGGGTTTTATTGTTCCCTGATAACCTGTCCCCGTGATGTAAAAGAGATGCCCTGCTGGGTTTTGGCACCAATCATGACGGTTTCGATGATGGGGGGGGATACCGGCTTTTCTGATTCCCATTCCACCAGAAAACTGGCCCCTGAGCCGCCTGCCTTGTCTGATTCATGGACCACAAACCGGGTGGCAGACATTTTTTTCAGTGTTACAGGGGTTTTGATATATTCTTCCAGCAGTTTTCCCTGGGAATTGTAATAGGTAGCTTTTTTTACAACCATTGGGTTGTTCCGATCTGTATTACGGATACTCAAGGTTACAGCCAGCAGAAACGGCCGTTCCCTGTTTCCGATGTAAATGTGGGAGTATACCGGCACATAGACAATCTGCCCACTGGACAGGCAGATAACTGACCGTTCGTCAGCAGAGGAAGTTCCCAATGCCGTAAAAAAAACGAAAACAAACAGACACATGAAAAATTTTTTTCGGGAAGCCATAGCCAATCCTTTAGATAGTGAGGTCAGAAGTAAGCTTCTGCTCCCTATTGCATTTTTTCAATAGTATTGCAACTGGATATGCGGTTGTCAACAAGGTTGTCATGGCAACAGCATGCAACTGCCATTATATTTGCGTTGACAGGGGAACAGGGTATGGTGCATTTTGGGAGACAGTCGGAGGTCCAGATTATAGGGGATTTCAGCAGAAGGGTTATAAAACAGGGGGAAAAATGAAATACGTCGGGGCCCATGTCAGTATCAGCGGCGGTGCGGAAAAGGCGCCGGAAAATGCGGAAAAATTCGGTGCCAAGGCCTTTGCCATGTTCACCAGAAATCAGCGGCGGTGGCATTCGCCGCCACTGCCAGCCAATTCCATCACCCATTTCAAAAAACGGTGCAGGGATGCAGGCTTTGATCCAAAACATATCCTTCCCCATGACAGCTACCTGATAAATCTCGGACACCCGGAACAGGCGGGTCTTGAAAAATCACGAAATGCTTTTTTTGATGAAATGCAGCGCTGTGAAAAGCTGGGGTTGCAATATCTGAATTTTCATCCGGGCAGCCATCTGAACAAACTGTCTCCTGAAAACTGCCTGGACCGCATCGCCCAGTCCATTGACCTGGCCCTGGAGCAGACAGCCGGGGTTACGGCTGTCATCGAGAACACTGCCGGCCAGGGCACCAACCTGGGGTTTCGGTTCGACCACCTGGCCCGGATCATTGCACAGGTAACAGACAAAAACAGGGTCGGGATCTGCCTGGATACCTGTCACCTGCACGGGGCCGGGTATGACATCAGGACCAAAAGCGCGTGTGAAAAAACCATGGACGAATTTGACAGGGTCGTGGGCATCGGTTTTCTCAAGGGCATGCACCTGAATGATTCCAAAAAGGAGTTGGGCAGCCGGGTGGACCGGCATGCAAGTATCGGCAAAGGGGAACTGGGCATCCCACCTTTTGATTTCATCATGAACGATGCCCGGTTTGACGATATGCCCCTGGTGCTGGAGACACCGGATGATACACTGTGGGAAAAAGAGATCCGTCTGTTGTATGACCTGATTCGGTAAAAAGGATGCGCCGGAATTTTTTCTGTGTTTGTTAAAATTTAGACTGGTATCAGGGCAGGAAAATCGGTATAAAGAAAGTTTAATCCAATGTTTTTGCAAAGGGACTGTAAAATGAAAAAAACAGGAATTGTCGGCTGGCGGGGCATGGTGGGATCGGTGCTCATGGAACGGATGATGGCGGAAAATGATTTTGCAAAGATCACCCCGGTTTTTTTCACCACCTCCCAGGCCGGGCAGAAAGCCCCGGATGTGGGCAAAGATGTCCCGGATCTGATCGATGCCCATGACATCGACACCCTCATGGAAATGGATATCATCATTTCCTGCCAGGGGGGAACCTATACAGAAGCGGTACGGCCGAAGCTGGCGGAAAGCGGCTGGAAAGGCGTTTGGATCGATGCCGCATCCACCCTGCGCATGAATGATGACAGCATCATCGTCCTGGACCCGGTCAACCGCCATGTCATAGAAAAAGCGTTGTCCAGCGGCATCAAAAATTGTATCGGCGGTAACTGCACCGTATCTTTGATGCTCATGGCACTGGGTGGATTGTTTGCCCATGATGTGGTGGAATGGGTCTCCTCCATGACCTATCAGGCGGCTTCCGGTGCCGGTGCCCAGAACATGGCGGAGCTGGTGTCACAGATGCGGGCCATCGGAGATGCGGCCGCCCCCATTCTGGAAAATCCTGCATCCGCTATCCTGGACCTTGACAGGAAGGTCACCGACACCCTGCGCAGCAGTGCATTTCCCTCAGCCAACTGGGGGGTGCCCCTGGGGGCCAGCCTGATTCCCTGGATCGACCGGGCCATGGAAAACGGCCAGACCAGGGAGGAGTGGAAAGGGATGGTGGAAACCAACAAGATCCTGGGCCGGTCCGACAACCCGGTGCCCATTGACGGCCAGTGCGTGCGCATCGGGGCCATGCGCTGCCACAGCCAGGCATTCACCATCAAGCTCAAACAGGATGTGCCGTTGGCTGATATCAACGGGATGCTGGCCGCCAACAATGAGTGGGTCAAAGTGATTCCCAATACAAAAGAGCAGACCATCACCGACCTGACCCCGGCAGCGGTTACCGGTACCCTGGCAGTGCCCGTGGGCCGGATCCGCAAGATGATCCTGGGCGGGCAATATCTCACCGCATTTTCCGTGGGCGATCAGCTGCTCTGGGGCGCGGCAGAACCCCTGCGCCGCATCCTCAATATCATTCTGTAAAAAGTTAACTTCTGACCCCGATTTTGAGGCAAAGCATGAGGAAAAAAGCGATGCAGGCAATACCAATCAGTACCAGAAATGCTGCTGCATAGTTCTGGAACATGTCAAATAAAAATCCGGTGACAAAGGGGCCGACAGCCCCGCCGGTGGTGCCGGAAAACACCACAATGCCGAACAGGCTGCCATGGGCCCTGATCCCGAACAATTCCGCCACCATGGGGGAGATGGCCGTGAAAAATCCGCCGTGGGCAATGCCGTAGATCATGGCAAAGGTGTACAGTTTCCACATGGCATCGGCCCGGATCAGCCAGAGCAGTGCCGTGAGCAGCAGGATAAAACAGATCACCATGATGGTCTTGCTGCCGGTTCTGTCAATGAGCATGCCGCTGGTAAACCGTCCCAGCATGGACACGGCACCGATGGCGGCCAGCACGCCTGCGGCCCGGTGGGGCGGGATGCCCATGTCCCGGCCATGGGGAACGATGTGGATCATGATGCTCATCAGGCAGAACGCCGTCAGCAGATAGGACAGGCACAGCAGCCACAATTTTGCGGAAGTGATGGCCCGGGAAAAATCCATACCTGCGGTCTGTACCGGCCGGATGCCGGTATAGGCTGCTGCACCGGCAGGGCCTCCTGCAGCGGCCGCATCAGCAGCAGCATCGACAGCAGCGCCGCCTGTACCGGCAGCGGCACCGTAATATATATCCGGGTCCCTGTACAAAAACTGGGCAATACCCAGGAGCAGGACAAAGGCGCCGGCGCCCATGATGATGAATGCGTTCTGAAACCCAGTCCAGGCAATGAGAAAGCTGGCAATGATGGGGATGGTGAACTGTCCGGCCCCGGTGCCCACCTTGACGATACCTGTCATTTTGCCCCGGTTCAGGCTGTACCACCGGGTAATGGTGGTCAGGGCAATGACATCCACAGATGACAGGCCGATGCCGAAAATCAGGCCGAACACCAGATACAGCTGAAACAGGGTGGTAACCTGGGACATGAGACCGAACCCCAACCCCAGGA
>DATFJY010000270.1:0-12059 GCA_035268905.1 Desulfotignum sp.
CTTGATATGGACCGAATATTTTGATAGGCAGCTATACCCTGAAAAACAAGAAGGATAATAATAACAAAAAAGGAAAGAATTAACCGTGTTTGAATTTTTTTCATACTGATCGTTTCATATCATTAATCATTTTCCAGTACATGACGAATATATTGGTTATCAAATATATCTTCCGGTAAAAACTGCTTGTCCATCATATCATTTTTTTCAAGAAACAGTTTTAAAGCATTGAGATAATTGTAAAAACCGCCGCCCAGCTTATTTCTTTCATACAATTCATTTGAGTTGTGGACTTTCACATTACTTAGCATATTGGAAAAATCTTTAGCTGAAAGATCTGTATTTGTTTGAAACGTTTTTTTTCTCAATATCTTGTAGTAGGCTTTTTTGTTAGCAGGATTTTGCGACCAGCGAACAGCTTTGATCCATCCCCTTAAAATATTGTGAATATCCTGTTTTGGAAACGTTTCAATGCGTTGTCGATACCCCCACAAACACTCAGGAATGCATCCAATGTAATCTGCTGACGTTGCCAGCACTTCACCGTTTCCATTTTTTACGGCATCATTTGCCCATGGTTCATAATTCACAATTGCCGGTAATCTTCCAGCAATAAACTGCGCAGCAAGATCATATGAATTTATCTGTACAATACGAAAATCAGATATTTGCAAATGTATTTCCTGTAAATATTTATCCAGAAAAAACAGGCAGGATGGTTGTTTGAGAAATACGCCAAGCACACTATTTTTATGATTCACAAGGCTGTCACCTTTTTGGACGATTATTTTATCTCCGCCATGGGACCAATTAGTTTCCGCGATTGCCACAACTGGTTCACTTTTCATATAAATACCAACCAGAGACCCCGCCATATCCATGGCAAAATCGATTTTCCCAGCCTTTATCGCTTCAAGGATAACAATAGGATCATCATAATCAACCACTGCCACATCAACACCTATCTCATCCCAGAACCCTTTTTGTGATGCAACATGCAGGGGTGACCAGCCAATCCAGGCCACGGTTGCAATCCTGTATTGTTTTGAATGAACTTCCGCCACAGCGAAAACAACTAAGAGCAGTGTTAAAAATATTTTTTTGAAAAAAGAATCCATTTTGTCCTATACTATAGCTGCCTGCCATCAGGTGGTTTGTAATTTGGAGAACTGGCAAAAGAACATTTATTAAAACAAATCTTCAATTGGTATAATATAGTTTTCCAAAACTCAACCATCCTTGTTCGATCCTTGATTCTCAAAATCCTCAATGATACTCAAGGTATCTGTAATAATTAGACCATATTACCTTTCATTACTTTTCACAAACACCCCAGAAGGTCAAGCTGAAAAACATATTGTCAAAGGTTTTAAAACATTCATGCCCTGGCGGGCACACCAAAGTATGGTGCGGTTGGCTTTTAGCTGAGTACTGGTGGTTTTCATTTAATAAAGGGATGGTTATGTGATCTCTATCATTTTTTTTTAGGCAATATCCGTGCTGACCCGGTAAAAAAAGATGCTATGGGCTGCATGAATGGTATCCTGGATTGGAAAAAAGTGAAAAACATATGTGATTTTCTGATGTGTGACAAAAAAACCACGATTATATATTGATTTTGTTGCCAACAATTTATATAGATCATGTGACAGATAAAAAGGACACTTACCCGGCTGGGCTTAAAAGGCGGTGAAAATACCCTGATGAATATTATATACTGGAGGAACACGATGAAATCATATGCGCATCTGGCTTGCTGTGTTGCAGTGCTGATGGTAATTTGGGGACAGCAACTGGTAATGGCTGACAAAGACCCGGAACAATTGATGCTTCCCACCGGTACCATGACCCTGGTCGCCCCCCCGGATGCGGAACGTGAACCCCGGCTCTCGCCCGTGGTGTTTCCCCATTCACTGCATTTTGCATACGCCTGTACAGACTGCCACCATGAATGGGATAAGGCCGGCCCTGTCCAGAGCTGTGCAGCAGCCGGGTGCCATGAAAACCTCTGGGCCGCGGCCCCGGGCACAACCCCTTTGGGAGAAAAAAGGGTCAAATCCCTGGCAGGAGCTTATCACCAGGTGTGCAGGGACTGTCACCGCCAGGAGGAAAAAAAGCAGAAAGCAGCGGGAAGCAAAAGAATATACACCGGACCCATTGCCTGTGAAGGCTGCCATCCCGACCCCCATGCAGAACCGGTAAATGAATTGGAAATGCTGCCTGTTCCCCTGGGAAATCTGACCATAGAGGCTCCTGAAGGGGTGTATCCCGAGCGGGCAGCAGTGGAGTTTCCCCATGGGGCCCATTTTGATTATGCCTGCCAGTTATGCCACCATGAATGGTATGGAGAGGATGAGGTACAGGGCTGTACAACCGAAGGATGCCATGACCAGCTGGAACCGGACCCCTCCACAAGGGATATAAATGATCCGGCCAATGTGTACTATTACCTGGCAGCGTATCACAATACCTGCCTTCCCTGTCACCGGGAAATGCAGCAAGAGCGCCAATCTTTTGAAAATGCAGGTATCACCAATCCGGAAGACCTGCCGGCGGCCGGGCCTGTGACCTGCGTGGAATGTCATTGATTAGGGGTGGCTGCTAATCCGGTTTCTGCTGGATTTCATGGGCAGTGCCGTCCAGTACCAGAAAAAGCCGGTCCTGTTTTTCCATCAGCATCCTGGACAGTTTCATCAATGCCCGCTGGCCGAATTTGATACAGTGTTCAGGTGTCTGCATGTACAGATTGTCGTTTCGGGTGAACAGCTGTGATGGATCCAGAGGGATTGTTTCTGTGGTGTTGAGGACCAAAGTGTCGGTTCCCTTGATGTCGAAAACAAAAAGGGCGGTGTCTTCATAAGGAAAATACACCTTTTCCTCACACTGGTCCCGTAGTTGAAACACATGATACCCCTGGTCGTCTTTGCGGATTGATTTGTGAAAATATGCAATGATTTTGGGGTGTTCGAATTTTCCATGTTCATTGTGCCAGATGCCGTTTTTATCCAGCCAAAAAACCGCTTTTTCTTTGGGAATGACAATTTGCTTAACATGGGATGTCATGGCTGCTGCTCCTGTTGTATGGTAAGATCTATTACCCAGGTATTATCCCAAAAACAGATGAAGGACAACAGGCAATCATAATTCTTTACACATACCCGGCAAATCTTTATACATACCGGGCAAAAGGGCAGCATGCCTGATCCTTTGCAGGACCTGCCGGTAACTGATGTGCTGCCCCGGGTAACCCGCGCTTTGGCGCACACCGGCCGGGGCATTCTCCAGGCACCGCCCGGTTCCGGGAAAACCACCCGGGTGCCCCTGGCCCTTGTGGACCAGGCATGGTTGGCAGGCAAAAAAATTATCCTGCTGGAACCCCGGCGGCTGGCAGCCCGGGCCTGTGCCCATTTCATGTCCCGACTGCTGAATGAACCTGTGGGACAGACCGTGGGGTACCGGATCCGCATGGAAACAACCGTAGGCCCCAACACCCGCATCGAGGTGGTCACAGAAGCCATTCTCACCCGGATGCTCCAGACCGATCCTGCCCTGGAGGGCGTGGGCCTGGTGATTTTTGATGAATTCCATGAACGCCATATCCACACCGATCTGGGGCTGGCCCTGTGCCTGGAATCGGCAGAGGTGCTGCGTCCGGACCTGCGCATCCTGGTCATGTCCGCTACCATGGATGCCCAGGCCCTGGCCGGGCTTCTGGACCCTGCCGAGGTGATTGTTTCCCGGGGGCGGCAATGGCCGGTACAAACCGTTTATTGTCCCCCGGATCTTTCCAGGCCCGGGCCGGGGCGGTTCAGCCCTGTGGTTGCCGGGTGTGCGGCAGCGGTTGTAAAAGCGCTGGCAGAACATGCGGGCGATATCCTGGTGTTTTTGCCCGGTGCAGCTGAAATCCGGCAGACTGCCCGCATACTGGAAGGCCGGACCGGCCCTGATGTCCACATTTTTTTGTTGTCCGGACAGCTGTCTTTGGAAAAACAGACACAAGCCATGGCGCCCGCCGGACCGGGCACCCGGAAAATTGTACTGGCCACAGCCATTGCGGAAACCTCTTTGACCATTGAAGGGGTGCGTGTTGTGGTGGATTCGGGGCTTATGCGCAAACCACGGTATTTTCCGGGCATCGGCCTCACCCGCCTCCAGACACTGCCCGTGTCACGGGCATCGGCAGACCAGCGCCGGGGCAGGGCCGGCCGCACCGGCCCGGGGGTGTGCTTCCGCATCTGGTCCGAACATGTGCACAAGGGGCTGGTGCCCTTTACCAGGCCTGAAATTCTGGAGCAGGATCTTGCCGGGGTTGCTTTGGAACTGGCCCTGTGGGGGGTGCGAACCCCCCGGGATCTCTCCTGGCTGGATCCGCCCCCCAAAGCAGAATTCGACCAGGCCCGCCACCTGCTGCACACCCTGGATGCCCTAAATGACAAAGATGGTATCACCCCCCATGGCAAAGCCATTGCCGTGTCCGGCATCCATCCCAGGCTGGCCCACATGGTGCTGGCAGCCAATCGGCAGGGCAATGGTTTTCTGGCCTGCTGCCTGGCGGTTCTGCTGGAGGAAAAAGATATGATCACAGGGCCTTCCCGTGATCCTGATATCCGGCTGCGCCTGGAAGTCCTGCTATCACTGCAGCAGACCCGGTCAAAAGGCACAAAGACAAAGAAACCCCATGATCTTACCACCCTTTCCGGTCATCAGACACATCCTGATCATCATGTGTCCGTAGGCCGGGCAAAAAATATCCTGGCGGCAGCCAGGAACCTGGCCCGGAAGATGCGTGTGAAAGAGGCCTTACTGGATACAGAAAAAGCCGGCATCACCCTTGCCCTGGCCTTTCCGGAACGGGTGGCCAGGCGCAGGAATGCATTGTCCTATGTCATGGCATCCGGCAGTGGTGCCTGTTTCACACAACCCAATACTGTTTCCGTCCATGACTATATCCTGGCCGCCCATGTGGAGGGACATCCCAAAAACGCCGTGATTTTTCTGGCTGCCCCCCTTTGGTTGGAAGCGCTGGAACAGGTTCTGGCAGACCGCATGGAAACCCGGGATCTTGTGGCGTGGAACCCGGACAGAAAACTGGTGCAGGCCATGCGCGAAACCCTTTACGGAAAACTGCTGATCCGACAGACCCCCTTGCCGGACCCGGATCCGGATGCGGTCCAGGCCGCCATGATCCAGGGCATTCTTCAGATGGGACTGGATTCGCTTCCCTGGACCCGCAAGCTGATGCACCTGCGCCACCGGGTGTGTTTTCTGCGGGAACATGGCGGGATCACCCGTCTGCCGGACCTTTCTGACCAGGCTTTGTCGGAAAACCTGTCTGCCTGGCTGGGGCCGTTTCTTACCCATGCACGGTCCGCCCGGGATCTCAAACAGATCGCCCTGACCGCTGCGCTGATGTGCCTTTTATCCCGGGATGACCGCAAACGCATCGATGATCAGGCCCCCACCCATATCATGGTGCCATCGGGTTCCCGTATCCCTGTGGCCTATACGGACGGCCATACACTCCTGGAATCACCTGTCCTGGCGGTGCGGCTTCAGGAACTGTTCGGCATGACAAAAACCCCGGCTGTGGCAAACGGAAACATTCCCGTGACCCTTCACCTGCTTTCTCCTGCAGGCCGGCCGGTACAGGTGACCCGGGATCTGGAAAATTTCTGGAAAAATACCTATAAAGAGGTGAAAAAGGATCTTGCAGGACGGTATCCCAGACATTGCTGGCCGGATGATCCCTTGTCAGCCGTGCCCACCCGGCGGGCCAAACCCAAAAATAATAGGAAGAAGATCTGATTTTTCCAGCAAAACCTGCTGATCTCACATCAGCGTGATGATGTGAAAGATTAGGCTTTAAAAAATATTCCTATTCATGCTATGGTGAACATCTCAATTTTAATAAAGATTGCGGCAAACCTGAATTTTAATAAAAAGAATTTGAAAATGGAAAAAGACAAAACACCGAAACCTGGGTTTCACTATGTGGGTATCGGCGCATCTGCCGGTGGGCTGGAAGCCATTGAAGATTTTTTTTCGCATATGCCAGAAGACAGCAACCTGGCATTTATTGTCATTCAGCACCTGTCTCCGGATTACAAAAGCCTGATGGTGGAGCTGTTGTCCAAGAAGACAAAAATTCCCGTGCACAGGTGTACCGACGGCATGCAGGTGAAGCCCAATAATATTTATATGATCCCTCCCAAAAAAAATCTGACCATTTTTCACGGCAAACTGGTCTTAAGGGAAAAAGACAATATCCCCGGGGTAAACCTGCCCATAGACATCTTTTTGAAATCTCTGGCAGAAGACCAGGCAGATCGGAGCATTGCCATTATTTTGTCCGGTACCGGCAGTGACGGCACCAGGGGGGTGCGGGCGGTCAAAGAGCAGGGCGGTATGGTCATGGTCCAGGATGACACCACGGCCAAATTTGACGGCATGCCCCGGGCCGCCATCTCCACCGGGGTCGCGGATTTTGTTCTCCCCCCTGAAAAAATGCCGGCCCAGCTGCTGGCCTATATCGACCATCCCTATGTGGCGGGAAAAGAAAAATCCAGGAATCTCATCAAAGACCAGAAAGGGCTTACCCGGATATTTTCGGAACTGCGGGAACGTACCAAGGTGGATTTCACCTATTACAAGCCGTCCACCATCTCCCGGCGCATCGAGCGCAGAATGAGTGTCAACCAGATCAATGACCTGGATGATTATGTCCGGTACATACAAAAATATCCGGTGGAGATCATGACCCTGTACCGGGAGCTGCTCATCGGGGTCACCAGTTTTTTCAGGGACCCGGAGGCCATGAAAGAGCTGATGGAAACCTGCCTGCCACAGTTGATCAGCGCTACCAAAAACCGGGAGATCCGGTTCTGGGTCACGGCCTGTTCCACCGGTGAAGAAGCTTATACCCTTGCGATTCTGGCCAAAGAGGTGATGGAAAAAACCGGTGAAAACAGAGACATCAAAATTTTTGCCACCGACCTGGACCGGGATGCGGTGATGCAGGCGGGCAACGGGGTGTATCCGGAAAGTATTGCTGCGGATCTGACCCCGCGGCTGCTGGGAAAGTATTTTTACCGCAAGGGCGACAATTATCAGATTGCCAGAAATATCAGGGAAATGGTCGTGTTTGCCCAGCACAACCTGGTGATGGACCCGCCTTTTACAAAAATCGATCTGATCTCCTGCAGAAACCTGCTGATCTACCTGCAGCCGGTGCTCCAGGAAAAGGCCATGCGCATGTTCAATTTTTCTTTGAACCCGGGCGGGATCCTGTTTCTGGGGACCAGTGAAACCATCGGCAACATGACCGACTGTTTTGAAACCGTGCACCAGAAATATAAAATTTACCGGTCCCGGGGCAAGCTTTCCCCGGATGTGCCGATGACAGATACGGTGGCAACACACGAAAAAAAAGATGAAAAAAAAGACAAAGCGCCCCAACCATTTTCATTCCCCTACAGAGAGCGCCGCAGGCAGCATCCGGCTGATGCCACCAACCTTATGGACCGGTATGTGCGGGCCCTGGAAGATGAATACCTGCCCCTTTCCGCCGTCGTGAACCAGCAGATGGAGGTGCTGCATATTTTTGGTGAAACACGGGACTATTTTCAGGTGCCTTCAGGCAGGGTGGTGTATGATATCACGAAAATGGCGGTAAAAGAGCTTGCCATTCCCCTGGCCACAGGAATACAGAAGGTGTTCAGAACAAAAGAGCAGCTGGTGTATTCCAATGTGAAGATCAAGCAGAAAAACAACACCAGGACCGTGCGGCTGCGCATCCTGCCCCTGCCGGACCAGAAAACCACCGATCCGCTGGTGGCGGTGTTTTTTGAAGAGACCAAAAAGCAGGAAAACACAGACGTAAATACCATTGAAACCTATGATCTCGAGGCGGATGTCCAGCAGAGAATCGCCGATCTTGAGCAGGAACTCCAGTTTTCCAATGAAAATCTCCAGGCCACCATCGAGGAGCTGGAAACTTCCAATGAAGAACTCCAGGCCACCAATGAGGAACTGTTGGCCAGCAATGAAGAGCTGCAGTCCACCAACGAAGAGCTGCAGTCCACCAATGAAGAGCTTATTACGGTCAATTCAGAATACCAGACCAAGATCATCGAGCTGACCCAGATGAGCAATGATGTGGAAAACCTGCTGTCAAGCTCCGGCATCGAGGTGATGATCCTGGATGAAAACTATGAAATCCGCAAATATTCGCCGGGCATTACGAAAATATTCCATATCCTGGACAAGGATATGGGAAGGCCCATCAGCCACTTGTCCCACAATCTCATCGATTTTGATGCATTTGCAGCGGTGCAGACCGTCCAGCAGAGCAAAAAGGGGATCTCCTTTGAAAAAAAAGACCGCGAAAATCTTACCTATCTGATCCATATTCTGCCCTATCACATCGGGCCGGATACCTATGCCGGGTTCATGCTGACCTTTGTGGATACCACGGAGCTGGACCAGACCAGAAAAGATTTGATCCAGACCCGGAAAATATCCAGTGATATTGTGGCCCATATGCCGGCGGGCCTGTTCATTTATACAGAAAACCAGGCCGGTGACCTGATTCTGGAAAGTGCCAATCCAAAGGCCCGGGAACTGACTGGTATTACCCTTTCCCAATGGCAGGGAAAATCCTTTGACCGGATCTGGCCCAGGGCAAAGGCGCTGGGGATTTATGACAAATTCAAACAGGCCCTGCATACCAAAAAACCCTGCCGCCTGGATGATTTGACATATGAGGATGATGCCCATTCAGGCATCTACCGGGTGGTGGCATTTGCTTTGCCGGAAAACAAGCTGGCCGTCAGTTTTGAAGATATCACAGACCAGCAGAAAATGTGTATCAGGCTGGAAGAAGCCCAGTTGAAATACAATACTCTTTTTGAAAGAATGCACCAGGGAGTGGTATACCAGCGTGCAGACGGCCGGATCATTTCCGCCAATCCTGCAGCACAAAAAATTTTGGGCCTGACCCTTGACCAGATGAACGGCAGAACCTCCATGGATCCGGAATGGAGGGCCCTGAAAGAAGACGGATCAGAACTTCCCGGGCCCGAGCATCCGTCAATGAAGGCACTGGAAACCGGCAGACCGGTCAGGCAGTTTGTCATGGGGGTGTTTCATCCCCGGCTGCAGGAACACAGATGGATACAGGTGGATGCCATCCCTGAATTCAATGAGGGAGAAGACAGACCGTTTCAGGTGTTTGCCATGTTTGAAGATATCACCGACACCATATCACAGCAGAGGAAAACACAGACACAGGACAGATGAAAACAGGAATGTGATACAATACATCAGCAGGAGCAACAAAGGATGGCACCGGAAGCGTACAAGAAAAGATTGCGGCAACAGGCGGAAAAACGGCACGATCATCCATCGGAAAAACTTGGGGACATGAGTGAAAAAGAGGTCCGCAACCTGGCTGAAGAACTGCAGATCCACCAGATAGAGCTGGAAATCCAGAATGAAGAACTCAGACATGTCCAAAAATCCATGGAAGATACCAGAAACCGGTATGTCAGCCTGTTTGACAATGCACCGGTGGGATATGTGATCCTGGACAGTGCCGGTATTATCAAACAGGTCAATTCCACGTTTGCGCACCTGCTCCAGCACACGGACATCACCAAAAAAGGCCTGGCTTTTGCCGATCTGCTGACCCGAAAAGATGCCGCTGTTTTCAGGGCACGGTTTACGGCATTTTTCAAAAATCCCTCCGGCAAACAGATCGCGGCAGATATTGTTACAGGAAGTGGCAAAATATGCCATGTGCAGATGGAAGCCGCTTCCCACATTGAAAAGCAGGACAATGAAGGACCGGATAAAGCGGAACTGCTGTTGATGATAACCGATGTCACGGAACTGAAAAAGACGAGACAAAAACTGGAAAAGGCCCTGGCAAATGTGAAGCAGCTCAGCGGGCTGTTGCCCATCTGCTCCCACTGCAAAAAAATCAGGGATGACCAGGGATACTGGAACCAGATAGAAAGCTACCTGGACAAGCATTCCGATGCAAAATTCAGCCACGGCATCTGCCAGGAGTGTCTGAAAAAACATTATGCTGAGTTTTATCATGATGACGACACTGGCAGTGACGGCACCGGCAGTGAATAAATAACGGATAGTCAGGACAATGGACAAAAATGATACCAGAATGACGGATGTACTGATAATTGATGATGATGAACAGGTGTGCAGGTTCCTGTCCAAAATTTTTACCGGCATGGGGTATGATGTTGCTTATGAACTGACCCTGCAACAGGGCCTGTCAAAAATTTTTTCACACAGCGTGGATATCCTTTTTCTGGATGTGCACCTGCCCGACGGCAACGGCCTTGAGGCCATCGATAAGATCCGGCAGCATCCATCAGCACCCGAGATTATCATTATCACCGGGGATGAAAATGTTGACGGCGCGGAAATTGCCATGAAATCCCGGGCATGGGATTATATTTCCAAAACCGGTTCTTCCAGGAATTTTCGATTTGCCCTGGAAAGGGCGGTGGAATACCGCCGCCAGAAACAGGCCAGACATCCCAGAGAACCCCTCAATCGGGAAGGCATCATCGGTGAAAGCCGCGGGATTTCATACTGTCTGGAACAGGTCGCCAAATCGGCGGACAGTGATATCCCGGTGCTGGTAACCGGCGAGACCGGCACTGGAAAAGAGCTTTTTTCCAAAGCCATCCATGCCAACAGCAAACGCGCCATTGCTGAGTTTGTGGTGGTGGATTGTGCGGCCCTGCCCGAGCATCTGGTGGAAAGTACGATTTTCGGTCATGCAAAAGGGGCCTTCACCGGTGCGGAAATGGAAAAAACAGGGTTGATGAAAATGGCGGACAAAGGCACCCTGTTTCTGGATGAGATAGGAGAGCTTCCCTTTGATGTCCAGAAAAAATTTCTCAGGGCCCTGCAGGAAAAAAAATTCAGGCCCCTGGGGGGGAAAACCGAGGTAAACAGCGATTTCCGGTTGATATGTGCCACCCACCGCAATCTGGAGGATATGGTAAAAGAAAAAAAATTCAGGGAAGATCTGTTTTTCAGAATCGTTTCCATGAACATTCACCTGCCCCCCTTAAAAGAGCGGGGACGGGATGTGGCTGTGCTTGCTTTGCACCATATCAACCGGCAGAATGGGTTTTTTCCCAAAAATGTCTGCCATATGTCCCGGGCATTTGTTGACGAGCTGCAGATTTACGACTGGCCGGGAAATGTGAGAGAACTGTTCAATACCCTGGATCTGGTGTGTGCGGAAGCAGGGGACGGGGCCACTTTGTTTCCCCACCACCTGCCGGAACATATCCGCGCTTTTACCATCCGGCATAAATTCGCAGCCAGAGGCGATGCCGGCAGTCCGGCAGAAAAACCCCGGATATCCGCTCAGGAATCCCCGGAAACCATACTTCCCCTCAAAGACCACATTGAAAACACAAAAGCCGCCTATCTGCAGCATCTGCTGGCCTTCACCAGGGCAGACATCAAAGAAACCTGCAGGATATCAGGTCTTTCCAGGGGCCATCTCTACCGTCTCATGCAGCAGTATCATATCAAACCCAATGCAGATTCTTAACACCATCATCCCCATATTCAGTGTCATTCTCACAGGGTGGCTGGCCCGGCGCAAAGGTTTCATACCGACGGAGTTTACAGGACCGGCCAACCGCCTGGTGTTTTATTTTGCCATTCCCGCCATGGTGTTTGCCGCCATTGCCAAAGGGTCGTTGAAAACCGATTTCAACCCGAAGCTTTTAGGGTGTACCCTTGCCGCTGTAGCACTGTCTTTTGGCATTACCTGTATCCTGGGGCGGTTGTTCCATGTGCCCAACCACAGATTCGGCACCTTTGTCCAAAGCGCGGTTCATGGAAATTTGGGCTATATCGGGCTGGCAGTGGCCTATTACTACCTGGGCCAGGAGGGCTTTGTCAGTGCCAGCCTGCTCATCGGTTTTATCATGATCCTCCAGAACCTTTTTTCTGTAAGTGTTTTGCAGTTTTGTAATGACACAGATGCACAGCGGCACAATGCAGGCAGG
>DATFJY010000271.1:0-4659 GCA_035268905.1 Desulfotignum sp.
CCAGGACTCCGCCGGCTTTTTCCGATTTTTTGGCAATCCGGGCCGCCACCTTGGCCAGGGTTTTGGAAGGGGCCATGCCGATGCTCACCGGGATGCCGGTGTGCTGTTTGACTGTCTGCCGGATCTGCCGCCCGTAGGTGGTCAGGCCGGTGAAGGCCAGCCGGTCCAGTTGCAGAAACGCCTCATCAATGGAGTAGACCTCCATGGCCGGGGCAAACGCTGCCAGGGTCTGCATCACCCGGCTGGACATGTCCCCGTACAGGGCGTAATTGGATGAAAACACCTGGACATCATGCGAATCGATGAGATGCCGGATCTTGAAAACCGGCACCCCCATGGAGATACCCAGGGCTTTGGCCTCGTTGGAACGGGCCACGGCACACCCGTCATTGTTGGACAATACAATCACGGGACGGTGTTCCAGCGCCGGGTTGAACACCCGCTCGCAGGACACATAGAAATTATTGCAGTCCACCAGGGCAAATACCGGCATATCACCCCTCCGCGTCATACCTTGTGGATCACATTGGTCACCACCCCCCAGATCTCGAACGCCATGTCCGGCGTAATCTCGATGGGGGCATACTGAGCGTTCTCCGGTTCAAGAAACGGCGTGCCCGACCGGATTCTCAACCGCTTGACCGTAAGCTCTCCATCCACCACGGCAATGACAATTTTCTTGTCCACCGCCTCCAGGGACCGGTCCACAATCAGGATATCCCCGGGAAAAATACCGGCATCCATCATGGAGCTGCCGCTGACCCGGACAAAAAAGGTGGCGGCCGGATGTTTGATCAGGTGTTGGTTCAGATCCAGGCTGCCTTCAATATAGTCATCCGCCGGAGAGGGAAACCCGGCTTCGATGGACGTCATGTAAAGGGGCCGGCTCACGGGTGTGGACAGATCCGGGGTGTACAAAGTGTTCATGATATCCTTTCCTGGATCTTTTTTTCAATTGCGATCACCATGTTGAACGCTGTGCCATGGTTTCTTCAAGATACGATAGTTTTTCTGCGGTTGCACTCATGGGCGCCTTCTTGATGGGTTCTTTACATGACACGGAAACGGTATGTATGTATTTGACTGTAAAATACTGAAATAATATGGGGCTGTCAATAGCGGGCCAGGGTCAGTGATCCGTTTCGGCAGGCAAGGCATGCCATTACTCAGCAGCCCCTGTAAAGTGCCCCGATGGGTATCAGGCGGATATCCCCGCAGCGATCATAGGTATCTCCTGTATAGAACAGAAAACAGTTGACCGGGCGTTCTGATTGACGTTTGAACTGCCTGAGATTATGAAAATCCCTGGGACCGGGGTTCCTGGTGCTTTTGATTTCAATTGCGTACAAGGTGTGATCCTTTTCAAACACCAAATCGATTTCACTTCCACCGGCCAGTGTATCTGCAGCAGCATCCATAAGTCCGATAGTACTGGACCCAGTCATGAAAAAACGGGCATCCTGGTTGTCTATGGCATATTTCACCGCAACGGTGAGCAATGGGTGTCGCTGGATTTCATCGATGATCGCATGCCCCCCCCTGGTGGCTGATAAACCCTTTGGGGTCCTGCTTGGCCCAGTCCAGCAGATCCAGATCATCCAGAGTTGCATAGGGTATGGCTGAATGCCGCTGTTTGAGCAGGGTGGTTTTTCCCGAACGCCGGGGACCGATAATCAAGCAGCTTTTTTCAGCTGGCAGAGATATCCATCTGTTAAACATGGTTTCAAAGTAACATGGATAATTTAAAAGTCAAGTTTCAATATTACGGGTTTAAATCACCCATTGTGTATTGAAAATCCCCCACGATGGAACCGCCCGGGGGCTTGATATCAGAACTGAAAAACGCATCCCTATTTCCAGGCAGGCTGTCCCGGGACGTTTTTTCCAGATCTTCTTCAGGTGTACCCATGGGGGGAGGAAGATTGTAGTTTTCACCAGCTCATCCTTTACCAGAAAAGCAGATCAGAGGATCAACCCATGGGGATCGCATTTTTCCCGCAGCAGGGTCAGTTCGGTCTGTGTGGGAACGGCAATTTCCTCGGCCCGGTCGGTCCGGATGTCGAACTCCATGTTATCCAGGATCTGGTCCGGGGTGATCCCCGGAAAACAGCCGAGCAGGATCATCTGTTTTGTGTCCGGGTCAAACCCCATCACCCCCATGTCCGTGATCACCTTGTCCGGCCCTCCCGGTGGCAGACCCGCCTTTTCCCGTCCCTCGGGCCCGTCCAGGAACCCGGGGCTGGTGAGGTAGTCCAGTTTTTTCTTGAACTTGCGCTTTTCCATCTTCATGAAGATGAGGCTGCGGGAAACAAACGAAGCCACATCACAGGCCCCGCCGCTGCCGGAAAACCGCACGGTTGGTGCCGCATACTCCCCGATTACCGTGGAATTGAGGTTGCCGTAGATATCGATCTGGGCCGCCCCCAGAATACCCACGATCCGGGTGCCTGTCATGGGGTTCTGCATGGTACAGAACGCTTCCATCAGCCCGCCGTTGGCAGAGGTATGGTACATGATCCGGGGATCTGCCACTGCCAGGGGGATATCTTCCAACTTGGAATCGATAGCACCGGTTTCAAAAAAAATGACGCTGTCCGGAGCGTTGATATTTTTGGCTGCCATGGCTGCCAGCATGGAGATGCCGGTGCCGCAGAATACGATATCCCCGTTTTTGATCTCCCGGGCAGCGCAGATGGTCATCAATTCCCGTAATGTATAGTCCATGACTTTTTCCTTATTTTCGTTCCAGGTTCTTGGCATATCCTCTGTTTCTGTCCGCTAGAATAGATTCCACGCGGGCTCTGCCCACCTTGTCCAGCAAATGGGTATGGGTAGGACAGTCAAAGATATACGCTGCAAGATACTGCTGATATGCATCATCGTCTTTTGCGGCCAGGGCATAGGCGTTCATGTATGCGGCATCATAGTCATAATACCGGTAACAGGCGGTGGGATAGGCCCCGAACGGAACCTTCACCACTGCATCCGCGTGAATGAACGGAATCTGGTTTCTGTCCGGATCATTTTTGAGGTAATCATCATCCAGCAGTTCCTCACAGGTGATTATCAATGTCTTTGCCGCCTTGGCCTGCTCCACATCGGCAAAAGTCAGTCCCTCAATGCGGCAGTTACCCCGAAAGTCCGCCATCTGCACATGGATAATGGTCACATCCGGATTGATGGCCGGCACCAGCACCACTTTTTTGGTACCGCACCATCCTTCAAAGGGGTTGTCCATCACCACCAGTTTCTGGTTGGGAATCCGGTCATGCTGTTTTCTGAACGCTTCGGGAAACCCCCACTTTTGGATAATGTCGGTTCCCAGAGAAGACCGTGTGGGCAGAAAGGCAATCCCCATGGCCCCGGCCAGAAACCGGAGGGTCATCTGGAAATTGGAATAATCTTCCACCGTGATACTTTTTTCCTGAACCGCTTTTTTGAACCGGATGCAGGTGGGCATGAACTTGCCCGTGCCGCCATAGGCGATCTCCAGATGGGAGACACACCCGGCCCCGATCAGTTCATCCACCCCCTGGCCGTTGGAATGGGCATACACATGCAAGTCTCTTGCCTTCTGCCGGATGATCTCATACACCGCCGCCATGGGGTTGCGGTTCAGGGTGAACCCGCCGATGGACAGGTGGCACCCGTTTTTCACATACTTTTCTACAGCATCTTCGAGCTGCATCACTTTGCTCTCATCAGTATTCATAATCTGCCTTATCTGCTTTTGTTGTCAAATAACATAATATCCTGTATCATCCCATAAGTGAAGGGAGCCACAAACAAATTTGGGGAAACAGCATTACAATGATCAACCCCACTCCCTGAAGAATGATGAACGGCCCAACAGACCGGTAAATGTCTCCCATGGTAATGCCTTCGGGCACCACGCCTTTCATATAAAAAAGCACAAACCCGAACGGAGGGGTTAAATAGGCCATATGCATGTTCAAAATAAACAGGATCCCGTACCAGAGAGGATCAAAACCCAGGCTGGTGATGATGGGAACATAGATGGGCGTCGTAATCATGATAATGGGCAGATCGTCCATGATCATACCCAGAAAAAAAAGACTGGCCATCATGGCAATGAGAACGGTCCAGGGATTGAGACCAACGGACTTGATGATCTGGGTTAAAAATGACGGAAGGGCCAGAGAATTGATGACCGTGGAAAAGGCCAGGCATCCAATGATAATCCACAGCACCATGCTGCCGAGCCGGGCGGTTCTGAACAAAGAAGAGGAAAAAACATCCCAGGACAGCTTGCCATGAAGACCCACCACCCCGATGGCGGCCAGGGCCCCGACAGCAGAGGCCTCGGTGGGGGTGGCCAGACCCATGAAAATCGTACCCATGATGGAAAAAATGAGCAGAAAAGGAAGGAACAGGCCTTTGAGGGCCAGAAATTTTTCCCCCCAAGTGGCACGTTCCTCTTTGGGGATTGCCGGACAAATGCCGGGCTGGGCAAAACTCCTGACGATAATGTAGATGATATACAACACGGCAAGGAGCAACCCGGGAAGGATGCCTCCCAGAAACATTTTTCCTATGGAAACGCCCGTGACCGAAGAATAGACGATCATGGTCACACTGGGGGGAATGAGAAACCCCAGGGCACCGCCGCTGGAAATACAGCCGATGGCGATCTCTTTC
>DATFJY010000272.1:0-10206 GCA_035268905.1 Desulfotignum sp.
TTCTCGGGGACATGCTTTTCGGCACCACCCAGCAACAGGACAACAGAAATGAGCTGCTCATTTTCCTGACCCCTTCCATTGTCCAGCTGGAACAAAAACGCAATATTACCCAGGCGGATAATTAATCCATATCTGTCAGCCTTTTTCTGGCAGTTTCGGCCAGCGCTGAGTTTTCCCGTGCATACTGGCGTACCTTTAGCCAGGAATTCCTGGCCTGAGCGGTCTGGCCCCGTGCTTCATAAGCCCGGGCCAGGTCTGCGTGGAGAAGGGCACTGTCCGGAAGCTTGCGAAGGGCGTTTGTGAGAAATGTAACGGCCTTTTCCACCTGCCGGGAATTCAGATATACCTGGGCCAGTCCATGGGAGGCGGTGACAAATCCAGGCATCACATCCAGGGCTTGGGAAAAATAGGATTCCGCCCGGCTGTAATCCTGTTTGCCCAGATAGGCCCACCCCAGGTTGGAAAGGGGATAATGGGGTGTTGGATACAAAAGATCGTCCAATACCGTTTCAAAGGCCAAGATGGCCTGATCCCATTTTTTCTGGCGCAGAAAGGCAGTACCGAGATTGTTGAGGGCTTTGGAGTAATCCGGTTTCAAATCCAGTGCATGTTGAAAAGCAGATACAGCCAGATCATCCCTTTTTTTTCCCATATAGGCCAGCCCCAGGCTGTTGAGCAGATAGGGATTTTTAGGGGTCATTTTGCGCGCCTCCAGCAGTTTGGATAAGGCAGCCGTATAGTCCCCTTGGAGCAAAAGCGTCTCTCCTTGAATCTGAACAGCCTCAGCCAGACCGGATTCTTTTTGGGATTTGCCGGTGGTGCTGGTACAGGCAGAAACCAGAAAACCAAGTAAAACTATCCAAATCAGATGGTATTTCATAATACATCCTTGTACAGGTATACTTTCAACTGTCTGTTATTTCAGGTGAACATACCGGATCTGTTCTTTTTTCATAAACATGCCGGCGCCGGAAGACAGAGGATACAGTGAAACAAAAACGCGGTCCGGCAACAATTCCGCATACACGCCCTCCAAAGTTTCCACCTGTTTCAGGTGGCTGAAGGAGGGATTTTCCCAGATGGTATAGCCCAAAGCAGAGAGCAGCAGCCGGACCTGATGCTTCCAGGCCTGGTTCGGTGAAAAAGACAAAATATCAAATCCCATGTTTTCGATACGGGCCAAGCCGTTGCCGTAAATGGTGGCGAAGTTGATCAGCAGGTCTGAACGGTCAGGCCGTTTTATTCGTCCGAAGACAGCTGACAAGGGAACATTGTTCATAACAAACGGTATTTTTTCATCAGGCGTGTATTCAAAAGGGGTCTCCGACAGTATCTGTGCCATATTGTCCCGAATGAGATCCAAAGCAGCCGTTTTTTGTGTATCCTGGCGGGCCTTTTGCATGGCCGCCTTGATCTGTTCTGTTTTTACATGCTTCCAATGGGATTTGATGGTCTGGATCATTTTTTTACTCATCACCCTGTCTGAACGGTTTTCAGGGATGAGCAGAATTTTTTCTTGGGTTTCCGTGGCTTCGACCAGCGGTGTCCGGGAAAGATCAAGTCGCACCATACGGTCATCATTCTTGGCTGGAAAATAGATTTTTCCCTGGTGGACCAGGGTGCCGTTTATCAGGGATGCATACCGTTTCAGCTGCAGGATCTGGTAAGGGGAAACATTTGGCACCGGATTTTCAGGTTTACGAACTGCGGCAGGCCGGGACATCCCCACGGTTTTTACCGAATCATCTTCAGTCGGCGTTTTTTTTGGGGCCGACAGATTGCCATGGGCAAGATACGAAGCTAACCAGGACTGGGACAGAATGGCCGGGTCAGGAACCATCACCCGTGTACCCGGATGCACCATATGGATATTTTTGATGTCCGGGTTCAGGCGGTAAAACAGCAGACGGCCCTCCCGGGTGACACCCCCGCCTTTTTGTAAAAATGTGCTGTCCAGAAGACCAGAAACCGTGTCACCGGGCTGGATAATATGTTCACTGACATATGGTGTCACATCAAAACCAGCCGGCAGATGGGAAAATTCCACTACCGGCACTGCCACCATGCCTGTATCATCAGCTGTATACGCCTGCTTGGTTACGATTTTCAAAGGGATGAGAATCTGGGTTCCCGGTGATATGGTATCGATATTGCTGATCCCTGGGTTTATTTTTTTAAAAATTGCGATAAACAGGGGGAAATCCTGTTCAGAAATTTCCCCTTTCTGCCGGAAAATTTTATAGAGCCAGTCATCTTTTTTGACGGTGTAGGGCTCACACAGGACAGACTGGTTTCCATGGGTGATTATGGAATAATTCTTCAGGGAGGTTTTTACCGCGCCTGCAGCCGGGCTGCCTGGACAGCATACCAAAATTGTAAGCGAACAGGCTGTGATTATAGCATTTTTAAAGCCATGAAAATCCATCAGTCAGCAGATGATAAGTGCATTTTATGTGCTATTTTCCCGGATATGTCCGCGATAAATTGTGCAAAATCTGATGTTCCCAGCCGGTTTTCCTGGGAGGGCACAAGATCCGGGTTATCCGGGCTGATCAGTTCCGGCAAATTCATACGTTCCGGGTCCGGGGCGATATGATAGGCGTCAGGGATTTTATTTTTAAAATACAGGTCCTGGAATTCAGAAAATTTTATGGCATGGGCGGTTGCATTCAACACAGCGGTTTCATCTGAAGCAACCAGGCCCATGGCCCGGGCCTTTACAAGTCCGGCCAGACATTCTCCCCCCTGGGTACAGGCAATATGCCCATTCTGGTTGGCGGTGAGCTGCCAGTCCATGATGGCCTGCTCGGTTACCTGGACAAAAAAAACATTCTCATGCCCGGATTCCCGGTTGTAGTCTCCTGCAATGGCAACCACCCGGGGCATGGACACGGGATTGCCTATCATGGCCGCCTGGGCCACACTGGGTTTTGTGTTCACAGGGGTAAATACCCGTTTTGTTTCATCCGGTTCCAGATAGTATTGGTACACCGGGTCTGCATGTTCTGACTGCACCCCGATGATTTTGGGCAGCTGGTTGATGATGCCGGCCCTGAAAAATTTCAGGAACCCGTTCATGATGGCTGAGATGTTACCGGCATTGCCGATGGGAACCACCACCACCTTGCGGGACATATCCCAGTCAAAATCCTGGGCAATCTCATAGGAATAGGATTCCTGTCCCAGAATGCGCCAGGCGTTTTTGGAATTGAGCAGCACGACGGAATATCGGGTGGACAGATGTTCCACTATCTTCATGCAGTCATCGAACACCCCCGGGATTTCAAATACCCTGGCCCCGCTGCCCAGGGGTTGGGACAGCTGCTGGACCGTGACTTTTTTGTGGGGCAGCAGCACGGCCGATTTGATCAAAGGCCTCAGGTAAGAAGCATACAATGCAGCTGCCGCAGAGGTGTCCCCGGTGGATGCACACACCGCAATGACATCTGAGACAAGCCCCTGGTCAAGGAGAAATTTGATGCTGGAAAGGGCGGAAGCCATACCCCGGTCCTTGAACGAGGCACTGGGATTCTGGCCGTCGTTTTTAAAATAAAAATGCAGCCCCACCTTTTCTGTAAGAAATCCGGATGCTTCCACCACAGGGGTGTGGCCTTCTCCCAGATACACAATGGATTCCAGGGGCATCACCGGGCCGATGAATTCATGGTACCGGTAAATACCTTTCAAGGCGGGTATCTTCAGCATTCTGCGGTAGTCGAATATCTGCTGCCAGGTGGTCCCGTCAATTTTGTAAAGATCTTTCTGGTTCCGGTTATGGAGCATCAGGACGGCATCACATGCCGGGCAGACATACAACAACTTTTCCACTGAATATTCGGCTTCGCAGCCCAGGCATTTATAATACAGATCACCTTTGGGCCGGGGCACAAGATGGGGCCGGATATGCGCTGGAAACAGTTCAGGTTTCATTGGTGATTGTTTTTTGACCTCCCATATACGGTACCAGGGCTTCCGGTATAGTGACCGTACCGTCCGGCTGCTGATAGTTTTCAAGGATGGCGGCAAAGGTCCTCCCCACGGCAAGGCCTGATCCATTCAACGTATGGCAGAACTCGGGTTTTTTCGCATCTTTGCGTTTAAAGCGGATGCCGGCCCGCCGTGCCTGAAAATCCAGGCAGTTGCTGCACGAAGAAATCTCCCGAAATTTGTCCTGTCCCGGCATCCATACCTCGATGTCATAGGTTTTGGTGGCGGAGAACCCCAAGTCTCCGGTGCACAGGGTGAGCACCTGATAGGGCAGCTCCAGGCGCTGGAGAATGGTTTCTGCATTGGCCAGAAGGGATTCCAGTTCTGCAAAAGAGGATTCAGGCGTTGTGATTTTCACCATTTCCACCTTGTTGAACTGGTGCTGCCGGATCAGCCCTTTGGTGTCCCGGCCGTAAGAACCGGCCTCGGATCTGAAACAGGGGGTATAGGCGGTATATTTGTACGGCAGGTCCGGTTCTGCCAGCATGTCACCGGCATAAATATTGGTCACCGGCACCTCTGAGGTGGGAATCAAATAATAATCCAGCCCCTCAAGCTTGAACAGATCCGCTTCAAATTTGGGCAGCTGGCCCGTACCTGTCATGGTGGCTGTGTTGACAATAAAAGGCGGCAGGGTCTCTTTGTATCCATGTTCTTTTGTATGGATATCCAGCATGAAATTGATCAGGGCCCGCTCCAGTCTGGCGCCTGAACCAAGATACAAAGGAAAGCGGGCACCGGCCAGTTTGGCAGCTCTGGCAAGATCCAGAATTCCCAGGGCCTCTCCGATATCAGCATGGTCCTGGACGGGAAAGTCAAACACCCGGGGAGTGCCATGGGTTTTTTCCAAACGGTTCTGGGAATCATCTATCCCTTTTGGCACATCTGCATGGGGCAGGTTGGGCAGGGTGATCAAAAATTCGTGAATGGCGGTTTCAATCTCACCCAGGTCTTTGTCCAGTGTTTTGATGGTTTCCGAGACAGACCGCATCCTTTCGATGCTGGGCTGGGCATCTTTGCCCGACCGCTTCATTTTTGCAATATCATCGGAAACCACGTTACGCTCGTGCCGTAATTCTTCAATTTGCAGCAGAAGGGTTTTTCGTTTTTCCTCATTTTCCATGAGTATGGAAAAATCAACTGCAGCACCGCGTTTTTCCATTCCCTGTTGAACAGTTCCCAGGTTGTTTAAAATATATTTTGCATCCAGCATGGTTTTTCCTGTTATGGCTGTTTTTGTCTGATAGAACTGCATGTCACATCTGTTATCCAATTATACCCAAATAGCATGGGACATATGAACAGTCAATGGTTATTGCATGTTGACAATCAGGCACTTGTGTATAATATTCTGGTATATTTTTTTGTAACCATAAGGAAAAGTGATTATGGAAGAGGTGAAAAACACGAAAACCAGCATACTGGTTCAGGTGGCAGAAAAGCTTGATGCATTGTCAAAACAGGCACAGGAAGCCAAATACTATCAGATTGAGACCAAAGTATTTGAATTTGCCAATTTCATGGAATCCCAGGTATCTTTCATGCACCCCCCCGGCAGTGGAGAAATGCCCATCGAAAGAATTATTCGCAAAGCCCTTCACATCGAAAAAACAATTGTAATGCCGGTGTTCACAGATGCCAAAAATGCGTTTCATCTGTGTAAAATCATTGATTATGACAAGGACCTGCTGACCAATGCCGGTGATGTGCTGGAACCGGATCCTGAAAAATGCAAAAAAATTTCTCTGGATGAGATCGATATCGCTTTTATTCCAGGCCTGGCCTTTGACGACAAAGGCGGCCGCATAGGGTTTGGTAGCAATTATTATACCAAGCTTATCACACGCCTGCCCGAAACCTGCAGAAAGATCTCTCTTGCTTTTGAAGAGCAGATCGTGGACCAGATTCAGATGGACTCCAGAAAACATACCGTGGATATAATAATTACAGACAAACGGGTCATTTATAAAATTTAAAAATCTGTTCCCGGTCCCGCCCCTGGTGGTATCCTGTGCACGGCCAAGATCCTGCGGGCGCCTTTTTGCATAAGAACACTGACATGCAGCAAACCGTTTTCCGGGTGAAGACCATCCCGGCATATCTTACCTGGCCCCCTTCGGCTCTGACGATCCGTTCACAGGACACCACCAGGGGCTTCTATAAGAAGTGTACGCTGTTTGCAAATATACAGTGGGGGGCGGTATCTGCTTGACGGAAGCCGGACATGCTGGTATGAAGGGGTTCATGAATGATGAGCCCAAAAAATTTGTCCGGTGGCGCAACGACATGGTGGACAGACAAATCATTGCCCGGGGGGTGACCGATCCGCTGGTGATTCAGGCAATGAATGAAGTGCCCCGGCATTTGTTTGTAAGTGAGGCCCTTGTGGACAGTGCATACGGGGATTTTCCCCTGCCCATTGGTGAGGGCCAGACCATATCCCAGCCCTATATCATAGCAGAGATGACCCAGAGCCTGGATCTCAAAAAATCGGACCGTGTGCTTGAAATCGGTACCGGATCCGGTTATCAGGCCGCTATTCTGGCCAAAATGGTATACCGGGTATACACCATTGAACGCAACCACCCGCTTTTTCTGCAGGCCCGCACCCTGTTTGACCGGCTGCGGTTTCATAATATCGTGACCCGCTATTCCGACGGCACCCAGGGGTGGAAAGAAGAAAGCCCGTTTGATGCCATCATTGTGACTGCCGGCGGTAACCAGATCCCGTCTCCCCTGGTGGAACAGCTGGCACCCGGCGGTCGTCTGGTCATGCCGGTGGGGGGGCATTTTTCCCAGGATCTTGTGAAATTGACAAAGACCGATACCGGTATAAAAAAAGAAAGCCTGGGGGGGTGCCGGTTTGTGAAGCTCATCGGACAGCATGGGTGGAATGAATAAAACAAAAGCACCTTCCCGGTCCAGAGAAAAAACGGTACCCTCTTTTTTAAAAGAGCTGCTCATGGGGTTTTGTCTGGGGGCAGCCAATATTATTCCAGGTGTTTCCGGCGGTACCTTTCTGCTGATTTTCAATATCTATGAACGGGTCTTTGCCATTTTGAACCGTATCAATAAGTCACTTGTATACCAGGCCATGGGCCTGGGAACTGGATTCATAAAACATCTGGGCCGCAAGGGCAGTGCCCGTGCCATTGTGGTATTTTTGGAACAAAATGATTTCCTGTTTCTCTTTAAGCTGATCATCGGTGCGGCAGCTGCTATTTTCGGGCTTTCCACTTTGATGACATATCTTCTGGTGCAGCATTTTTCTGTGACCTATGCATTTTTTTTCGGATTGATCCTGGTGTCGATTATGATCCCGGCAAAGCTGATCAGGACCCTGCGGCTGTATCTGATGGTTTTTGTGGTTTTGGGGGCTGCCGTGACAATGGCGGTGTACATGCAGGTCAATCCCTATGACAAGGTAAAACAAAAATCTGATTATTACCAGATCCAGTATGAACAAGAGAAGATGGATAACGCCCGGGATGGTGCAGAAAAAAATCCATTACGCTCCTTGGGCAGGTATACGGTGACAGAATATCTGTATGCCGGCCTTTGCGGGGCGGTATCCATTTCCGCCATGGTGCTGCCCGGTATCAGCGGATCCCTGGTGCTGATTCTCATGGGGGCCTATTTTGATGTGCTGTCCGCGATTTCCGCGGTGAAATATTTTCACCTGGACACCATGGTCTTTCTGGGAAGTGTTACGCTGGGAATTGTGTTTGGCGGGCTGCTGTTCGCACGGCTGGTGAATTATGTGCTCACGCGGTATTATGATGCCACGATGGCATTTCTTCTGGGGCTTATGGCCGGTTCCCTGTGGGCATTGTGGCCCTTTAAGCAGGTGATTGTCGTGGAACGGCAGTATGTGAAACTGGACAATGCTGTCACCATTGTCAAAAATGTCCCGGTGTATACCAATATCAATATCCTGCCTGCCGCAGATGGTCAGCTTCTATGGGCCATCGGTCTGTTTTTTGCCGGCTGCGGCATCATGTACTGGTTCTGCCGCACCCAGGCCCGGATTTCACAATAACATCAGCAGATTTCAGGGGGGAAGGCCACTACCTGGTCAATGGTGGCGGCATTGGCAAAAAGCATCACCAGCCTGTCAACCCCCAGGGCGATGCCGGCAGCCGGCGGCATGGCTTCCAGCTCTGAAAGAAAGGTTTCCGGCAGGGGCAGCTGCTGTCGTCCCTGACGGGCCCGGATACGGTTTTCCGCTTCAAACCGCCGGCGCTGCACCCGGGGATCGGTCAATTCGGTAAACCCGTTGGCCAGTTCGATACCGGCCATATAGAACTCGCACCGTTCTGCCAGGTTCGGTTTCCGGGCGCTCGGGGCCGCCAGGCTGGCCAGGCAAACAGGGTAATCCATGAGAAAAACCGGCTGCTTTTTGCCCAGGCAGGGTTCCACCGCAAATCCCATGATCTCATGGAAGCTGTCGTCTGCCAGGGCCTGGTCACAGGATTTGGGGGCATGCTGTTCAAATGCCTGGTGCACGGTCATGCGGTCAAAAGGGGCGGCAAGATCCAGGGTAAGCCCCTGGTAGGAGAGGCAAGCACCATATCCCAGACCTGCGGCAATATGCCGCACCAATGCCTGGCACTGGTCCATGAGATCCAGGTAGGTATCACCGGTCCCATACCATTCCAGCAGGGTATGCTCAGGCAGATGCTGGGTTCCGCTTTCATTTTGCCGGAAACATTTGCAGATCTGAAATATTTTCGGATACCCCCTGGCCAAAAGCTGTTTCATGTAAAGTTCCGGGGAGGCCATGAGAAACTGTCCGTCTGCCGTCACCGGGTCAATGTGGGCTTCCGGAATGATGGCAGGGCTTTTCACGGGGGTTTCCACTTCCAGGTAGCCCTGCCGGTCAAAAAAATCCCGCATGCATTGTATCACACGGGACCTGATTTTAAGATGCATACCAATACCTGGTTGGTTCATTGTTTGCACCGTTTTTTTTATATGAAAGTAGTGAGATATGAGGTTTGAGTAGTGAGAAAAAACTATCAAATTAGCTTCTCTCAATACTCATAACTCACCCCTCATAACTTTCATAATTTGTTGTGCCCGCCAGGGCATGGGTGTTATATGAAAGCCGTCAGCCCTCAGTACTCAGCTAACAGCTAAGAGCTAAGAGCTAAGAGCTTTCCTATTTTGTTGTGCCCGTCAGGGCATGGGGGTTATTTGGTATGATAGGAATCTTTGGGCCGGTCCATCAGATAAATCTGGTCATAGGTACCTGCAGGAGCGGATTCAAAAAATGCATACCCTTTTTCGATACAGGTTTTACAGGCATTGATGGGAATATGCACCGCTAAAATGTGACGGCCCGGCATTGCCCTGGAATCAATTTCAAAGCTGCCGCCACAGTCTCTGCAGATTCTGATCCGTTCTTTCTGCCGTTCAAAAATATTGTCTGTGTCATAATAGATTTCCCGGTGGCGCACCTGCAGCTCTCCGGGGGTGCCGGCAGCCTCTCGCATCTGATGGCGCTGGCCCCAGAAGCCATTGATCTGGTCAACCGTTTTCTTGATCTTGTCGGTAATGCTCACAGACTGTTTGAGTTTTTCCGGATTGTAATCCGGTTCCACCACCCCGGTGTAATCAATGCCGGCCATGGCCAGAATAATCCCCAGATTGACATAGGGCAGGGCCCCTTCTATGGCATAGCCCCCTTCCAGTACCGCAATGTCAGGTTTTAACAAGGTGGTGAGCTGGGCATATCCCTGGGCGCAGAAATTCATATTGGTCAAGGGATCTGTGTAGTGGTTGTCCTGGCCTGCCGAGTTGACCACCAGATCCGGTTTGAATGCATCCAGAACAGGGCGCACGCAATGGTTGATCACATACAGATACCCTTCGGTGGAGGTCCCGGGGGGCAGGGGAATGTTCAGGTTGCTGCCCTTGGCATTGGGTCCCCCCAGTTCCCCGGGGAATCCGGTTCCCGGAAACATGGTCCGGCCGTCCTGGTGCAGGGAGATGAACAGCACATCCGGGTCATGCCAGAAAATATTGTCGGTGCCGTCTCCGTGGTGGCAGTCGGTGTCAATGATGGCGATGCGTTTGACATTGTACCGGGTCCGGATATATTCCACCATGATGGCTTCCATATTGATGTGGCAGAATCCCCGACCCCCGTGTGAGACCCGCATGGAATGGTGTCCAGGTGGCCGCACCAGGGCAAACCCGTTCTGCACTTCTTTGCCC
>DATFJY010000273.1:0-12927 GCA_035268905.1 Desulfotignum sp.
ACACCTGGTGCTGTTTTTTTTAAAATGGGGACTTGCCGCAATTGTTTTTGGCATTCTGCTTGCTGCCGGCGGTGTATTCGGACTGTATTTTTACCTGAGCAAGGATCTGCCCAAAATCAATTCTTTAGCAGATTACCGGCCGGCCACTGTTACCAGTGTGTTTTCTGACGACGGCCGGAAAATTGGTGAATTTTACAAAGAGCGCAGGATCGTCATCCCTTTGTCAAAAATGCCGGAAAATCTGATCAACGCGTTTGTGGCTGCCGAAGATTCACGGTTCCGGGAGCATCCGGGCATCGATATCCAATCCATTTTCCGGGCATTCATCAAAAATTTTCAGGCCGGGGCCATTACCCAGGGGGGCAGCACCATTACCCAGCAGGTCACCAAATCCTTTCTGCTGACACCGGAACGAACCTATGAACGCAAGCTCAAAGAAGCTATCCTGGCCTACCGCATAGAAAAAAAATTCACCAAGGATGAAATTTTATTTTTATACATGAACCAGATTTATCTGGGCCATGGTGCCTACGGGGTTGAGGCGGCTGCAGAAAATTATTTCGGAAAACACGCCCAGGACCTGAACCTGGCTGAATGTGCCATGCTGGCCGGACTTCCCCAGGCCCCCAGCCGATATTCTCCTTTCCGGTTTCCCGACCGGGCCAAACAGCGCCAGATCTATACTTTGAACCGCATGAAGGAAGAGGGCATGGTAACCAACATGAAAGTTACCGAAGCCATTGATCTGGAACTGGACATCAAGCCCCGCAAAAACTGGTTTATTGAAGCAGTGCCATACTATACCGAACATGTCCGGCGGTATGTGGAAAAAAAATACGGGAAAGATGCCCTGTACAACCAGGGACTGCAGATCCACACCGCTGTCAATATCGAACTGCAGAAAATGGCCCGGGAGGCGGTCAAAAAAGGGCTCATGGATCTGGACCGGCGGATGGGATTTCGGGGGCCTGAAAAAAACATATCAGCCCTTGCAATTGAAGATTTCTGCCGGACCGAGGCTGAAAAGATACAAGGGAATACACTTGAAAAAGGCAGTGTCTATACCGGCGTGGTGCTGGATGTGGATGATAAAAACAAGGCAACCAGGGTGCGGGTGGGAAATTTTCAGGGGATTATCCCGCTTAAGACCATGACCTGGGCGCGCCGTCCCAATCCCAAAGTGCCATATTATGCATCTAAAATCACCAGACCCTCCCGGGTTTTAACGCCCGGAGATGTCATTCAGGTAAAGGTATTGCATGATATCGACCAGACAGACCAGTACACGTTCACCCTGTACCAGGAACCCACGGCCCAGGCCGCATTGTTGAGCATTGCAGCGGAAACCGGTCATGTGAAAGCCATGATCGGGGGACAGGATTTCAAAGAGAGCCAGTTCAACCGGGCCTACCAGTCCCGACGTCAGCCCGGATCCGCATTCAAACCCATCATATATGCAGCTGCTCTGGACAAGGGATACACCCCTGCAACCAGTATCATTGATTCGCCGGTGGTATATGAAGATATATCCCGGGACTTCATCTGGAAACCCCAAAATTACAAGGAAAAATTTTACGGACCCACTTTGTTCAGAGAGGCCCTGGTAAAATCCCGGAACGTTGTCACCATCAAGATCCTCAAGGATATCGGCATTTCCTATGCCATTGACTATGCAAGAAAACTGGGCATCACATCGGATATCAACCAGGATCTGTCCATTGCCCTGGGGTCCTCCGGTGTATCCCTGCTGGAGCTTGTCAATGCCTATGCCGTATTTTCCAACCTGGGCTACCTGATTGAACCGGTGTTTATCACCCAAATTTACGACCGGGATGACAATCTGCTGGAAACCGCCAAACTGGTCCGCAAAAAGGTCATTGACATGGACACCGCCTATATCATGACCAATATCCTGGAAAGTGTTGTCCAGTCAGGCACAGGGCGCCGGGTCAAGGCTTTGAAGCGGCCTGTGGCAGGGAAAACCGGCACCACCAACAACCTTTTTGATGCCTGGTTCCTGGGATATACCCCCAGATACACCACCGGTGTCTGGGTGGGAATGGATGAGGCAACATCCCTGGGAAAAGGAGAAACCGGTTCCAGAACAGCCAGTCCCATATGGCTTGATTTCATGCAGCAGGCCCTGGAAGGAAAACCTGCCAGAACCTTCACTGTACCCGAAGGCATTGTATTTGCCAAGATTGATGCCAAAACCGGGCTGCTGCCCATCAAAGAATCGGAAAAAACCATTTTTGAATGTTTTAAAGAAGGCACCGTCCCCAAGGCCCACACCCCAAAACCCAATACGGCGTCAGGTACGGATGATCTTTTCAAACAGGGTATTTAAGGATATCCACCTGGTCCGGTCCCATGGCCGGATCTACATGGATCGCAAAATCAACGTCTGGAAACACCGCTTTCAGGCGATGCAGGTTGCTGTTTTTATTCCCCCTGAGACGGGATTCATAACGGGGATGAACACATAAATTTATCTGTCCGGCTCCCTGGTCATATGTAAGATACTGAATCTTTTGTACAACCGTCTCATACATGATACGCGATAACACCAGGTGCCCGAAAGCCGGATGTGCAGGGCCGGCAATAACATCAGGATCACAGGTGCCCGAAGTCTGCAGCCCCGTACGGATCACTGCAACACCTGCCCGGGTGAAAATCCGGAGCATTTCAGCCGATATTGCCACTGCCCGGTCCAGTGTCAAAGGCTGGTATTCCCCATTTCTGAACCATTGGGCCAGCAGGGTTTTTTTCAGGACAAGCACTGGATATATCCTTGCTGTCAGCGGCTTCAACCCTGCCAGAATATCTGCCGTCCGGACCATGCTTTCCCGTGTATCCCCGGGAAGGCCCACCATGACCTGGACCCCCGCCCCCAGTCCCCTTTTTTCAAGCAATGCCATTGCCTGGATGGTATCATCACTGGTGTGGCCCCGGTTCAGCCGGTCCAGCACCTGATCGTTCATGGTCTGGGCCCCCAGTTCCACAAGACTCACCGGACAGGACCGAAGCAGATCCAGGGTGTTTTCGGTCACCGTATCCGGCCGGGTGGAAAACCGGATACCCTGAACGGCCCCGCTGTCCAGAAAAGGTTGTACGTCCGCCAGAAGGCGGTTGATTTGCCGGGGATTCAGGCCCAGAAAATTGCCGCCGAAAAATCCGAGCTCCACACGGGTTCTGGCACCTTTATATGTCAGGTACTGGCGGATGACAGCAGCCATGCGGTCTGGATCCGGCAGATTTCGGGTTTCCCGGGTAATGGCTTTCTGGTTGCAGAAGGCGCACTGGTGCGGGCATCCTGAATGGGGAATAAAAATGGGGATAACTAAGGGAGAAGCCATTCCCTATGTTTTTTTAAGCAGGTTTACGGCATTTTTTGCAGCATCCTGTTCTGCTGCTTTTTTGGTTTTGCCAAATCCCCGGGCGGTGATATGGGCCAGTTCCAGACGTATTTCAAAGGTTTTGTCATGGTCCGGTCCCGTCTCCCGCATCACCGTATATACGGGGGTGGTGGCAAATATTTCCTGGGCATATTCCTGAAGACTGCTTTTGTAATCAAATGTGTGGTCACAGAACAGCACCGTGTCAACAGCATTTTGGAACAGATCCTGGATCAGATCGCAGGTGGTGTCAAACCCGGCATCCAGAAATACCGCTGCCGTGACCGCTTCAAACGCATCAGAAAGAATGGAGTTTTTGTCGCCTCCTCCGGAAAGGGCTTCCCCCTTTCCCAGCCGGACAAACCGTCCCAGGTCAATGGACCTGGCCATATTTGCCAGCCCGGGTTCACTCACAAGGGTGGCGCGCAGTTTGGACAACTCCCCCTCTTTTCTGGAAGGGCTCCGGTTCATGAGAATATGGCCGATACAAAGCCCGAGCACGGCATCCCCCAGGAACTCCAGACGTTCATTGTCTGTATCGCAAACCCGCTGGTTTTCATTCAAAAAAGAGCGGTGGCACAGAGCGGTCTGCAGCAGGGACCGGTCAATGAACTGGTGTCCGAGATTGGTTTCCAGGATATCCAGGCGGTCATGGAGGTTGTGCATGGCTTCCAGACGGCTGGTCAAGGCTTTGAAAAAAGCATATGGCACCTGGATATTGTCTTTGCCCGTGCCCAGCTTGACCCCGGCATTGAAACTGCCGTGAAAATCCGATCCCCCGGTGACCAGTAATTTTTTCTTTCTGGCCATGGCGGCAAGATATTCTGTCTGATGGGCATCATGGTCGGTATAAAAGACTTCCATTCCCTGAAGACCGTAACTGATCAACATATCCAGGAATGCTTCCAGTTCCCCTGTACGGTTGAACGACAGCAGGCCCGGATGGGCCAGCACAGGGATACCCCCGGCATCGCGAATGGTCAAAACGGCTTTTTTACAAGATACCTTGAATTTGTCCACATAGGCGGGTTTCCCCTTGCCCAGCCAAGTATCAAAGGCTTCCTTGAACGAGGAAACAAATCCCTTTTCCTTCATCAGTTCAGCAATATGGGGCCGTCCGGTCTGACCGGCCCCGAAACGTGCAATGATCTCCCCCAGGCTGATATCCAGCCCGGCCTGGTTCAATTTGCTGATAATTTTGGGATTCCGCTGTTCCCGTGACAGCTTTGCTGTTGAAAGCATCTGGTTCAGGTTCCGGTCATACAGGGAAAATCCATACCCCAGAAGGTGGACACTGCCGATGGTTTCAAAATCCCGGGGCGGTGTACACGATATTTCCACCCCGGTCATGAATTCAACCGGAAATGCATGTATCTGATCTGTTATCTCTTTGATACCGTCAATGGAATCATGATCGGTTATGGAAATGGCTTTTATGCCCCTGTCCCTGGCAAGTTCCAGAATTTCCAGAGGAGACAGGGAGCCATCCGAAGCAGTGGAATGTACGTGAAGATCAATCAATTAAACTATCCGGTAGCATATCCGGTCAAATTCCCAGGGCATTCTCCATATCCTCATCCCTGGTCTTGCATTCAATACACTGTGTGGTCACGGGTCTGGCCTTGAGCCGCTCTATGGAAATATCTTCCTCACATGTCTCACACCGCCCGAACGTACCGTTTTCTATACGCTCCAGGGCTTTTTTTATTTTCTTTATCAATTTATGCTCCCTGTCACGAATCCGCAGTTCAAAACTTCTTTCCGCTTCATGGGAGGCCCGGTCTGTCGGGTCTGCAAAATTCTCTTTGGGCTTTGTCATGCCCGTAACCGTACTGTCTGCATGCTTGAGCAACTCGTTGAGCCTGTCTGTCAGCAAGGTATTGAAATATTCCAGATCTTCTTTCTTCATGGTCTCATCCTCACATTTAAAGGTCCGGGAACATTAAAAGAGGGTATTATACCAACATGTATGGATTTGTAAAGATATTATTGTTCATCTGGATATTTGCCATAGCAGTGTACCCGCTATGGGGAGCCCCTCATGGTGTCCTGTGAACGGACCGTCAGATCCGGAGGCGGGCCTGGTAAAATTTGCCGGTATGATCCCAAACAGAGGACGGATGGCTACACTTCATTGTTCCATAGGGTGTCTTGGTTCCACGCCCGCCCCTGGCGGTGTGCTGTGCTATACAATGCATTCGCAAATTATTAATTTTCTTCTGAAATATCCAGGTTGAAAAGCTGGCGGGTCACATTCAGGTACAAAGCATCATCCCGGTGGTTGCCGGTATTTTTTAAAAACAGGATCGGGTCATGGATGGCCCGGGATGCAATGGCCCGGGTCATGCGGCGGATGGCAGCCCTGTCCTGTTCCGGCAAATGATTGAGATGGGCCAGGGTTTTGTCACACTCCATTTCCACAATGGCTGTCATCTTGTCGTTGATGGCCTTGATGGTGGGAACAATGGCCAGGCTGTCCAGCCATTTTCTGAACTTGACCACCGCCTGGGCTACCAAGCGCTCAGCCTTGACGGTTTCGTGCTCCCGCTGCTGGATATTGGATGCCACAATGGTTTTCAGGTCATCGATATCGTAGACATAGGCATTGGACAGGGTATTGATTTTCGGATCAATGTCCCGTGGCACGGCAATATCAATGAAGAAAAGGGTCCTGTACTGCCGTTTTTTCATGGCCTGTTTCACCTGATCCGCCGTTATCACGTACTGGGTGGCACCGGTGGAAGAGATAATGATATCCACCCCTGCCAGTGCGGATTCCCGTTCTTCAAACCCCATGGCCTGGCCCCTGAATTTTTCAGCCAGGGTTACGGCATTTTCAAAGGTCCGGTTGGCCACCAGAACCTGTTTCACATTATGGGACATGAGATGTTCCACCGCCAGTTCCGCCATCTCCCCTGCCCCCAGCAGGAGTACACTTTTGGTGGACAGGTCGCTGAAAATTTTGTTGGCCAGCTCCACTGCGGCATAGGAGATGGAAACCGCATTGTCACCGATCCCGGTTTCCTTGCGCACCTGCTTGGCAATGGAAAAGGCCTTGTGCATCATCCGGTTGAGGAGCACACCTGACGCCCCGGCTTCCACTGCAGTTCTGTATGCCTCTTTCACCTGGCCCAGGATCTGGGGCTCCCCCACCATCATGGAATCCAGGCTGGATGCCACCCGGAAAACATGGCGCACCGCTGCATCCCGGTGCAGCACATAAAGGGCTGATGCAAATTCAGACACATGGATATGTTTTTGTGCACAAACAAAGGCAGTAACATCATCCACAGAACGCTGATTTCCGGAGACATACAGCATCTCGGTCCGGTTGCAGGTGGAAAAAATCAATATCTCTTTTATGTCCGGGTGCTGTTTGAGTGTTTTCAGGGCTGCCAGGGTTTCTTCCCTGGAAAAAGCCAATTTTTCCCGAAGTTCCACAGGGGCGGTTTTATGGTTTACACCAATGAGTATGATATGTGGCATGAGGTTCCCGCTATTTGGTGAATTCCTGGTGGTGACCGCCCAAAAACAGATTCACCCCCAGAAACGTGAAAATAATGATAGCGAATCCGATAATGGTCATAATGGCTGATTTTCTGCCCCGCCACCCTGAGTACAAACGCAGATGGATCAATACGGCATATACCAGCCAGGCACCCAAAGAAAAAACCTCCTTGAAATCCCAGCTCCAGAAACGGCCCCATATGGCTTTGGCATATACAAACCCGGTGATCAACCCAAAGGTCAGCAGAAAAAATCCCGTGACAATACAGGCATGGCTGACCAGGTCCAGAAAATCAAGGGATGGCAGCCGCTTGAAAAAAAACCCCGGGGTTTTGGCTTTGATCCCTTTTTCCTGCAGCAGATACAGTATCCCGGCACCGCAGGCCAGACCCAGGGCGGCATCACCTGTAAAAACCAGCAGTATGTGGCAGTAGAACCAGAACCCTTTGAGGATATCGCCGGGCACCACCTGGGTATCCGGCAGCACCATGACCCCCAGCATGGTGCCGGATAAAATAACGGCAGCAAACAGTCCCAGCATCTTGAGCTGAAATTTATACTGGACAAACAAAAACATTCCCCCAAAGGCCAGGGCGGCCATGGAAAGGCTCTGGACCAGATTGTGAACGGGCAGGCCGCCCATGGAGATCCCCATGACCACAATGGCGGCAAAATGCACCAGGACCCCTGCTGTGATCAGGTAAATGGATGCCCTGTGTACCGGCTCTTTTTGATACACCAGATAAAACAGATATCCTGCCAGACTCACAAGGTAGAGCAAAAAGACAAACTGCAGCATGGTCCCGGCTGTTTGTAATCCATTCATCATGTGTTGTGTCTATTCCTCCTGTGATATCAGATCCTGAAAACAAAACCCGCTGCCCAGCAGCTCAGCCAGGATGGTATCAATGGCGGGAATGTCCTGGTCGGCGATCAAAGCCGGGATATTTTTTTCCATCACCTGTCTGAAAACCATTTTATGGCCCTCCGGGTCATGGCCGAATGCCAGCAGTTTTGTCCGGATGGCCCTCATGAGCATCAGAAACGTGGCATATTCCGGTCCATATGTCCGGTCCAGGTCCTGTCTGATTTTTCTGGCCAAAGCCGGGCTGGCCCCGCAGGTGGAAACAGCGCATATCAGGTCCCCCCGGCTGGTGACCGCCGGAAGGATAAAATCCCCCTGTTCAGGGGCATCCACACTGTTGCACCACACCCCGGCCGCCCTGGCATGCGCCAGAATCTGCCGGTTCTGTTGGGCATCATTGGTGGCGGCAAATACCAGAAAGATGCCCGCCAAATCCCGGGGCTGGAAAGCACGTTTTTCCAACGCGATCCCGGGCAGTTTTTCCAGTTCTTCACACATTTTTTTAGCAACCACGGTCACCCGGGCACCGGAACGGACAAGGGTTGCCGCTTTTCTGGTTCCCACGCGGCCACCGCCCGCCACCAGGCATTTTTTTGCTTTGATTTTCAGAAAAACCGGATAATATTTCATGTCCCTGTCCTGTCTGGATATCTGCAAAAAATGTATCAGATTTTGCATGGTTCCATGGGGTATCTTTGTCCCAGGCCCGCCCCTGGCGGTGTGCTGTGCCCGGCCCGAGATCTTACGGGGCCGGTTACCGTACCTTTTTTCAGCAAAGAAACTGATCACGCGTGTGCGGTTCTGTCATCCTGCCATGTCTGCCGGCCCCTTCGGATCTGACGGTCCTGGCACAGCACACCGCCAGGGGCTCCCTGCCACGGTCCTTGTGATACACAATCCATTATGACAAATATCCAGTACCCTGCACGGTGAATTCATTATGCCTGTCAATCCATTTCAGGGCTTCAAAACCGTCAGATTATTTTACCACGAAGGTCACGAAGAAGCCCTTCCTCTTTGTTCTTCGTGACCTTCGTGGTTTTTGAAACAATCAAAACAATATAGGCCATCCGACATTGGCCATAACTTACCTAATCTATGGTGTAATCATGTAAGAATGAATTTGCCCTGTGTTCCCCTTGTTTAAATAAAATTGATATTATATACTAATATCTTGTTTTTTCAATATTAATCATAAGGTCTGGATATTTGCCATAGCAGCGTACCCGCTATGGGGAGCCCCTGGTGGTGTCCTGTGAACGGACCGTCAGATCCGAAGGGGGCCTGTTAACATATGCCGGGATGGTTTTCAACCAGAGGGCGGGGTGCCGCTCTTCATTGTTCTCATGCAGACAGGCCCCCGCAGATCTCGGGCCGGGCACAGGACACCAACAGGGGCGGTGCCCAAGACAGATTGCTGCACTGAACGATCGAAAACCGGCATGCTTATGGCAAATATCCAGCACAGGACAGGCACACAATGATCATTGACACCCATACCCACTTGTTTCCGGAAACCTTTGCACAGGACCGGTCCCGTTTTTTTCATGATGAGCCGGAATTCACCCTGCTGTACAAACACCCCAAAGCCCAAATGGCCACCTGTGACCAGCTGGTGGATGCCATGGACCGGCATGGGGTGGATATGGCCTGTGCCAGCGGATTTCCCTGGCGCAACCCAAAACATGCCCGGGCAAACAACGACTATATCATTGCATGTGTGAACCGATTTCCCGACCGGATCAAAGGGCTGGCCTGTTTTGACATGGAATGGCCAGGGGCGGCAAAAGAGGCGGCCCGGTGTATTGATGCCGGCCTGTCAGGGGTGGGAGAACTTGCCTTTTACCTGTCCGGCATAGACAAAAGGGCCCTGGACCTCATGGCGGATGTGATGGCGGTTTTGCGGGAAAAAGGCAACCTGCCGTGCATGATCCACACCAACGAGCCGGTGGGGCATGCCTATCCCGGCAAAACCCCGGTGACCCTGGAACAGATCCAGGATATGGCCCAAACATTTCCAGACAACCGGATCATCCTGGCCCATTGGGGGGGCGGCATCTTCTTTTACCATGTCATGAAAAAACAGCTCAAACAGACCTTGAAAAATATCTGGTATGACACGGCAGCATCACCATTTTTATATGACCCTGCCATTTATGACATGGCAGTGCAGGCCGGTGTTCTGGACAAGGTCCTGTTGGGAACAGACTTTCCTTTGCTGCCGCCGGACCGGTATTTTCAGGACCTTGCGGCATCCGGACTGAATGCCGCCCAGCAGCAGATGGTTCTGGGAGATAATGCCGCCACTTTCTATGCCTGATCCCCCTGTTCCCTGCTGATCTCTCCCTGCTAACGGCTAAAAGCTAATCGCTAACAGCTAACAGCTTAATTGTTTTGTACCCGCCGAAACTTGGCCGGTATTACCGACAATTTTTGCAATACCGACAGCCCCGCCCCTGAATCAACAGGGGATGCAGATATGAAAGGTACTGCCTTTCCCCTTGACAGCATCAACCGTGATACGGCCGTTGTGATACTGGACAATGTGCTTGACAATGGCAAGCCCTAATCCGGTCCCCCCTTCCTGGCGGCTTCTGCCCTTGTCCACCCGGTAAAACCGGTTGAAAATCTTGGGCAGATGCTCCTTGCTGATACCGTTACCATAATCTGCGACAGCAATCTCCACCCACTGGTCTGTTCCCCTGGCTGTGATATCCACCCGGTTTTTTTGGGGGCTGTATTTTACGGCATTTTCCACAAGGTTGGCAATGGCCTGTTCCATCAGAATCGGGTCCACCATGGCGGTCAGATCTTCCGGACACGCCACATGAATCTGCATCTGTTTTTTATCGGCCATGGCCCGGCAGGAATCCACCGCATCTGCAATCAAAGTGGACAAATGGTTTTCTGCAAACGCTATGCCGGTTCCCTCCAGACGTTCCAGCCTGGACAAAGCCAGCAGATCGTTGATCAGTTCGATCATCCGGTTGACATTTTTTTCGATGATTTTTAAAAAACCGGCAGCATCCTGGCTTTTGTCTGCCATCATCTCCTGGAGGGTTTCGATGAATCCCTTGATGGTGGTCAACGGGGTTTTGAGTTCATGGGATACATTGGCGGCAAAGTCCTTGTGCATTCTCTCCAGCCGGCGGATGCGCGTGATGTCGTGGAAAATGATCAGGGTGCCCATCCGCTGTTCCCTGGCATCCCACAAGGCACTGGAATGGATATTGAGGATGTGGTCCCCGTCCTGCTGGATGAAAATGTCATCCTCCACCGGTTCATGGGTGGAAAGGGCTTTCTGGATAAAATTCTGCAGATCGAAATTCCGGGCCACCTCCAGGATGTTCCGTTTTTTCAACTGGTCAGGGGAAAAGTTGAAAATTTTGGCAGCCGCATTGTTGATGGTGATAATCTGTTCGTCATTGCCAATGGCGATCACCCCTTCCTGCATGCTGCAATGCACCGCTTCCAGCTCTTTTCGCCGGTTCAAGGAATCCTGGATGCGGTCATCCAGATTTTGCGCCATCTGGTTCATGGCCCTGGCCAGATCCGACAGTTCTTCCGTATCAGGCAATGCCAGACGGTTGGACAAATTTCCCCGGGCAAATGCCTGGGCCCCCTGCTTGAGATGTTCCAGGGGCCTGATGATTCTGCCCGATACGTACAGGGAGGCGGCAGCTGCCGCAACAACCGTGAAAGCTAAAAACAAAAAAATTTGGTTGCGCATGTCACCAATATTCTTGTCAATGGCAGAAATGGAAACCGCAGTTCTGACCACGGCCCTGACCCCCTCCTTTTCCGGTGTAATCACCGGCAGGGCAATATACATCATGGTGTCATCCAGGGTGCTGCTGTGCCGGACTGACACCCCTTTTTCCCCCTGCAGGGCTGCCTGGATTTCCGGCCTGTTTTTGTGATTTTCCATGGGCTTGATCCGGGCGAATGAATCTCCCACCACCTCTCCTGAAGGCAGAATAATGGTCACCCGTGTCTGGATGGATTTCCCCAGCTGCTTGCACAGGTCATCCAGATCCCGGTCCTGTCCTTCGGTCATGGCACTGACCAGTTTCAGCTGGATGAGCCTGGCCCGGATGGTCAGTTCCTTCTCCGAGTTTTCCAGAAAAAACTGACGGGAATGGTTGATGAAATACCAGGCTTCCAGGGAGAGAGAGACAACAATGATGAGCAAAAAAAAGGGGAAGATCCGCCAAATCAGTTTTCGTTTTTTCATAATTTTTTTTCTTTGCTAAACGGTTTGCACTTTGTCTTTAGAACCTTACGCCACAATTTTTTTCAAAAAACACAATACATTGCGGAGGGGCATTTGGGTTGCGGGATTCCCGCATTGGTCTCGCGTTGGTCTATTGTCCCATCACTCTTTGAACCGGTACCCAACACCCCTTACGGTCTCAATACGGGATGCATAGGATTTGAGTTTTTTGCGCAGCCCCACGATAATCACATCGATGCTTCTCTCTGTCACAGCATAGTTTTCACCATGGATGGCATCCATGATCTGGTTTCTTGTAAACACCCAGCCTTTTTTGTCGGACAAAAAAGACAGCAGTTCAAATTCTGACAGGGTCAGATCCACCGGCTCCCCCTGGATGGTGACCACATGTTTGGCACGGTCAATGCGCATTTCTCCCACCTGGCGGATACTGGCAGGCGGTTCATCCAGGGCATTTTTTCTGCGGCGCCGCAGAATGGCCCGGATTCTGGCCAGCAGCTCTTTGGGGCTGAAGGGTTTGGAAATATAATCATTGGCCCCCAGCTCCAGTCCGGTGACAACATCTGATTCCTCACCCTTTGCTGTCAGCATGACAATGGGCAGTTCCTTTGTCTGAGAAGCATTTTTCAAAAATTTGGTCACTTCCAAGCCGTCAATCCCCGGCAGCATAAGATCCAGGACAATAAGATCCGGCAGGGACTGCCTGGCGATTTTGATGGCCTGTTCCCCGGTAAATGCCGTGAGAATATCATATCCCTCGTTTTTCAGATTATATTTGATCAACTCGATAATGTCTTCTTCATCATCTACAATCAATATGGTTTCTCTGGCCATGTGTATTTCCTGTTTGATATGTTTATGGGTGACGCAGCAACCGGGCAGCCCTATATACAGGCACCCTTCCGGTAACAGCAACAGAAATCAGG
>DATFJY010000274.1:0-2891 GCA_035268905.1 Desulfotignum sp.
AGAAGCCACACTGGGCATCAAGGCTCAGATTGAAAGCATTCAGAGCTCCTCAAAACAGACAGTTTTGGAAATCAGTGAAATTGAAACTACCATCAACAATGTCAACGAGATGATCGACACGGTTGCCACTGCAATTGAAGAGCAGTCCGCTACTACCAAGGAAATCGCCGGCAATATTAGTCAGGCTTCCCTGGGTATTCAGGAGATGACAGAAAATGTCACCCAGAGCTCCTCAGTGGCCAATGAAATCGCAAAAGACATTACTGTTGTAAACCAGGCATCTAATGAAATGTCGAATAACAGCTCTCGGGTGGATGCCAGCGCAGACGAACTGAGCCATTTGGCAGAAAGATTGAAAAACTCTGTCGATCAGTTCAAAGTATAATCCCTTATTTTATTGAGAATTATCGAGGAAGGGGGGGGGCAGCATTCTGCCCACTCCGGAGAAACAAAGGAGGCGTATTTTCTGCCTGAAACGTGCTTTTTCTGCAAGCGTGTGTAGCTAACTTTTTTATCAACCGAAGGTGCACTTCTAATCCCCCCACAGCTGTCGGGATGGATCTATGATTCGTTTGTCTTGTAATTCCAAGGCAACAATTTGGAAGGATCCTTGAAATTGCCGATGAATTTTCTATCAGCGTGACCAGACAATCAAAGGGTTTGATCCCCATCAGAGTGCAGGTATTTATGAGGCTCCTGAACTTGTCCCCGATATCGCCGCTATGCTGGGGTTTGTCGAACAATGAATATTTCCGGTGCAGGATCAGCGCTTCAAGCTCCGTCCACAATATATTATCCAGCGTTGCTTCCGTAATCTCCAAAAAACGGGGTGATTTGTTTCTGTGACCATGTAGATTTTTTCTTGACAAGACCGAAATAGATATTCATTATATGAATAATTGATCATATGACAAAATATAAAAACCATTCCCAAGGAACCATGTTTATATGGAAAACACACTTGGAATTACATATGCCATTCTGGCAGCATCCTGGGACCTTTACCTGGATGTGGCCATTTTCATGCTGTTCGGATTTCTGGTGGCTGGTCTGCTGTACGTGTTTTTCAAGGCAGACCAGATCAAGCGCCACCTGGGCACCGGAAAGATCAAACCGGTGTTTTTGTCCGCCCTTTTCGGCATTCCTTTGCCCCTGTGTTCCTGCGGGGTGGTGCCGGTGGCGGCCGGCCTGAAAAAACAGGGGGCCAACAGCGGGGCTGCCCTGTCTTTCATGATTGCCACACCGGAATCCGGTGTGGATTCCATTGCGGTTTCCTGGGCCATGCTGGATCCAATCATGACCATCATCCGACCGGTGGCCGGCTTTATCACCGCCGTATCCACGGGCATTGCCCAGAATTTTTTCGGCAAAGAAACACCTGACAAAAGCACGGAAGCGCTGATAAAAGAACCCGGCGGCTGCGGCTGTGCTGCAGACACCTGTGCGGTTGTCGAGGAAAATCCCAAATTACCATCTCTTTGGCAACGGCTGAAAAAAGGCCTGACATATGCTTTCGGTGAACTGCTGGGCGATATTGCCAGACCCTTTGTCATCGGCATGCTCATTGCCGGGGCCATCACCCTGATTTTTCCGGATGATCTTACCGCCCTGGCCAATGAACACAGCTTTTTGTCCATGCTGGTCATGCTGGGGGCCGGCATTCCCATGTATGTGTGTGCCACCTCCTCCACCCCCATTGCGGCGGCCCTTATTCTCAAGGGGCTCAATCCCGGTGCAGCCCTGGTATTTCTGCTGGCCGGCCCGGCCACCAATGCCGCCACCATCAATATTGTCAAAAACATTTTCAATACCCGGGCTCTGATGATCTATCTGGCCATGATTGCCATATGTTCCCTGGCAATCGGATTTTTTGTGGACTGGATCTATGCATTCCTGCACCTTTCCCCCACAGCCCTGGTGGGCCAGGCATCCGAGGTCATTCCCCATGCCCTTCAACTGACAGGCGCAGTGGTCTTGACAATCCTGCTGGGGATCAACGGGATAGTACGCCTCAAACGGATGGTTCAGACCCGCCGCCAGGTCCACGCCCTTTAGCGCCTTGCGCTTCAGCCGCTTTTAAAAAAACCAGAAAATGAGGAGGGCCTTTTGGATTGCGGGTTTCCCGCGTTAGTGATATTTTTCCCCGTAAATACCGTTTTAGGCAGTTTTCTGTACCCGGCATAAAAATGTTGCAGGTGAGACATTCGACAAAAATCTGGTATGTGACCCCGGGATTGACGCAGCCGGTTAAATTGCGCATACTATGGGGCAGCACTTTTTGATGACGGCGCTGCCCTTTTTTATTGGCGGCATGTTGCAACCGTAATCCTATGGAGGTTTTTTTGGACATTCTTCTGTCAGACATCGATAAATCCTTTGATGACAGCGGCAGCCAAAGGATCATATTCCAAAAGGCTTCGGCCCGGTTTCCATCAGGCAAATTCTGTGTGATCGTGGGAAAAAGCGGGGTGGGAAAAAGTTCTCTGCTCAACCTGATATCCGGCATTGATCTGCCGGACAAAGGCAGCATCCAGGTGGGAGACCGCCGCATTTGTACCATGACCGATACAGCCCGAACCCTTTTCAGGCGGCGGCACATCGGGTTTATTTACCAGTTTTTCAATTTGATCCCTGTATTGACGGTTCTGGAGAATGTCACCCTTATTGCCGAACTGGACAAGGCCCCCAAAAAAACGTACCTGAAACAGGCCCGAAACCTGCTGGAACAGGTAGGGCTCTGGGACCGGCGCCACGATTTTCCTGAGACACTGTCCGGCGGTGAGCAGCAGCGGGTGGCCATTGTCAGGGCTCTGGTGAATGCGCCCGACCTGGTACTGGCGGATGAGCCCACCGGCAACCTGGACCAGGAAACCGGTGCAAAGATCATGGAA
>DATFJY010000275.1:0-6404 GCA_035268905.1 Desulfotignum sp.
ATTAGTTAATGTATTTGAACCAAAAACCTTTCAACAGCCAAGCTGCAATGAAATCACATCTGGAACGTATCATAATATTTACAATGGCCGGCTATCTTCTTATACTGCTTTTGCTTTTTGTTCAGGAATGGTACATTGAAACATATCCTGCCCCCCCTAAGCCACCATTGAAGGTGGAGCGTATTCAGTTTCCGCGCCACCATAAATATGCAGTAAAGGCTTTGCAGCAGTATTCACAGCTGCCGGAGCACAAAAAAGCCGTTTTGAAAAAACTGATCGACACCTGTCTGGTTTCAGTTGGGCAGTGGTGTGCGCATGTCCGGCAATCATGTTTCGAAATCGTGTGCATCGGCGAGCTTCATGCGGAAGCAACCCGCCGGTTTCTTTCAACAACAATTTTCCCGCATCTTGACACCGATGCTCTCCTGCTGGAGGCAGCCCCCCTGCAGCTGCAGCAGTTGATAAGGCGTATGAAAACCGGCAGGGACTATTTTCCGTTACTGGATGCGGATATTATGTCCATACTCCGGGCTGCTGTTGACACCAACCCGGATATCAGAATATATGGTATTGAACAGACCCAGGACCAGGCAGAAGATAGTTCCGGCCATACAAACCCCAGAGATCGATCCATTGCAGATAATTTCTGGGCGGTATTCCGACCGGGATCACGTCACATCATTTTGTTCGGGGCTTTTCACTGCTCAAACGACCAGAACTGGCTTTTCCACAACCTTTTGGTACAGGCTTCCCCCGGGCTGAGATCCAACATGCTCAATGTGTGCGTGCTCGGGGAACACCAACATGGGGCCATTGAGGCGTTTTTGTACTTCATGGATGAAATCGGTCTGCAAAAAAAAGATTTTGCTGTGCTTGAAAACCGGCACCTTCCTGCACAGATTACCGAATGGTTCCCGCAGCTGCATCACCAGATTCTAAAAAAATACACCTCCCTGATTGTTTTTCGCAGCAATACAGGTGTTTAGAGAGCCGCTGTGCATACGGGTATTTTGCCTGCATCGGGGATCTGTCAGCTTCCGGCGGAATAATCCCTGCATCCGCCCGATTTCTCATGGATTTACACGTTGAAATCCACCATTCGGGATGCCACGGGATCGGAATATGTAATGCGGGTGGTGTGATTTTTTACATTTATGTGAGCGGTGGCCACATGCTGTTTGTGGGTCCACTCCATGGCCAGTTCCGTGTCTTTGGATTTGCGCAGGGCAAATTTTCCGTTAAAAGCGGGATAGGAATTGCGAAATTCCATGAGCTTGAGCAGCCGCTGAACAACCGGTTTTTGTACCGCGTCTGCAATCTCTTCCAGGGTATAGTTGTGGCGGTTTATATTGCGGCCCTGGCGGGTTTTTTCCACCAAGGCGATATCGTTTTCTCCGGCCAGCAGTCCCACATAATAGACCTGGGGGATGCCGGGGGCAAAAAACTGGATGGTTCTCGCTGCAACATAGGCATCATCATCACAGCCCAGGGCGGAATAATAGGTACAGTTGACCTGGTAGATGTCCAGGTTCTGGTATTCGGGTCCGGAATAGGTTTTTTTGACATTGGACCCTTTTTCATACAGCTTTTCCAGGGTGGCATCGATCTCCTCCTGGCTGAGCAGCTCCTCCACATCCACCACCCCGATACCGTCATGGGTATCCAGGGTGGTGATCTGTTTGCGGGGGCATTTTTTCAACCAGAATTTCAATCGCCTGGTGGTGTTCATGTAAAGACCGTGGAGCACCAGCATGGGCAGGGAAAAATCATAGCACCAATAGCCTTTTTTCGCCAGTTTCAACTGATAGGAATAATGCTCGTGCACCTCGGGCAGAATTTCTGTATCAAAGGCCGCGGCAAAATCGTTGAACCATTCCAGCAGTTCCCAGATTTTGGGCTCCAAAAAAAAGCAGTTGGTCCCCAGTTCAACCGTAGTGTAGGCAACGGCATCCAACCGGATCATTTTGGGCCGGTTTCTGGCCAGCCGGATGATAAATTTGCGCATGATCTCCCGGGTTTTGGGGGAATCATAATCCAGATCGATCTGCTCATAGTCAAAGGTACACCAGATTTTTTCCAGGGCGCCGTCCGGTCTTTCCAGGGTCTGATAGGGCTGCCGGGGTTTTCTGGTGTAGACCATGTTCAAATCTTCATCTTTGATCCATCCATTGGGGGCCAATTTGTCAAAACTCAAAAACATGTCCGCATATTCACTGTCAGCCCCGTTTTCGATGTAATCCTGGAAAAACAGGGACTGTCTGGAAATATGGTTGACCATGAAGTCAATGACCAGGTCGAAGTCTCTGCCGATTTTTTCCACATCCTCCCAGGTGCCGAATGCCGGATCCACTTCATCATAGGTTTTGGGGGCAAATCCCCTGTCAGAGGAAGAGGGATAAAACGGCAGCAGATGCACCCCTTTTACCGCCTTTACAAAATATTTGCGCAGCACATAGTGAAGCTCGGGCAGGTTGGCGCCCAAGCTGTCCGGATAGGTGATCAACTGGATTCTATTTTTTATGGTCATGGGTCTTTTTTGCTTTTTCAATGAGTTGGTAATGGCCGATACCTTCCATCATGCCTGCAGCATGGGGCTGTTTTGCAAAATAGATGTTTTTGGCAGTCTTCAGGTGGGCCAGTTCCCTGCAGAAATTGCCCACCACCAGCCCCAGGGTCTCTCCTTTGAGCATCTCTTCATCATTTCCGGAATCCCCGCATACCAGAAAATGCTTCAAAGGAATCTCCCATTTATAACTCAGGTACCGGACCGCCTTGCCCTTGGAGGCCCGAAAGGGGAGGATATCAAGGTATTTGTCCTGGGAATAGATCAAAGAATAGCGAAATCGCCTGCTGGTCAATACATGATGGATTTCTGCCAGCCTGTCTTTGCCAGGCGCCATATAATAACTGAGCTTGAACGGTCCCTGGAGTTCCGTTTCCTGGGGCGTTAGAAAATCTATGTCAGCCAGCTGCTTTTTTATGAGATCGGGTTTCCAGTCTTTGGAGATATGGGTCTGCCAGCCCTTGTCATGGGAGAAGGGTGTGCCGTAGCTGATTTCACTGCCCACACTGGAGATGACAATGTCCGGGTCGGGCACGTTATTGTCCTTGAGAATTTTCACAGCCGATGCCACCCTTCGGCCGGTGGCCACACCAAATCCCAGAACAGATCTGTACTTTTCCAGAAGAGCCGACAGTTTGGCCAGGGCATCGGCATCTCCCCCCAGAAGGGTGTCATCGATATCCGTGATGAGCATGTAGGAAAGATTTTTCAGGCGCCGGCCGATATGGGGCTGGCCCTGTTTTTCGGCGGCCTGCTTTTTTTCATGGCCTGTACACAGGGACTGTATCTCCTGAATATAGGTACCGGCATGGCTTTTCCACGTGTAGAATTTTCTGGTATTCAAAATACCGTTTCTGGAAAATTCATCCCATTTTTCCGGGCTGGAGATGATGTTCCTGACAGCCCGGGCGATCTGGGCCGCATCTGTGGGATCCACCAGGATACCGCCCTGGCAGTTGTCCATGATATCTTTGGGACCGCCGTCATTGGTGGCCGCCACCGGCAGTCCGCAGGCAAGAGATTCCAGCAGGGTCAATCCGAATGGTTCTGTCAGGGCCGGATTGACGAACACCCCGCGTTTTCTGGCGGCAATCCGGTACAGTTCAGGGACTTCATGCTCAAAATCATGCGTTTTGGGAATGGCCATTTTTCCATACAGATTATACTTGTCCATGAGCAGCAGCATCTGGGTGAGCACATCCCGTTCATTGTCGGGCATCCGGGAAATGTCCTTGCGCAGGCCGGCAAACACAGCCAGGTTGGCCATGGCCTGCAGGTCTTGGTCTTCGCCAAAGGCCTTGATCAACCCCTGGATATTTTTGCGTTTGTCAGGACGGCACAGCACCAGGATCAATGGTTTGTCAGGATGTTGGAAAAACCGGTCCAGTTCCCGGGTCAAAGATGCCCTGGTAAAAAGGGCCTGTTCTTTTTCCGGGCTGTCCCCTTCTATTTCATGGTAAAACGGATAAAACCGGTGAATACCGATACCAGGCGGGATCACCCGGTATTCAGGCAGGGCATGGTTGCGGTACTGGCCGTACTGAACCTTGATTTCCTGGCGGGTAGAGGTGACCACCAGGTCAGCTGATGCAAGGATGGCTTCTTCCATGTCAATGCGGTGATCGATTTTCAATTTCCGGTTCATCTCTTCCAAAGCCATGCCGTCATCCAGGAGTCTGGCTTTTTTGGAACGGCCCAAAGAATGGCCGGTATACACAAACGGAAGGTCAAAAAACCGGGCCAGCTCCCGGGCCACATAGCCGGCATCCGGATAATGGCCATGCACCAGGTCGGGAATGGCGTTTTCCCGGCGGATGAATTTGATGGTTTTGTCCACAAATTCATCCAGAAACGGCCAGAGCAGTTCCTTGCGCAAATATTTTTTGCCGCCGCACTGCACCCGGACAATGCGGCATTTGTCATTGACCGTTTCCAGTTCTTTGCCATAGTCATCGGAAAAGGATTTGTCCTGGATCAGGCGGGTGAACAGGTCCACTTGCCGGACATCCGGGTGTTCTGATAATTTTTTACACAATTCCACCACATACTTGATCTGGCCGCCGGTATCTGCATCATATCCCAGCTGCATATTTTCATGGCGTACCAGTCCGTGGATGCTGAACATCTGAATATACCGTCCCTCATGCGGTGCCATGGTTCATTATCCTTTGTTTGATTGGTTGGTACACGGCATCATCTTCGGGCAATGCCCCTTCCTGTGAACAGATGCGGGCGGCAAATGCAGAGGCCAGGGCCATGCCGGTGTCCAGGGGCAGATGCCGGTGCAGGCAGGCGGCTGACACAGCCGCATAGGCATCTCCGGCCCCCACCGTATCAATGATTTTTTCCGGCGTTTCCGCCGGGCAATGCCATGAGGTTTCCGGGGTTATCCAGGTGCTGCCCTTTGCTCCCAGGGTAAGGATTACCACCTGGACCCCGTGGGTATTTATCAGGTTTCGGCCTGCTGCTTCCAATGAAAGCCTATCCCTGCCCCTGATCTGCGCCAGTTCTTCCCTGTTGAGTTTTACTATATCCGCCGCAGACACACAGGTATGAACCACCGCTTTTGTATAAGATTCCGGCCGCAGGTTGATGTCGCAGAAAACCCGTGTGCCGGCAGGTTTCCAGTCCATGATTCGTCCGATCAGAGACCGTCCCTGACCGGTGCGCTGCACCAGGGAACCGAAATACACCATATCAGGCCCCTGTTCCAGGCAGGCCTTCATCCGGGGCGTAAACCCGATGCGGTCCCAGGCCGTATCCGGTGTTATGGTAAAGGTGTGGCCATCCCGGGCAGGGGTTACAACCACGGTGCCTGTGGGGCGGTCCGGATCGATCTGTATATCCCGGGTATCAAAGTTGTGTGAATCCAGAAAATCCAGAATTTCTCTGCCCAAATCATCGTTTCCCACCCGGGAGAAAAACCGGACCGCAAGCCCCAGCTTTTTTACATGAAATGCAAAATTGAACGGGGCACCGCCCATCTGCCGACGGTCCCCGAAAAGATCAAACAATATTTCCCCTGTTACCAGAATCATAATAACTGGTTATCATACCTGCTCAGACACAGGTTGCAAGCAAAATTTTGGCGCCGCGTCCGCCCATCCACCGGCCTTCTGATTTGCGATGGATATCACCAGGCCGTTTCTATTCGATTGAATACCATCCGCTGATTCATCATTTTTTATCCCAGGTTAACAGGTGACAAAACCATAGTTTTGATTTAGTATCACACCTGTTATGAAAAAAAAAAGACCAAAACTGCGGGTTAAGCTTTGGATCGAATGTGACACTGGGGATTCGATTTTCGGGGAAGGCCAGATGTGCATCCTGGAAACTATCCGGGAACAGGGATCCATCAATGCAGCGGCCAAAGCACTTGGGATGGGATACCGGTCCATGTGGGGCCGGCTGCGGAAAATGGAAAAACGGCTGGGCAAACCGCTGCTGGTCCGCCATAAAGGCGGTGCACAAGGAGGCCATTCCGACCTGACGCCTGAAGCCCTTGAAATGATTGAAAAATTCAAGCGAATGCGGCAGGAGATCACCGAAATATCGGAAACCATTTTCACAAAAATTTATCCTTGAGATTATCTCTTTGTCAGGGCCATTACCGCATCAATTGTCATTCTGACCGTTGCAACACCTTTCAATTTTAGAATGAATGGTTCGGGCCGGAGAGCCCCTGGACACATTCAGCCCCCCGGACGGAGAAAGCTTTCTGGATCTCCAGCACCGGGTACTGCCGTTTTTCAATCAATGCCTCCGGGAACCCGGCACCCCGCTCTTTGTCACCCATGCCGGCGTGATCCGGGTAATCCTGTGCCAGGTCACGGGACTG
>DATFJY010000276.1:0-4621 GCA_035268905.1 Desulfotignum sp.
ATCAATGAAGATATTGTGGTGCCCATATCCAGAATACCGGAGATGGTGGCGCGCATCGAACAGATCCAGCGGGAATCAGGCCTGACCATTGTCAGTTTCGGCCATGCCGGAGACGGCAACATCCACTGCAATATCATGTATGACAATCAGAATGCATCCCAGGCAGCACAGGCCAAAAAAGCCGTGGACCACTTGTTTGAAGCAACCATTGCCCTGGGCGGCACCATCACGGGAGAACACGGGGTGGGGCTTACCAAAATGGCCTATTTGTCCCTGGAAATCGGTCCAATCGAGCAGGAGATCATGAAGAAGATCAAAGCGGTATTTGATCCCCGCCAGATGCTGAATCCCGGTAAGATTTTTCTCTGATGGATGTTAGCCGTTAGCTTTTAGCCGTTAGCTTTTAGCTGCTAGATGGCAGCAGGGAAGCGGTTGTATTTGTTTACTGGAAGTTGATAACTGAGTGCTGACGGGTGACGTCTCTTGTATCAAAAGAGGCAGAACAATCTTGTGGCCGGTTTTTTTTGATCGGTTCTTTCATGCTTTGTTTTGCCCCCGGGGCATGGCTGTCAGTGGGGTTTTTCAGCATAATGGTTGTGGGTGAGCAGTCTTTCCAGTATGTCGGTTTTGGGATGTCTGCTGCGCATGAGACAGCATTGGATTGACATGGCGCAGTAGGTGAAGCACAGCTTGTTATGTTTACTGAATTCGCCAAAACATTCAGGAATATCCATTGCATCTTCTTTCTCACGGTCACTGATAGTCATCTGATCCAGTTATCCTGTATGTACCTTGTATTTATAAAAACTTGCAAACTGTGCAATTGTCTAAAAGCTAACAGCTAAAAGCCAACAGCCAACAGCTAAAAGCCAACCACACAGGTCAAAAATGTGTGTATATGTAAAGCAAAAACACCCATTGGTCAACACCTAATCAACACGGGATAGGGTGACCATGGAGGCCATTTTTTCCACCAAAGGACCCAAGGTCTGTCTGTCAATGGCACTTACGCAGATTCCCTGGTGCAGCAGCCATTTGTCATCAAAATCGGTAAGGTCCACCATGTCCTGTTTGTTGAAAACATACAGCACCGGAATTCTGTCCAGATCCAGCTGTTTGAGGATTTTTTCCACAGACTGTTTCTGCTGCATATACCGGGGATTACTGATGTCAATGACATGCAGAATCATGTCCGCTTCAGCCAGCTCTTCGAGTGTGGCATGAAACGCTTCCAGCAGTTCTTTGGGAAGATGCTGGATAAAGCCCACGGTGTCGGTGATAATGACCTCGATGTCCCTGGGGAACCGCAGCCTTCTGGACGAGGGATCCAGGGTGGCGAACAGCCGGTCTGCCGCGATGATATCACTCTGGGTCAGGGTGTTTAAAAGGGTGGATTTGCCTGCATTGGTATACCCCACAATGGAGATTACCGGCAGGTTTTTCTGCCGCCGTTTTGCTTTCTGCTGGCTGCGTTGTTTGCGGATCTGGACGATCTCTTTCTTCAGGCGGGTGATCCGGTCCCGCACCCGCCGTCTGTTGATTTCCAGCTTGGTTTCGCCGGGACCCCTGCCGCCGATGCCGCCTGTGAGCCTGGACATGGCAGTGTTTTTGGTGATAAGCCGCGGCAGCAGGTATTCCATCTGGGCCAGCTCCACCTGAAACTTTCCTTCCCGGGATTTGGCCTGCCTGGCAAAAATGTCCAGGATCAGCTGGGTTCTGTCGATCACCTTCATTTCCACAAAATCGGTAATGGATCGGATCTGGGAAGGGGCCAGTTCCCGGTCAAAAACCAGCATGGTGGCATGGTTCTGGATAGCCTTGATTACCAGGGAGGACAATTTTCCCTTTCCCACCACAAATTTGGGATCGATCTTTTTTCTGCGCTGGACCGCAATGCCCACAACACTGATTCTGCTGGTTTTACACAACTCTTTGAGTTCATCCATGGAGGCTGCGGCTTCTTTGGGATCCTGGGTGACGGCATTGATCAGAAAGGCATTTTCCCGGCCGGATGCCGGTTTGTGAAGGGCATTTTTCCGGGACAGTTCGGTTTCCAGGGCCATGATCCGGGACAGACAGTCGATGTCCAGATCATAGATGGTGGCAGCAGGCAGCACTTGATAGGGGGCCTGTGTTTCATCCGGCAGCACATGGCCCGAATACACCGGGCCGGGCCGGCCCGCTTTTGCCACACAGATGGCAGTGATAAAATCCAGACGGAGCAGTGCAAGGTCGGTGAGATCATCCTGGGTCAGGGGCTCGTCCTGCAGATGGGTATGGACACACCGCAGACCTTTGAGACGGCCCGGGATGGCCATATGGTCCGGTGTCACCGGAATCACGATGCGGTGGGCGTCTCCTGCAATAACGCAGATGATTTTGCCGTTTCTGTCCACCATGATCCCCACCTGGCGGCGGATATCATGGCTTATCTCGACCAGTTCGGCCGCAATATCAGGGCTGATGATATATTCCGGGGCGGATTTTACAGCATACAGGTTTTCAATGCGTTTGATCTGGGTGTTGGCCAGACCTGACAGATTGCCGTATACCTGTTTTTTCATTGAAATTCCTGAAAGTGTTCGGGTGCCAGTTCTTCAAACCGGGTGTATTGGTCGTGAAAATGCATCAAAGCCGTGCCAGTTGACCCGTTTCTGTTTTTGGCAACAATGATTTCAGCGGTGCCTTTTTTGGGGTTGTCCGGCTCTTTGTTATACACTTCATCTCTGTAGATAAAGGCGATGATATCTGCATCCTGTTCCAGGGCACCTGATTCCCGCAGATCCGACATCATGGGCCGTTTGTCGCTGCGCTGTTCCAGCATGCGGTTCAACTGGGACAGGGCCATGACCGGGATATCCAGCTCTTTTGCCAGGGCTTTGAGTCCCCGGGAAATGTCAGCGATTTCCAGGTCCCTGCGGTCAGCGTGTATCGGGGCTTTCATCAGCTGGAGATAATCGATGATGATCAGTCCCAGGTCCCCGTGTTTCTGAAAAAGTTTCCTTGCCTTGGCACGCACATCCATGACCGTGATGTTGGGGGTGTCATCTATGAAAATGGGCATTTCATTGAGGATGCCGGCGGCATCTGTGGCATTCTGCCAGTCTTCCTGGCTGATGAATCCGGTGCGCAGCCGCTTGGAATCTATGCGGGCCTCAGCAGTCAAAAGCCGCATGGAAAGCTGTTCATTGGACATTTCAAGGGAAAATACCGCCACGGGTTTTTGTTCTTCCAAGGCCACATTTCTGGCAATGTTCAACGCAAAGGCAGTTTTGCCCATGCTGGGTCTGGCCGCCAGAATGATCAGGTCTGATTTCTGCAGCCCTGAGGTGATATTGTTCAGGCGCATATACCCGGTGGAAAGCCCGGAAAGCCCGCCATCTTTTCCCTGCTGCTCTTCGAGTTTGTCTATGTTAAGGTTGATCAGTTCCCCTAAGGATCTGAAGGAACCGCTGGATTTTTTTTCTGCTATCTGGAAAATGGCAGATTCGGCAAAATCGATGGTTTCTTCCACATCATCCTTGTCTTCCAGGCAGTACTGAATGATTTTTGATGCCGCATCGATCATGGCGCGCAAAGACGCTTTGCCCTGGATGATTCTGGCATAGTGAACCGCATTGACCGCAACCGGTGCAGCGTCTGCAATGGAGGCCAGGTATGCGGCCCCGCCGATACTTTCCAGTTCATCTTTCTTTTTGAGGGCATTGGCAACCGTCACAAGATCTGCCGGCTCTTCCTGGGCGGCAAGCATCAGGATCACACGGAAAATTTTTTTATGGGCCCCTTTGTAGAAATCGTCCGGGGTGATAATGTCCGTGATGTCAAACAGCACCTCATTGTTGATAAAAACAGCGCTCAATAAAGAGGCTTCCGCATCCAGATCATGGGGCGGTGTCCGGTCAAGCAGGGGGTCTGAATGTTTCGGTTTGGTGTGGACCACGCATTTTCCAAAAAGTGTCAGGCCTGTGCTGCCAACAGCCGGGTTGCCGGGCAGCACAGGCAGGGGGGATTATTTTTCCTGTTTTTCTTCGGCTTCAACAACCACGGTGATTTCCGGTTCCACATCCTTGTAGAGCCTTATGGGAACTTTGTATTCACCGGTTTGCTTGATGGGTTCAGCCAAAAGTATGGCGCGGCGCTCCACAGAGATGTTCTGGCTGTTCAAGGATGTCTTGATGTCGTGGGTGGTGATAGATCCGTACAGATAAATCTCTTCACGGACTTTGGCCTTGAGTTTGCAGACCACATCCTTGATTTTGTTAGCCATCTCCTCTGCCAGTTTTTTCTCTTTTGCAATCTGCAGTTCGAGTTTTGCCCTGGCCTGTTCCATGACGCGTTTGTTCTGGGGCGTGGCAAGCATTGCTTTTCCCTGGGGAAGCAGGTAGTTGCGGCCGTAGCCTGCTGCAACCTCACATTCCGAGCCTGCAATGCCCAGGGTATCTATGGTTTCTTTCAGTATGACTTTCATGTAGACCTCCAAAAAGATTCAGCCTGAAAAAACAGGCTGACAGGGGTTGGTATCATTTTTGAAATTCCAGTTTTCTGAAGTTGAGCCAGTTGTCAAAGAATCCAAGTCCTATGACCAGAATGAGAAAATAGATCTGTACAGCGATCAGCCCAT
>DATFJY010000277.1:0-9187 GCA_035268905.1 Desulfotignum sp.
CGTCATGGGTTACCCCTCTTTTGACGACTGCCATGCCATGGTCCGGCAGATGGTGGCGGCAGGGGTGGATCTGATGGAACTGCAGATTCCGTTTTCAGAACCCATGGCGGACGGACCCGTGATTCTCAAGGCTAACCAAAGCGCACTGGAACACGGGGCCACCGTGGCAAAATGTCTGGCATTTGCCAAAGATATGGCGGCCCGGTATCCCATCCCGTTTCTGTTTATGACCTATGCCAACATCCCCTTTACATTCGGCCTGACCGCTTTTGCCCGGACAACCGCGAACATCGGCCTGACCGGGGCCATTGTTCCGGATCTGCCCATCGAGGAAAGTGCGGATTATATCCAGGCCATGAACCAGTCCGGGGTGTCACCCATTCAGATGTTTTCCCCCTTGACCGGTGATGACCGCATGGCAAAAATCGCGGCCATCTCTTCCGGATTCATCTACTGCCTGGCCCGAAAAGGGGTGACCGGTGCTGTCACCAATTTTTCAGCAGATCTTACCCAATATCTGACCCGGTGCCGCAGGGCCGCCTCCATGCCGATCGCCGTGGGATTCGGCATCAAGGACAAGGCGGATATGATGTATCTTCAAGGAAAGGCGGATATTGCGGTCATCGGCTCCGAGACCATACGGGTGGCGGAACGTCACGGGGTGAATGCCGTCCGGGAGTTCATCCAGGACCTGCTGCCCACAGCCTGAATCGGCACCTTCCGGATCCACGTTTATGCCCGCAGAAAATGATATGGCTGCCCGAGACCACCGGAGCGGGAAAGTGAGGGAAAATACCGACGTCTCTTCGAGACCAGGGTATGAAATATTTACACCGGATTGCATATCGCCGTTGCAGGTCTTGAGTTAGGTGTTCTTGGCAAAATCATGATAAAGTGACCATCGGCTGGCAGCCGGTGAAACTGGTATTAAAATTCAACAATATTTTCTTCTAATATTAATGAAAGTCATTTTTTTAATTCAACTCTTTAATATATTTCGTTGAAAATGCGCCTCTTTTTGAGTTAAGCATAAATTCTCCGCTGCATGCAGTTTTCTGATACTGAAAAATTTTATGATACCAATCCTATTCAAAACTTGATATGGTCATTCAACTGTGGAATGTAGATCAAATGACCCGACATGTTTAGGAATCTGACCTGAATATGGTAACAGCCGAAAGGAAAGAATCATCATGTTTTTACTTGTAAACGTATTGGAGCAGACGGAACATCTCCCAGCCATTCTCGAAGAATTTGCGCGATTGGATATTAAAGGATCGACCGTGATCAACAGCACGGGTATGGGTCGGGTCCTCATGCAAATTGGCGCAGCCACACCGGGCATCGAAGGGATTAAAAAAACATTGAGAAACATGGAACCATCGAATAAAATGATTTTCACTGTGGTTAGGGACAAAGAAACACTCGACAAAGCGATAGGTACCGTGAAATCTCTCTGTGGAGACCTTACTGAACCAGGAAAAGGTATACTGTTTGCACTTCCGTTGAGTTTTGTCGATGGATTGTCTGATTGAAATATAATGGATATTTGGCAGTAGCTTATCAGTTGAGGGTATCTTTTACTGAAGGATGAACCGGCCTGGCAAAACCATTTTTTCAGAAAGATATTGTTCCAGCAATGCCACCAGGACCTCTTTGGTCATATTTTCTGCGGCCGGCCCGCACGTTCCATGTGCGGGCCGGTAAAAGCCCCTTTGACATGGCCAAACAACTCGTTTTCAGACTGCAGCCGAAATTTTCAATGATACACCACCCGCTTTCCCAGGGGAGCGAAACAGACCATGGCAAGCCTGAAATGGGCAAATCCAAAGGGGATGCCGATAATGGTCAGACAAAGGCTTGCGCCGGCCAGGATATGGGATATGGCCAGCCAGATGCCGGCCAGGATGATCCACAGAAAATTGGCAAGCCCGGTGCCCGCCAACCGATCTTCTCCCACCACACGGGCATCCACCAGGTCCTTGCCAAAGGGAAAAGCGGCAAATCCTGCTATCCTGAAGGCGGCCCAGCCAAAGGGAATGCCCACCACCGTCATAAAAAGCAGGGCTCCGGTAAAAATCCACAGCAGCCAGGCAACAAATCCGCCCCCGAATATAAACCACAGGATGTTCAATATCAGGGCCACGTTTTTTTCCTTTCAATTTCACGGTCACAACCGCATCCATCAGAACAGACCAGATGATCCACATTGCTTGATATGCAGCTGGGCCAGTCCACCGCATCTGCCTGTTATTTCCATGCCTGGAACGTTAGCACCCGGAAATTTTTTTGTCAAACCCAGCGTTCATGCAGGTCATGTGGAAATATCCACCACAGATCCGCCCAGATCCCGAATTTTCTCGTCAATCGCCTGAAGACTTTTTTCCATTGTGGCATATGAGATATCCGGAAGGGCCCCTCCCCAGGCTTTTTCTGCTTCTCTAAACCCTTTGATCATCCCTTCTCTGCCCGCTTTCAACCGGTCAAGATCATCTCCTGCGCCCTTCAGAACAAATTCACTGATGCGCCGGGATGTTTCTTTCACACCCCAGTACCCATTTTCCCCCAACAGATCGCCAACATCAGTATCTGGTTTTTTTTCAGTTTCCTGCTCCAGCAAACCGCGTTGGTTATTGAAATTGTCAAAGGACAGCACAGAGACGGATGCAAAAAATTCACTGGATGCAACAGATGTGGTTATCCTGTTTTCACCCCCTGGCAGGTTGCCGGTTTTTTTCGCAGAAACGGAAAACTGCTCCAGCCGGAAATACATAGATCCGTGGGACACGCCTGATGGTTCCATTTTTTCACCTTTCTTTGTTTGTAGCGGTCTTGTTCCATGGCATTGAACCTTTTTTCCTAATAAACAACCATCGTTCCCACCGGCTGCAAACTTAAATGCCAAACCTTAGTTTTGGTACTGGCGCGCACTGACCCGGGGCAATTTCCCGGGACCGGACACAAAACACTTGATTTTGGTCAGCTATCACTATAGCCTGTGCAGGTTATACAGTACCCTTGAAACCCTAGCAGACCAGTTCATCAAACAATTTTACACACAGATGCACTTGTACCCTTTGGAGAATGACAGACCATGAAAGTTGACGGCAAAAACATGCGGCCCATCTGGTTTAACCGGGACACCCGGACCGTCCAGGTCATTGACCAGCGGTTTCTGCCCCACTCGATGACAATCAAGGATTTACCCACTGTGGATGCGGTGATCCATGCCATCAAAGCGATGGTGGTGCGGGGCGCGCCCCTTATCGGTGCCACCGGTGCATTCGGGGTATATATCGCACTGAAGGAAAAGGGCAGCCGCCCGGAAGATGACCTGTGGCTGTCCCGCCAGTGCGACCGCCTCAGAATTGCCCGGCCCACAGCCACCAACCTGTGCTGGGGGGTGGACCGTGTCCAGACAGCAGTAACGACCGCTGGTGACGGGGATACACGGATTCAGGCAGCCCTGGACCAGGCCCTGGCAGTGGCGGAAGAAGAAGCCGTCAACTGCCGTAAAATCGGGGAATACGGACTGTCGCTGATCCAGGAGATCAGTGACAAAAAAAAGGGCCGGCCGGTGAACATCCTTACCCACTGCAATGCCGGATGGCTGGCCTGCATTGAATACGGCACGGCCACCGCGCCTGTTTACGCAGCCTTTGATGCCGGCATCGATGTCCATGTGTGGGTGGATGAAACCCGGCCCCTGAACCAGGGTTCCCGCCTCACCGCCTGGGAACTGGGCAAACACGGCATTGCCCACACCGTTATCACGGACAATGCCGGCGGCCATCTGATGCAGCACAACCTGGTGGATCTGGTGATTGTGGGCACGGACCGCACCACCAGGGCCGGGGATGTGGCCAATAAAATCGGCACCTATCTCAAGGCCCTGGCCGCAAAAGACAACAACATCCCTTTTTATGTAGCCCTGCCGTCCTCCACCTTTGACTGGTCCATTACCGACGGCATTGCCGATATTCCCATTGAAGAACGGGACCCCGATGAAATCCGCTATGTCCAGGGATGGTGCAATGGTGACATCTCTCAGGTGCTGGTACCGCCGGATAACAGTCCGGCTGCCAACCATGCCTTTGATGTGACCCCGGCCCGCCTGGTCACCGGATTTATCACGGAACGGGGGGTATGTGGCGCATCGGAAAAAGGCATAAAAACCTTGTTTTCCGATAGGTTTACAAAAAAATGATCGCCGTTGATCTGCAGATGCGAACATGGTAAAAAAAGTGAACAGCGCCATGATATTATACGGCACCACCAAAACAGACAAACGTATTACAAACCCTTTGGAATCCCATGATAACTGATATTGAAAAAAAAGTGATCGCCCTTCTCCAGACCGATATCCCAGTGGTGCAGCGGCCTTTTCGGGAAATGGCACAAAAAATCGGTATTACCGAGGAAGAATTTCTCGAAATTTTGACCGATCTCAACCAGCGGGGCATTATCCGCAGGTTCGGGGCAACATTGAAACACCAGAAATCCGGATTCAAGGCCAATGCCATGGTGGCATGGAAGGTTGATGAAAGCCGGGTGGAGCAGGTGGGGTCCACCATGGCCGGGTTTGCTGAAATCACCCATTGCTACAGAAGAGACCCGGCACCCGGCTGGGAATACAACCTGTACACCATGGTCCATGCTGCAGATGAGGCCCAGTGTTGGGCCCTGGTGGAAAAGATTGCCGACACCGTGAAAGAGGACCATTACACCCTGCTTTTTTCCAGAAAAGAGTTGAAAAAGACCTCCATGAAGTATTTTGAAGACTAAACCCCGTCCCATGGCAGACCCGCCCCATGTACTGTGCGTAAATCCCTGGATTCATGATTTTGCCGCCTTTGACTTCTGGTTGAAACCCCTGGGACTGCTGGGCATTGCCGCCATACTGCGGGATGCCGGCATGCGGGTCAGTTATATCGACTGCCTGGACCGGTTTCATCCAAAAGAAAACCAGCTGGTGAAAACTGCCTGGGACGGCCGGGGGCCGTTCCGCAAAACCCCTATCAGCCTGGCCAATGCCTTGCCACCCCTGGACGGGCCCCTGCCCCGGATGCCAAAAACCTTTTCACGGTACGGCATTTTACCGGAATGGTTCAAAAAAGACCTGGAAAGCCTGGACAGACCGGATCTGGTTCTGGTTACTTCCCTGATGACCTACTGGGCCACGGGTGTGGCCGAAACCATCTCGGTAATCCGCTCGGTTTTCCCGGACGTCCCCGTCATTCTCGGCGGCAAATACGCCACCCTGTACCATGACCATGCCACAGCCCATTCCGGAGCCGACCATGTGGTTGCCGGCCATGGGGAGCCGGCCCTGGCAGACATCTTCAAACAGTTCATTGGACAAGCCCTTCATTTTGACACCAGGACCTTGGATGATCCCCCCTTTTCTGCCCTTGACCTGTACACACACCTGGCCTATGCCCCCATCCTGACCGCCAGGGGGTGTCCCTTTTCCTGCGACTATTGTGCTGCATCCTTTTTAGAGCCCCGGATGGTCCGCCGTTCCCCTGACCGGATATTTGCGGAAATCAGCCACTGGCACCACCATTTCGGGGTAAAAAATTTTGCATTTTATGATGATGCCCTGCTGGTGAACGGCCCGGACCATGCCTATCCTTTGATGGAAAAGATCATCAGCGCAGATCTGGATCTGTTTTTCCACACCCCCAATGCCCTGCATATCCGGGAAATCACCCCCCGGGCAGCAGACCTCATGTTCAGATCCGGATTCAAGACCATCCGCCTGGGACTTGAAACCGCAGATTTTTCCAGACACCGGCGCCATGATATAAAGGTTTTGGCAGATGAGTTTTTCAAAGCGGTGTCTGCCCTGAAAGCCGCCGGATTTGACGGCCGCCGGATCGGGGCCTACCTTTTGTGCGGTCTGCCCGGGCAGGACCTGGATGATGTGGCCGCATCCATGGCTTTTGTGAAAAAAGCCGGTATCCTGCCGGTGCTGGCCTATTACTCCCCGATCCCCCACACCCCCATGTGGGAAACCGCGGTATCGTCTGCCCGGTTCGATATCACCCGGCACCCGTTGCTCACCAACAACAGCCTGTTTCCCTGTGTCCGGACCCAGGACATACACCGCATTTCCCGATTGAAAAACCAACAGGTTTCCGATATAGTTTGATGGTGTGGCGTGATCATGGCGCTGTATCAGAAAGGAAAAAATTTCTATGATCGTATTTGACCTGGAGTGCATAAACGGCCATGCCTTTGAAGGCTGGTTTCAGGACAAACAGGACCTGGACTCCCAGCAGACGGAAGGGCTCCTGCAATGCCCTGTCTGCGACACAACTTCGGTGGTGCAAAAGCTCCACCCTATTGCCATTAAAACATCGGGACCCGGCCCCGGTCCCCAGGCCCGGCAGGCTTTGCAGGCCAGCCAGGAAGCCATGGCCGAACTCACGGAGCGGGTGGCCCGGTTTGTGGAAAAAAATTTTGAAGATGTGGGCCCCTCCTTTACCAAAGAAGCCCTGAAAATGCATTATGGAACTTCAGAATACCGCGGTATCCGCGGCACCACCACCCAGGAGGAAGAAAAGCTGCTGCACAAGGAAGGGGTGCCGGTACTTAAGGTGCCTGTAACCAAAAAAAACAATGAGGAGCTCAACTGATGCCTGTAAAAAACATGAATGTATTTGGGAACTGCCGCCTTTTTTTCTTACTGGCTGCGGCACTGGTCCTTACCCTTACTGCCGGGTGTACCCCGGCCCGGTTTTCCATCTCCTTTGACCAGGTGGACGGCTTGAAACAGGGCGATTCCGTGGTATATGAAAACACAACAGTCGGGGAGGTGAAAGATATCTCCTATACCAAAGATGCGGTCTTTCTGGTATCAGTGGAGATCCCTGAAACCCTTTCAGACTGTGCAACGGAACACTCCCGGTTTTTCATCGGCAGCGCACCGGACAAGACCGGCGCAAAAGCCGTGTTCATTGAACAGTCAGCGCCGGGCGGTAAAAAAATTGCCAATGGTGCCATCGTTGCCGGCAGCACAAAAACGCCGGTTGACGCAGCAGCCACTTCCCTGGAAGCGTTCCTGCTGGCCATGGAAAAAAACATGGCAGATATGATGAAAAAGATGGAAACTGTCCCGGAAACAAAAGAATACCAGGCTTTGAAAGATGCCATGGCCCAGATGGAACAGAAACTAAAAGCCTCCGGTCAGAAAATGGGGGATACCCTGAAAAATGAGATTCTTCCCCTGCTGGAAGAAAAACTCAACGCCTTGTCAGAAAAACTCAAACAACAGGGACAGGAGGACAAGGCAAAATCCCTGGAAAAGGATTTTGGCCGGCTCCAGGATATTTAAGTGTAATGCCTTACGCCCCAGTTCCTGTCATACCAAGATAATAAGGAGGAGCTCATGGGTTGCAAGTTTCCGGCTCCGGCTTCATTATCTGCGCAAGTTAGGCCAGGTATCAGCCACCTTGTAGCCTTCCGGCCAGGGGTCATGGGGATCCAGCATGTGCTGGTGGGTGCCGGTGATCCAGGCCCGGCCCGTGATGGACGGGATGACGGCATCAGCCGCCCCCACTGATGTGGTCTGCTCCAGGCGGCAGAAAAACCGGGATCCGATGATGGACTCGCCGATATATTGATCTCCGGGCGAAAGAAGACCTTTGGCGGCCAGCACAGCCATGCGGGCGGAACATCCTGTTCCGGTGGGGGACCGGTCCAGTTTGCCGGGCTGAATGGCCACGGTATGCTTCCCCTTCCATATCCCGTTTTCCTTTTTCAGGGGTGCGGCCAGCTGGCAGAAAGAAACATGGGTCCAGTCAGGATTGTGCGGGTGCACAAATCCCAGCTGTTCATTGGCGGCATTGGTGATGCGGATGCCGGTTTCCACCAGCTCCCGGGCCTCATCCGGCACCACGTCAAATCCCAGCGCTTTTGCATCCACCATCACAAAAGAATCTCCGCCATAGGCGGTATCAACGGTCAATGTCCCCAAACCCGGCACCTCCAGGGGGACTGCCAGCTGGTGGACAAAAGAGGGGACATTATAGATGGTCATGGCCTTGACCCGGCCGTTTTCACAGGCGGCCCTTGCCTGGATCAGTCCGCCCGGGGCCTCCAGGGTCAGCCTGGTTTCCGGTTCCTGCATGGGCAGTATGCCGGCCTCCAGCAGCACCGTGGCCACACAGATGGCGTTGGACCCGGACATGGGCGGGGTATCTTCCGGCTCCATGATGATAAACCCCATCTGTGCATCAGGATGCCTTGCGGGAACCAAAAGGTTCACATGGCGGAACACCCCGCCCCTGGGTTCATTGAGCATGAAATTCCGCAAGGTCTGGTCTTTTGCGATCCAACGGGATTGTTCCCACAGGGTATCCCCCGGCGGTGGTGCCACTCCCCCCACGATCACATCCCCCACCTCCCCTTCGGCATGGCAGCTGACAGCATGAATGATTTTTGTGCTTCTCATGGACGTTGTCTCCAGTTTTTCGTAACCATCAACACCCCTTTTGGGATTCTCTCCATATTTACAGGCTGTTTTAAAACTTTCTGATCAGCACTACGCCTGCCGTGATTAGGGCGATGCCCAGGAGCCGGGGCCAGGAGATAGCCTGCACCGGCACCCCCAGCAGCCCGAAATGGTCCAGGGCCACGGCCATGATCAGCTGGCCCGCCACCACCAGGCTGAAGGTCAGGGTCGCCCCCAGCCGGGGGGTGAGCACAATCACCGCAGTGACATAAAACGCCCCTAGCAGTCCCGCCATCCACACCCACCATTCGATCCCGGCAGCATGGCGCACCGCGGTAAAATCCATGCGCAGGGCAAAACCGTAAACCAGCAGCCCCAGCGTCCCCACAAAAAACGAAATCAAGGCCGCATACACCGGGTCCCCGATGGCCCGGCCCATTTTGCCGTTGAACCCGGCCTGTACAGGGGCCATCATGCCGGCCACCAGGGCGGTGAGCAGCCATATCACTTTCATACCGTTTTTTTCCTTTTACCTGTCCGCCAGGATGGTGACATTCACTTTCCGGTTCCTGGGGCCGTCAAATTCACAGAAAAAAATGGATTGCCAGGTGCCCAGAACCAGGGACCCGTTTTCCAGGGCCACCATTTCCGACGGCCCGAACAGGCTGACTTTTATGTGGGCTGCAGAATTGCCTTCCCTGTGCTTGTAACGGTCATCCCAGGGAACGA
>DATFJY010000278.1:0-12956 GCA_035268905.1 Desulfotignum sp.
GCAATGGCCATAAGGGGTTTGCCTGCCAGGCGGCTGGAGCCGTACCGGGAGGGTATGATGGCAATGGTCATGGGCGGCCTTACATTTTCTGGAACAAAGACCGGGCTTTGTCCCTTGACATGATGGTTTTCCAGTCTTTTCCCAGGCAGTTTTCCCACAAGGGTGCCAATCCCAGGGCCACATTGATCATGATATCCATCTGGGCATCATCCAGGCCTTTGGTAACCTGTCTTGGAATACCCACCCCGGTTTTTTTCATCATTAAGCGGAATTCTTTGACACCGTCAGGATAATATGTTTCCAGCGCATCAAAGGCGATGCAGCATCCCACCCCGTGGTGGATGCCCAGAAGATAGGAAAGGCCGTAGGACAGGGCATGGCAGGCCCCCACCTGGGAATAGGCAATGCTCATCCCGCCGAAAAAAGAGGCCATCATCAATTTGTCAGCCGCCTCCGGGTGGTCGTCCAAAAACACCTGCCGGCACAGTTCCAGGGATTTTTCCCCATAGGCTTTGGAAAACTCGTTCAGATAGGTGCCTGCCAGAGATTCCACACAATGGATATAACAGTCCATGCCGGTGTAAAAATACTGGTCCCTGGGCACCCCGGCGGTGAGTTCCGGATCCAGGATCACCTGGTCAAATACGGTATAGTCGGAGTTGATGCCCAGTTTTTTTTCCGGTCCGGTGAGCACAGTGGTGCGGGATACCTCAGCCCCGGTGCCTGACAGGGTGGGTACGGCTGCATGGTACACAGCCGGGTGCGCAATCAGGTCCCACCCCTGGTACTGGGTGGCGGAACCCGGATTGGTGAGCATCAGGGAGACGGCCTTGGCCAGGTCCATGGTGGAACCGCCGCCGATGCCCACCACAGCACAGGGCAGAAAGGGCCGGGCGGTTTTGACTTCCCGGGTGAGCTGGTCCACATATCCGGTTTTGGGTTCCTCATCCACATTGACATACAGCAGAAGGTCATTGTCCTGCAGGGGAATACGCGATGTCAGGGCCGCACCGGAAAACACATCATCCAGGACAAATACCACCCAGTCGTTAGCGTTGCTGCGCCTGGAAGAGAGGATATCATCCAGCTGGGCAAAACAGCCCCGGCCAAAGATGACCCGGGGCACCAGTTTGAAGTTTCTAAACATGATTTTCCCCCAAAATTTATGCGGTTAAAGATGTTTTGATGGCAGCAATGCGCTGCTCCAGATCCTGGTCCGACCAGGACAGCATGATCTGCATGGACAAAGTGCGCTGCATGATGGCATCGGACTCCGGCAGGGCCAGGTGCTCATAATCCGGCAGATGGCTGCACAGCTGCGCAGCCATGGGGGCGGCGGCCGCCATTTTTTTCAGCTGGTGCCACTGCCGGTAATAATGCCAGTTGTTGGCATACCAGTAGGGGCAGGGAACGCCATTTTCTGAAAGCCTTTGACCTGCCTGTCTGGCTTTTTCTTCAGTGGGGAGCATAAAGCTCAAAAAGGTGGCAGAATCGCCGAAGGGATCCGGCAGGTACCGAAAGGAAATACCCGGCAGATCTGTCATGGCATCCTTGAGGATCTGTTTGTTTCTGCGCTGGGTGGCAAGGATCTGGTCCAGTTTTCTGAGCTGGGCCAGGCCCACGGCTGCATTGAGTTCCGAAATCCGGTAGTTGCAACCCAGAATGGGGTGGTCGTCCGCGCCCCGGTCCGGTCCGCCCAGGTGGTCATGGCCATGATCCGCATACTGATGGCATTTTTCATACACCCGGGGGTCATCGGTGATGACGGCACCCCCTTCCCCACAGGTGACGGTTTTCACTGCATCAAAGGAAAAACAGCCGGCCAGACCGAAACTGCCCAGATGTTTTCCCTGAAAGGTTCCCCCTAACGCCTGGCAGGCATCTTCCAGCAGAGCAAGGCCGTTTTTCTCACAGAAATCTTTTATTTCATCAATACGGGCCATGGCACCGCACATGTGTACCGGAACCACGGCCCGGGTTCTGGGAGTGAGCACCGCCGCCAGCCGGTCCGGGTTCAGGCACAGGGTTTCATCGATTTCCGCAAACACCGGGATGGCCCCTGCCTGGAGCACTGCTTCAAAGGAGGCCACAAAGGTGAAGGGCGGAATGATGACCTCGTGACCCGCCCCGATGCCGCAGGCAGCCATGGCTGTGCTCAGGGCGGCAGTGCCGCTGGCACACAAATGGCTGAAGGCGGACCCGGTGATATCCCCCAGTGTTTTTTCAAATTCCAGTGCTTTGAAGTGGCCGTTTCTGGCCCCCTCAAATCCGTAGCGCATGAGTACGCCGGTGGAGAGTACATCCCCCACCTCTTTTCTCTCTTTGTCGCCGAATATTTCAAAACCAGGCATGGCAGACTCCTATGATAATAATCCCAACGGTTTTTAAAATTTTGAAAACAGTTCCTTCTATCACATCCTGTGTTTAAGTTTCAAGAACAGTTCACCAATCTGGTATGTAAAGCAATTGACCCGCTGACATCCCTGCAGTTATAATACGTGGATGGCGCAAAAAAAACAAAAAGGCCGGATGCAGGATGCATGTCATGGGGAGATCAGCGGGCCTGATTTTTTGTCCCTGTATATCCATGTGCCCTTCTGCCAAAAAAAATGTCCATACTGCGATTTTTTTTCAGTGACCGATCTGTCCCGGGTCAAGGCCTATGTGGCAGGTATCTGCAAAGAGATCCAGCTGTGGTCTGACATGGGGGGGGCATGGTCCCGGATGCCGGTGCATACCATATATTTTGGAGGCGGCACCCCTTCTTTGCTTTCTGCAGACCAGATGCACCAGATCCTTGACAAGGTGCAGGGCTGTTTCTGTCTTGTGCCCGAACCGGAAATCACATGTGAGGTGAATCCAGGCACAGTGGATGCTCTCTACCTGGCAGACCTGCGGCAGATGGGGTTCAACCGCATCAGCATCGGGGTCCAGTCCTTTGATCCCAGAAAACTGTCATTTCTGTCCCGGATACATACCCGAAGACAGGTGTTTGACACCCTGGAAGGGGCAGGTCTTGCAGGATTTTCCAATCTGGGGCTGGATCTGATGTACGGTCTGCCCGGAGAAACCCGGGCTGCCTGGCAGACAGATCTTGATACCGTGCTTGGGTTTTCTCCGGCCCACCTGTCCTGCTATATGCTCACCATTGAACCGGGAACCCCCTTTTTTGACCGCTGTGAAACAGGCCTTTTTTTGCCATGTGACCGGGACCGGCGCATGGAATTTTTTGTGCAGACAAGTGAAGTCCTGGAAAACTGCGGCTATATCCATTACGAGGTATCAAATTTTGCCCTGGGACAAAAAAACCGGTCAATTCACAACACCCATTACTGGCACCGGGGGGCCTATATCGGAATGGGGCCGTCAGCCCATTCGTTTTTACCGGCGAGCACAGCAGATACATCAGGCAAACAACCGGTTTCAGCAACAGACACTTTCTTTTTCGAACCCAGTGCCCTGGAATCCAGGGGTTCGGTACGGTGCTGGAATAGTGCAAATCTGCCTGCCTGGCTGGAACGGGCTGAAACCGGGAAGCTGCCCCGGGTCGGTCACGAACGCCTCACCCCGGCCCAGGAGGTGCTGGAGCAGGTTATGCTGGGCCTGAGAACAGAACAGGGTATCCAGATACACAATCTGGACCGGGATATTCATGCATTCCTGGCCCGGCTGGAACACCTGGGCATGGGTATGTTGTCTGGGTTTGCCGGAACAGACGATAGCTTCGGTCGCTTCAAGCTGACCCGCACAGGCATGACTTGTCTGGACAGCATTGTGGAGACCATTGCCCGAAAAATTTTTGACAAAATGGATTTTTATGATAAATTTTGAAATATGCATCTTTTCATTAGAAAAAAAAACTTGTAAAAGGATATGGTTTTACCGGCAGGGCCCATGATGAGTGGGCCGATATTACCACAAAGATGATGGCTTTATGTATTTAAGATCGAAAAATTCATGTTTATTCGGCAGGTTATATATGCAAAAAATATTCCGGTACGCCCTGGTTATGCGGCAGGCCAGGGAATTGCGACTGCTGCTGGGGGGGTAAAGGGCATCAACGCTTTTTCCTGCAAGCGCTGTTTTCACCTTACCCATATCTGCGGCATCCACTCTCTTCACAATCAAATTTTCCACACCCGGTCGTTTCGCCATCCTTGCATTGGGTTGTCTGGTGCATGCAGGCACACTGGATCTGATAATGCCAAAAATTTGGCGCACAGGTTGCCTGCATCGCTTCCGATAACGTATTGACTATTGGAGACAGTTGCTATGCTTGATAAAAAAAAGATGATATCGACAAAAGGTTTCCAAGACAATGATTTTTTTGCTCTTGGACGGCAGATAACCATTGAATACTATGCATGCAGTGCCACCGCCTTTCTGGATGAAGGACGTGTGGAAAACGCCCTGTTACAGGCAGCAGAAAACAGCGGAGCCACCATTGTCAGCTCCTCTTTTCACAAATTCGAACCCCAGGGGATCAGCGGTGTTGTGGTTATTGCGGAATCCCATTTTACCATCCATGCATGGCCGGAACATGACTACGCAGCAGTGGATATTTTCACCTGCGGAGACAATATCGATCTGGAAAAGGCCATTGACTCCATGAAACATTCCTTTGGGTCAACAAATGTGATAATCTCATCCGACCAGAACAGGGGTATTATCTCCAAACCCTTTGAACAGCATACAATCGGTGAAACCGTTGCAAATTCAAAGGTGCATCCCTTTTCCTGGAAAAAGCAATATGCACACAAAAATCCCTGGGGTGTGCTGACCTCTGTTGACGTTTATCACACTGACCCGGATCTTATAAGGGATGCCGAAAGTATTCGGGATTTTGTGTACCAGTTGTGCAATCTTATCGAGATGAAACAGTATGGGGATTGCCAGGTGGTACATTTTGGAGAAGATGAGCGGGTGGAAGGATTCCGCATGACACAGCCCAGTGAAACAGCATTGATATCCGGTCATTTTGCAAATGCATCCAACACCGTATACCTGGATGTGTTCAGCTGCAAATATTATGATCCCAGGCAGGTGGCTGAATTCTCCCTCTCTTTTTTCAATGGCCGCCATTACAAAATGCAAACCGCTCTGCGGCAGTGAAAAAAGATGGTTGGCTATTGGTGGATGCGAAGGACAGCGTAGCTGTATACGCATCTTCCGGTCATGCATAAAATATGGAGAAGAAAATGGCAGATGAAAATCATATCAAAGACGGCTGGTTTTTTGAGACCTGTACCATGTGGTCCGGGATGGGGTTTGCACTTGAAATTGAAAAGGTTCTCCACAGAGAAAAAAGCCGGTATCAATTGATCGAGGTGCTGCAGACCAAAAGTTATGGAAAAATGCTTGCTTTGGACGGCATTATCCAGCTCACGGAATTTGATGAATCCGCATACCAGGAAATGTTGGCCCATGTTCCGCTGTTTGCCCATCCGTTTCCGGAAAACGTCCTGATTATAGGCGGCGGAGACGGCGGGATTCTGCGGGAGGTCTGCCGCCATGACTGTGTTAAAAATATTGATTTTTGTGAAATTGACGAAGCGGTTGTAAGGGTGTCAAAGCAGTTTTTGCCCTCCCTTGCCTGTGGATTTGATGATTCCAGGGTCACCGTTTTTATCGGGGACGGCAATGCCTATGTTCGGGAAAAACAGAACCGGTATGATGTGATCATTGTTGATTCTTCCGACCCTGTGGGTCCCGGGGAGGTGCTTTTTCAAAAGCCGTTTTACAAAGGGCTGAAGGCAGCACTAAAATCTGACGGGGTTGTGGCCACCCAGGGGGAATCCATTTTTCTGCACCAGGAATGCGTGACTAACCTTGCCCGCATTACAAGGGAATTGTTTGTAAAGCAGGCATATGCCTGGATAATGGTTCCCACATATCCGGGGGGCAATATCGGTATCTGTCTGGGATCACTGGGGCCGGATCTCCAACAGCCGGCAAGAGAGATATCTGAAAAAATCCAGGGGCAGCTGCAGTATTATACCCCTGACATGCACCGGGCCTGCTTTGTACTGCCCGAATTTGCCCGAAAAATCTTTGAATCGATATAAGGGGGTGAAGTAACACAACAGGTGACGGTGCCTGCTTACCTTTTCCGGACAGGCTGCTTTTAGTCATTCAAAGCTTTCGGCGCAGCTGGCGCAGGTCTCCCACCCGGATGGTCAGGTTGATGGAATCAAAGTATTCAATAAGGGGGATGACATATTTTCGGGAAATACCTGTCATGTCCTTGAATTCCGGGGTGGAAATCTTTTCATTTTTTTTGAGAAAATCTGTCAGGTCATTTTCCAGCCGGGCAATGGCTTCTGCATCAAAATAGAGGTCATCTTTTGTCTTGACAACCTGTTTTTCATCAATGAGCATCTGCAGCACATCTTTTGCCGTTTTTTTATCCAGGCCCAGATCCTGGCACACGGTCCTGAAAAAAGGCGGGGTCAGGCCCGCGGTCCGGTAAATCTGGCTGATTTTTTGTTTTACTTCATGCTGGTCCACCTGCAGCGCCACTTCAAATCCTGCCAGTTTCACCAGGTTTTTTTCCAGGATGATGCAGTTTTCTTTGCCAAGCCGGGAAAACAGGATGTTGAAGAATTTTGGGTCCTTGATGTACCTGAATTTGGATTTGAGTTCCTGGGTGGGCATGCCCTCCTTCAAGGGATTGGCATCATGGTACTGCTGGATTTTTTCCAGGACCTTTGTTTTGAAATCAGTGAAAAATGCACCGCTGACATAGGTTTGTCTATCCTTGTCCGTCTGGATGATTTCCTGCCGGGCCAGCATCTTCTGCAGGGTGCCGGCCAGTTTTTTATCAGCAATGTTTGTCATGACCCGCAGATCATTGAAACTGAGCCCTTTAAACCCTTTAAGGGACAAAAAAAACAAAATGGTCTGTTCCATATCTTCTGCTGCCAGAGCGTTCAGGCCCTGTATAACGGGCATATCCAGGTGCTTGTGCTTCTGGGATACCGGGTTGAGGATGGCCCCGCCCCCGATGGTTTTCACCGGGGAGTAGCTTCTGACAACATACCGGTCATCCTTGATGCAGCACACCGGTGATTCCAGGCGGAACTGGACCAGGGCATCATCACCGGGCAGCAGTTCTTCTCTGTCCAAAAGCACCATATACCCCAGAATCTCATTGGTACCGGAATGGAAGCGCACCCGGGTGCGTGTTTTGGCCGGCCGGGTGTTGGATTTTAAAAAATTAAACCCGGCATCCACCATATAGCTTTCAATGAGGGTGTCAGGGGTGGAAAGAATATCCCCCCGGTTGACAGATGCCTTGTCCAGGCCCTGGAAGTTAATGGCCGTGCGGGTGCCCGGGCCGGCCTCCTCCACGCTGCTGGAGTGCACCTGGATGCCCCGTACCCGGGAGACAATTTTTTGGGGATAGACCATGATATCTTCTCCCACCCGGATGCTGCCCGATGTCAGGGTTCCGGTGATCACCGTGCCGAACCCTTTCATGCTGAACACCCGGTCCACAGGCAGTCGGAATATGGCGGAAAATTTGCGTTCCGGCAGGTTGCTGCAGATCTCTTCGAGTGCTGATACAAATTTTTCCAGACCTTTGCCTGTGACGGAAGAGACCGGGATGACGGGCTTGTCTTCCAAAAATGTGCCCTGAACAAAATCGTGGATATCTTCCATGGCCAGTTCCAGCAGGTCCTCATCCACCATATCGGTCTTGGTCAGGGCGATAAGCCCGTGTTCAATGCCCATGAGATGGCAGATTTCCATATGCTCCCGGGTCTGGGGCATGACCCCTTCATCCGCTGCAATGACCATGGTGACCACATCAATGCCCGAAGAGCCTGCCACCATGTTTTTCACAAATTTTTCATGTCCCGGCATGTCCACAATGCCGATATGGGTACCCCCTGGCAGATCCAGAAAGGCAAATCCCAGTTCAATGGTGATGCCCCTTTGTTTTTCCTCTTTGAGACGGTCGGTTTCAATGCCGGTCAATGCCTTTATCAGGCTGGTTTTTCCATGGTCGATATGGCCGGCTGTGCCGAGAATGATATTTTCCAATGGATCTATCCCTTTTTCCGGGGGTTGGGCTTTTTAAAGTACTGCATGCCGTAAGCCAGGGCCACCAGCACCAGGCCGGTGAGTATACCGTTACCCATCCCCCATTCCGGTTTGAATACCCGGATCAGAAGGATGCCGAATACCAGTCCCAGTATGAGCCTGACAATAAATATGAGCAATGCGTTCATGAAACGTTCCTTTTGTTGGTCGGTCATGTGTTGTGTACAAGGGATAATAGTCAAACAACCGGATCAGGTCAATGTTAAATATATATCTCTCAGGGCCACCGCATATCAACTGATCCTGCCCAGCTGCTTGATAACCGCCCCCTGCGGGTGCCGTGTGACCGGTCCGAGATTGTCATCTGACGGTCCTGTCACACGGCACCCACAAGGGGCTATGTCAATATCGGTGACGCTGCATCTCCATGCGAATACCCTGTCAAAACTCTGTTTTACGTTTATGGGCATTTATGAAAAAACTATTGAAAAATCCATATGGTTCTGATAATCTGCCTGAGTTTTTGCGGTGGGTGTAGCTCAGTTGGTAGAGCACCAGGTTGTGGCCCTGGTGGCCGCGGGTTCAAGTCCCGTCACTCACCCCATTTTCTCCATGACAATCCAAGATATTTCAGCACAGGGTCCAGGCGAAGACTGTCGTTACAAAATCGGCATCGCCGGCATGGCTGTCAAAATATGCCGCTGCCGCTTCTTTACATGGGGACCAGGGTCTTTTACCGACCACTTGTGGGGACTGGGAAGGATTGCCGCCATCAGGGCAGCCTGTTCAAGGGTAAGGTCGTCAGCATTTTTCCCGAAATAAACACGGGCGCCTGCCTGGGCTCCCACAATACCGGTGCCCCAGTCCACGGTGTTCAGATAGATTTCAAGGATCCGTCTTTTATCCCATACCAGTTCAATGAGCACCGTATACCAGGCTTCTGCCAGTTTTCGCAGCATATTCCTGCTGGCCGGTAAATAAACCGAGCGGGCAGCCTGCATGGTGATGGTGCTGGCCCCCCTGAAACCCTTGTTTTCCATCATGTTTTTTATAACAATTTTGATTTCTTCAAAATCAAACCCGTGATGGGTCAAAAACCGCTGGTCTTCAGAGGCAATAACCGCCTGCTGTAAATGGGGGGAGATGTCGGAAAGGTTCTGCCATTCATATGCCGGCAAAACATACGGGGCATCAAACAATTCATGCCGCAAGCGTTCCCAGACCATATTAACGGTGAAGGGTGGATTGATATATCTCAATGCCGCTACCTGGAAAAGAGACAGGCAGACCACAAGCAGAAAAAGTTTTATAACTGTCCTTATAAGCCATCCTGAAAATGACCGGCGCTGTTTTTTTTTCATAAGGATTTTCCCTTGTTTTGAAAGATCCTATCGGCAATTCAGCGGCATGTCAATCCCGTATTGGTCCGCCCCGGTTGCGTATCCTGTTTTGTCATGGTATATGAAATACAGCAATCAACATGAACCCCCGGATACTTGGGAATTAACCAACATGGGCAAAATCCTGCATGATATATAATTTTGATCCCGATACATGGTATAATAATAAATTGTGCATCATTTACCCTGTGCGCCCGTAGCTCAGCTGGATAGAGCACTGGACTTCGAATCCAGGTGCCGGGGGTTCGAATCCCTCCGGGCGTGCCAGCGATAGAGGGCTGAATGATAGGTTTTTGTATTTTGTAAATTTCAGGAGAACTGAATGAAAGACCAAAAAAGTGCTCTTCCATCATGTGCCGCATGTGACAGTCCGGTGGGGAAAAAGATATGTTTTTCAGAACAGGGAAAAGGCCACAAGGGATGCCCCACCGTGACCTGTAAATCAATTCTGGAAGAGGCCAATCAGGCGTATGGAGGGGGGGACGTGAAAGCATTTGCCCATGCTGCTTCTGCCCAGGAGGCTGCCTGTTATGCCAACCGGGACCAGCAGCCGTATGTGATGCAGCCCTGCAAAACCCGGATCGTGGAAACCTGTGAATTTGCCGGCAGAATGGGATACCAGCGCATCGGCCTGGCCTTCTGCCTGGGACTTTGTGCCGAGGCGAAAACCGTTGGAGAGATTTTTGAATCCCATGGATTTGCGGTGGTTTCCGTGTGCTGCAAAGCCGGCAGGACATCCAAGGATCTCATCGGCATTACAGATGCGGATAAGATATACAGGGGCACTGATGAAGCCATGTGTAATCCCGTATTCCAGGCAAAGCTGCTGAACAGAGAACAGGTGGATTTCAATGTTCTCTTAGGCCTGTGTGTGGGACATGATGCACTGTTTTTCCAATTTTCACAGGTCCCCACCACAGTGCTGGCGGTAAAGGACCGGGTCACCGGACACAATCCCCTGGCTGCGGTGTACCAGGCTGATTCCTATTACCGTAAAATCCGCAATCCGTAAGATATGCATATTTTTCTCACCAATGATGACGGGTTCCAGGCCCCGGGCATCCAGGCATTGTATGAGGTGTTGTGCCGGAATCACCAGGTGGTCATGGTGGCCCCGGACCGGGAAAAAAGTGCGGTGAGCCACGGCATCACCCTGCATCACCCCATGCGGATCCAGCAGATGCCGGCCGGGGACGGCGGCAGGGTATATGCCGTTGACGGCACCCCGGCGGACTGTGTCAAGCTCGGGTTGTCAGAATGTGTTGACACCCGCCCGGACATGCTGATTTCAGGCATCAATCCGGGAACCAACATCGGCATTGACATCAATTATTCGGGCACGGTTGCCGCTGCAAGGGAAGGGACACTGAACGGCATCATGAGCATGGCGGTTTCCATGAAAATCAGCCGTGTCATGGATTATGAAAAACTGGCCGGATTCACAGCCCGGACAGCTGAAACCATCCAAAAGCATGGTCTTCCTTCCGGCACTTTTTTGAACATCAATGCCCCTGGTGTTGCGTTTTCCAAAATAGAAGGGGTGAAAATCACCTGCCAGGCCTTTGACAACCTGTCTTGCTGTTTTGACAAGCGCAAAGATCCCAAACAGCGGTGTTATTACTGGTACGGAAATCAGAATTCAGTATCTGGTGCACAGGATACCGATGTCCATGCCATTGCACAAAATTATCTGTCCATCACCCCTGTCCGGTGTGATCTCACTGATTACCGGGCCATGGGGGAAATGCCGGTCTTTTCAATTGACTGATCCTGGCCCTGAAAACCATAAAGACCGCTATGCCTGTCTGTTTTCATGTGCGGGATATATTTGCAGATGAACATGTTTTTAGACATGGTCAGACAATACCAGGAGATTCTGGCATTGTTGACAATTGTTTCAGCTGCCGGGTTTGTTTTTGGCCTGCTGGCGGTGTCCAGACTCGTCTGCTGGTTGCCGGCCAATTATTTTATGGATTATGGTACGCCGGGACCGGCCCCGAAGCTGCTGCGAAGGCGGGTCCGGCTGGTAAAAAACCTGGCAGGCCTAATTCTGGTTTTTCTGGGGCTTGTTATGCTGTTCGTGCCGGGCCAGGGGCTGTTGACCCTGTTTCTCGGGATTGTTGTCATGGATTTTCCCGGCAAAAAAAAATTGATCATATGGTTGATCCGTATGCGGCAGATCCAGGCATCCTTGAACTGGATACGCAAAAGGAAAGGGCGGCCCCCTTTTGTGTTTCCTGCCCGGCTGACAAAATCCAGAAAAGCAGATACCCCCTGATCTGATGCAGAAAACGGTGTATTTCGCCCCTGATCTAATGTTCAGTGCCAGACCCGTTTGTCTTTGACGGTTCGGTCTCAGGGCACCCCGGAAAGATAACGCCCGGGAAAGCACCGCTTCTTGTTTTGTCGGGGGTGTTGATACGGATCTGCCAGTGGTCAGGGCATTTGGTTTTATTCCCGCAGTATTTTCAGTGTAATTTTTTTTGATTCCGGTATGGCGTCCTCCTGGGTGATTACCGCCTCTTTCAATGCGGTGCGGCAGCCGGAATCTGCCCGGGGAAGCGGGGAACCCATGAGCGCGCGCAGCAGATCCTGGACCTTTTGGATGCTTTGGCTGTACCGTTCCAGCACCGATGCCAGGCTGGCATGGTGAGACGGGTCCTCCATCCAGCAGTCATAATCGGTGATGATGCAGATGGCGGCATAACAGGTCTGGGCCTCCCTGGCCAGAAATGCTTCCGGGACATTGGTCATGCCCACCAGATCGCATCCGGCCAGGCGCAGAAAGTGGCTTTCCGCTTTAGTGCCCAGCCGGGGGCCTTCCACACAGGCATAGGTCTTGCCGGTGTGGAGAGGCAGGTCCATGTTTGCTGCATGGTCTGCGATCCATTGGGTCAGGCTGGCGCAGACAGGTTCTGCCGTTGATATGTGGGCCGCAAGGCCGTCTCCGAAAAAGCTGGACAGGCGCCGGCCCCGTGTCCAGTCAAAATACTGATCCGGTATGACAAGATCTCCGGGATGGATGTTTTCCCGTAAGCTGCCGGTGGCGGAAACACTGATGATCCTGGTGGCCCCCAGTTTTTTTAATGCAAAGATATTGGCCCGAAAGTTGATCTCATGGGGCAGAAATTCGTGGTTGCATCCGTGGCGGGGGATGAACAGCAGATCTCTGCCGTTGAGTACCGCCTGGACAATCGGGGCGGACGGGTTCCCAAACGGTGTCTCAACGGTCTGTTCCGTTTTGATTTCAAGTCCTTTGATCTGATAAAATCCGGTGCCGCCGATAATTGCAAGCATATGGTGTTGGTTCCTTTCTCAATATCGGTGTAATGTGGTTCGCCAGTACAGCCACATACCATTAATCCCGGCAAATATCAAAACCAAAATCCACATCGTCTTTCCAAAAATGATTCAAACTGATGCCAGAAACGCTTCTCCTTTTGCCATGATATTGTCATGGTCCTCTGGAATGGTAAGATTTGCCAGCAGATTACAGGTTTTGTCTTGGAG
>DATFJY010000279.1:0-17267 GCA_035268905.1 Desulfotignum sp.
GGCCCCGCCCGTACCGGTGAGACCGATGACCGGCACATTGCCGGCATCTGCCATTGGACCTATCTGGTCCATGATCTTTTCCAGCTGATCCGGATCATTGGCACAGGCTTCCTGCACCGCTGATATGCACCGGGCAATCCCCAGCTTGTTGTCAACAGTGAGCCGGTCCCATGCCAGGGCATCATAATCCACGCACGGGGCATCCATTGCCCGCATCATGTCGTTGATCATGCCCTGGAGACCCATTTTTGCCCCGTCTTCAGGGGAATAGATCCGGGTGATGCCGTAGGCGTGCAGTTCCGCCACTTCCGATGGAATGATCACGCCGCCGCCGCCGCCGAAAATTTTCACATGGGCGGCACCATGTTCATCCAGCAGGTCCTTGATATATTTAAAATACTCCATATGACCGCCCTGGTAGCTGGACACGGCAATGCCCTGGGCATCTTCTTCGACGGCTGCTTCCACCACCTCTCCGGCAGACCGGTTATGGCCGATATGGATCACTTCCGCACCGGTATCCTGCAGTATGCGCCGCATGATATTGATGGCGGCATCATGCCCGTCAAAAAGCGAGGTGGCAGTGACAATTTTGATGGCATTCTGGGGGGTATAGGTTTCAACTTCCTGAGTCATGGCAGCTCCTTTTTATATGAAAGCTTTTAGCTGTTAGCTTTTAGCCGTTAGCGATTAGTATGCAATTATTCGCTTCCAGTAAACAAAATTTCACCTGCAGTTACCACCGGTTAACCGCTTTCATTTTTTGTTGTGCCCGCCAGGGCATGGGGGTTATATAAAAGTCGTCAGTACTCGGTTATCATCTTCCAGTGAACCATTACAATTTTTTTCCATCTGGTTACTACCGGCAAACAACTTTCATGTGTTGTTGTTCCCATTCGGGCATGGGTGTTATTAAAATTCGGCGGATCTGACCACACCCAATACCGTATATATCCGGCATACAGGTTTTTACTTGCACATATATCTGAAAAATTAAATACCATTGTGTCAGAATATGAGTCCGAGAATGAAATCTGTCTGAATGGCGATGTATTCGTCAATGGTAAAATTTTTTTTCAAATGCCAGCGGCGAAAGGCCCACATCTGTCCCAGCACGGAAATATTGTGTCCCACAAGGTTGCGGATGTTGGTATCCAGAACGGGAAAATTCTGCTTTCCAGACATCCGGTCCAGGGTGGTAATGAAAATATCGGTGATATTCAGTTCATTGACCAGGACCCGTTCTTTCCATTTCTGGGGCAAAAACTGGGTGACCTGGTACATGAGCAGAATATGATCCGCCATGTTGTCACACACGGTAAAATACTGGCGGATCACCTCCGCCAGCCGCTCTTTGCCCCCGATATTGTCTGACAGGGCTTCCTCCACCGCTTTTTGCACCTCCTCATGGATGGTCTTGCACACCAGGTAGAGCAGGTCCTCTTTGGAACTGACATATTCATACAAAGAACCGATGGAAAAGCCGGCGGCCCTTGCGATCATGCGGGTGGTGGTTTTGTGGTATCCGTGGGCGATGAACAATGTGACGGTGGAATCGATGATATGGCGCCGCCGTTCCTGCACCAGTTCGGGATTTTTGATCTGGGTAGGGACCTCTGGATCAGCCACCGGCGGTTTTCTTTTTCTGCCCTTAGCCAAAGTGCTCTCCTCTGGATGGATGCTCCTCCCGTGCGCTGTTAATGTTAATGAACGAGCGCTCAATCATATATGCTTTTCTTGCACGGATATCAGAAGATGTCAAGCAAAACCTTTAGGGACAGAAATCAGACCTTACTTTTTTGCTTTTTTTTGTGGCGCACCTAAGGTAAGGTAATCTGTAGTGCATTTACCCAAAAAAGGTAAAAAAGTTAACGTCTGACCCCAGGAGGATATTATGGAGCTGAAAACCATTGCCATTGAAAACCCGGAAGAGGATAATTTTATTCTCGGCCATGCCCATTTCATCAAGACTGTGGAAGATATCCATGAAGCCATTGTCTGCACGGTGCCCAATGCCAGATTCGGGGTGGCGTTCTGTGAAGCCTCCATGGAATGTCTGGTCCGGTGCAGCGGAACAGACGAGGCCATGACAGAGCTGGCACAGAAAAACGCCTATGCCCTGGGTGCCGGGCATTCCTTCATCATTTTCATGAAAGATATGTTTCCCATCAACATCCTCAACACCATCCAGAATGTGCCGGAGGTGGTCAGCATCCATTGTGCCACTGCCAATCCTGTGGCCGTGGTTCTGGCACAGACAGATCAGGGCCGGGGCATTTTAGGGGTGATTGACGGATTTTCCCCAAAAGGCATTGAAACCGATGCTGATGTGGAAAAGCGCAAGGGATTTCTGCGCATGATCGGTTACAAGCAATAAAAAATAAGGACTTATTTTGTTATGAAAACCGGGCATTCCGCTTTGTGGAGGACCTGGTGGGCCACACTGCCCAAAAACAGTCCGGCAAGGTCTGTCACCCCCCGGGAGCCCATGACGATGAGATTCACTTTTTCAATTCTGGCCGCATCCGCAATATGGGTTCCGGGGGTTCCCTCAAGAATCCGCACTTCATAAGAAACCCCTGCTTTTTCCAGCATCTCCTCAAAGGGTTTGACAAGGTCTTCCGATGATTTCATGATTTCATCGATGGCCTGCTGAAAATAGGGTTCTGACAACACCACGGGAAATTTTGCATGGCAGTGCAGGAGAATGATGTGGGATTCGAACTTCTTGGCAAGATCGATGGTATACCTGGTGGAATTGATTGAATGGGATGATCCGTCTACAGGGTTGAGAATTTTTTTAAAATCCATGTTGCCTCCTTTCGCGTCCAGACATCGGGTCCGGGCGGATTATTTTGGGTTAAAACAAGGATGCACACAAAAACGTTTCTTTTCTGTCTTTATTATATGTTATTCCCGGTAAAATAAAAAGCCATTTTCACAGCGTATGCTGTTATTCAGGTTGAAAAAATTCGGCAGCGTGGATATATTTCAGGTTCACAAGAAAAAAATATTGGGAATGCGCTGTGAAGGTTGCCTATATCAATCCGTTCATAAATGCCTGTATCGATGTGTTCAATACATTTGCAGGGCTTGATTCAACACCGGGAAAACCTGCGGCAGGAAGGCATCCGGGGGATCATGGCAGCATCAAGGCCATGATCGGGCTCAACGGGCATGGCATTCAAGGGTATTTCATCATCAGCTTTTCCCATACATTCCTCGAAAAAATGGTGGCCGGTCTTTTCGGCGACCAAGTGGCTGCTTCCATGGCGGAAATCACTGACCTGGCCGGAGAACTGACCAACATGATCACCGGCAATGCCAAGGCGCAATTATCCAAACAGGGCTATTTTTTTGATGTGGCAGTGCCCCGGATCAGCCATACGTTGCCGGATATACCGGTATATATGAATGACACACCGGTTATCATGGTCCCTTTTACCACACCATCTGGAGAATATACCATTGAAGCCGCCATGAAAACCACTGCACAAAACAAGAAACACCGCATCTTGACCAACAGTGGCTGATGCACAGGAATCAGACTGCCATATTCCTGTAATAATATGTTGCTTCAAAAGTTTTTTTTCCTGGTGTAAAAAAAATATTGACAAGTGATTTCAGCAAAATATAGTATCAAATTAAATAGACTGAGCGCTCGATCAGTTTTTTCTTTCATCTTGTCGGGCTTTATTGTTGAATCTGCACCAGGACAGACCCAATCGATAACCTACAATGACAAGGAGGCCCAGGGTGGATTTTGACCTTACCAAAGAGCAGGAGATGATCCGTAAGGAAGTCAGAAAGTTTGCCCAAAAAGAGATCGCCCCACAAGCCGGGGATCTGGATGAAAACGAGGAATTTTCCGAGGAGCTGACCCGTAAAATGGGTGAGATCGGTCTTTTCGGCATGTTTGTTTCCGAGGAATATGAAGGCCAGGCCATGGATTATATTTCCTATATCATTGCGGTGGAGGAAATCGCCCGCATTGACGGCTCCCAGGCCGCCACCATTGCAGCGGGCAATTCGCTGGGCATCGGCCCTATCTATTATTTCGGTACAGAAAACCAGAAGCAAAAATACCTGCCGAAACTGTGTGCCGGGGATGGGTTATGGGGGTTCGGTCTCACCGAGCCCACTGCCGGGTCCGATGCCGGGGGCAGCAAGACCACGGCCGTGCTGGACGGGGATGAATGGGTGATCAACGGGTCCAAGATTTTCATCACCAATGCCGCCAGCGACATGACCATGGGGGTGACGGTCCAGGCGGTCACCGGCACCAGGGACAGCGGCAAGCCGGAATACTCCTGTATTCTTGTGGAAACCGGCACCCCGGGGTTCAAGGCCGTGCCCATGCACAAAAAAATGATGTGGCGCTCCTCCAACACCGCAGAGCTGTATTTTGACGATGTCCGGGTGCCAAAGGAAAACATCCTGGGCAAGAAAGGGGACGGGTTCCATCAGATGCTGTCCACCCTGGACGGGGGCCGTCTGTCCATCGGGGCCATGGGCCTGGGGGGTGCCCAGGGGGCCTATGACCTGGCCCTCAAATATGCGAAAGAAAGAGAACAGTTCGGCCAGCCCATCTCCAAGTTCCAGGCCGTGGCCTTCAAGCTGGCGGACTGCGCCATGGAGATCGAATGTGCCAGAAACCTGCTCTACAAAGCCTGCTGGCTGAAGGACCACAAACGGCCCTATGAAAAAGAGGCGGCCATGGGCAAGCTGTACTGTTCCGAGGTCATGAACCGGGTGGTGAACCATGCCGTGCAGATCCACGGGGGCTACGGCCTGATGAAGGAATACAATGTGGAGCGGTTCTTCCGGGACCAGAAACTGCTGGAGATCGGGGAAGGCACCTCTGAAGTGCAGCGGCTCGTTATTTCACGGTATATCGGTTGCTGAACCGAAACCAAAGGACTTTTTGTCATGACCACACAAGACTTGCTCATCAAACAGGAAAAAAACCAGGCCGCCATTCTTACCCTGAACCGGCCGACGGTGATGAACTGCCTGAATTTCGACCTTTTATATGCCCTCAAAGATGAAATCGACCGGCTGCAGTTTGCCGATGATATCCGGTGCGTCATCATCACCGGTGCCGGCGAAAAAGCCTTCTGCGCCGGGGCAGACCTCAAGGAGCGCGCCTCCTTGACCCAGGACCAGGTCAAACAGTTCATCATCACCATCAGAAACCTGCTCACCGCCATCCAGCACCTGAAAATGCCGGTGATTTGTGCTGTCAACGGGATCGCTTTAGGGGGTGGCACAGAAGTGGCCCTGGCTTCGGACATCCGCATTGCATCCGACACCGCCTCCATGGGACTCACCGAGACCAGACTGGCCATTATCCCGGGGGGCGGGGGGACCCAGCGCCTGCCCAGAATCATCGGGGTGGCCAAAGCCAAGGAGCTGATTTTCACCGGCCGCCGGGTGAATGCCAAAGAAGCCCTGGATATCGGTCTTGTCAATGCAGTGGCTTCACCGGAAACCCTCATGGATACCTGCCTGGACATGGCTGCCATGATCGCCGGGACCGGCCCCGTTGCCGTGGAAATGGCCAAGTATGCCATTGACAAGGGCATTGAAACCGACCTGGCCACCGGCCTTGCCATCGAGTCCAATGCCTACCGGGTGACCATTCCCACAGAGGACCGTATCGAAGGGCTCACCGCTTTCAGGGAAAAACGCAAACCCGTATACAAAGGGAGATAACCCCATGACCAATAACAAAGCATTCTGGCAGGACCAGGAACTGGAACTGGAAAAAAAACGCCAGGCCGCCATCTGGCCCGGGGGACAAAAAGCGGTGGATGCCCTGGCCAAGCGCGGCAAGCGCCCGGTGCGCGAACTGATCACCGATCTCATCGACCCGGACACCATGTTTTTTGAACTGTCCATGCTGGCCGGATTCGGCATGGGATATCCCGGGGTGGAGGATGTGCCCTGTGCCGGCATTGTCACCGGCATCGGCAGAATTCACGGCAACTGGACCATGATCATGGCCAATGACTCCCGGGTCAAGGCAGGCACCTATTTTCCCATCACCTTGAAAAAGCATATGCGGGCCCAGGCCATTGCGGAAAAATGCGGCCTCAACTGCGTGTATATCGCCGATTCCGGCGGGGTGTTTCTGCCCATGCAGGCGGATGTGTTTCCCGATGACCAGCATTTTGGCTCCATTTTCTACAACATGGCCCGCATGTCTGCCATGGGCCTGCGCCAGGTGACCCTGAGCACAGGCGGCAATACTGCCGGCGGTGCCTATATCGTGTTCATGGCCTGTGAATCCATCATGATTGACCAGCAGTCCTTTTCCTTTTTAGGGGGCCCGCCCCTGGTGAAAATGGCCACCGGCGAAGAGATATCTGCCGAAGATCTCGGGGGTGCCAAAGTACACACCCAGACCTCGGGCGGGGCGGATCATCTGTGCACCGACCAGGACCAGGCCATTGCAAAGGTCCGGGAACTGCTCTCTTTGACCCGGCCCCAGACCCTGCACCTGCACCGGTACAACCCCCGGGAGCCGGAGACCGGCCCGTCAGCCGTGTATGATGTGCTGCCTGCATCTCCCCACCAGGGGCTCAAGGGCCTGGACTTTATCAAGGCCATTGCCGACGGATCGGAATTTATCGAGGTGAAAAAGAATTTCGCGCCCGGCCGGGGCTCCAACATCCTCACCGGAAAGATCCGCATCAAAGGGCTGCCCATCGGGGTGATCTGCTCCAACGGGGCCGGCATCATCTTCCATGAAGCAGCCAAAAAGGTGGCGGAATGGGTGGTGCGCTGCTCCCATGAAAAAATCCCTTTGCTGTTCATCCAGAGTTCTCCGGGGTATATGGTGGGATCGGAATCCGAGCACGCCGGCATCGGCAAATACGGGGCCGACATGGTGCGGGCGGTGTCCTGCGCCCAGGTACCCAGAATCCAGCTGGTGATCGGACCGGACAACGGGGCAGCCAACTACGGCATGTGCGGCCGGGCCTACCGGCCGAATTTTTTGTTTTCCACCATGCGGGCCCGGACATCGGTCATGAGCGGCAAAAGCGCGGGCGGGGTCCTGCTGAGCATTGAACAGGCCAAGCGCAAGGCTGCGGGCACCCCCATGACCAAAGAGGAGATTGCCGCATTCCAACAGAAAATGATCGACAAATATGACGGGGAAGCCCATCCCTTTTTCTGTGCGGCCCGGCTGCTCAACGACCGGGTGATCAAATTTGAGGAAATCCGGGACTGGCTGGCCATGGCGTTTGAAGTCAGCCTGATCAAACCCATCCCCGAGCCCGGGTTCGGCAATTTCAGGTTTTAGAAAAAGGGGAGATTGACATTTTTTACCGTTTTACCGGTTGCCTTTCAGGGCCGCCATATTATACATACCTTAATAAGGAGACGACCCATGACAGAATATGATTACTGGAAAATTTTTCCCAGAATGCCAAAGAAAGTGACCATCGGTGATATCACGGTCAGAGACGGATTCCAGCACCTGGAAAAATTCATCTCCACCCCGGCCAAGATCACCTATCTGGAGGAACTGATATTTGCCGGATGCCGCAACATCGAGGTCACCAACCTGGGCAACCCCAGGAACATGCCCCAGTTTGCCGATGCAGAAGAACTGCTGGCACACCTGCGGTCGGACAATTTTGTGTCCCGGGCCGCCAAAAAAGGCATTGACATGAAGGATGTGACCCTGACCGCCATCACCATCAGGGAACCGTCCGTTGACCGGGCCATAGAGCTCAAAAAACGCGGGGTCGGCCCGGACCGGGTATTGATGATGGTCTCCACTGAAGAAGAGCACCATTTTGCCAACTCCGGCACCACCCTGCCCGATTACTGGAAAGAGGCGGAACGCTGTATCCAAAAATGCCGCGATGCAGGCATCAAAATGTGCGGCACCGTGTCCACCATCTGGGGGTCTCCCATCGGCGGGGCCACGGAACTCAAAGATGCGGTCACGTTCACCAAACACTGGCTGGATATCGGGGCATCGGACATCGAGCATGCCGACCACGACGGATCCGCCTCCGCCCCGGAGGTGTACCGGTATTTTTCCATGATCCTGGATGAGATCCCGGACACCTCCCTGCACATTGCCCATTTCCATGAAACCAAACGGGTGGCGGCCGCCTCCACACTGGCGGCCCTCCAGGCAGGCATCTGTCACTTTGAATGCACCCTGGGGGGGCTGGGGGGCCAGCCGGCCAATTTTCTGGATGACCGGCCCATCAAGGGCACAGGGGACTATTATTATGATGATCCCCGGTATGTGGGCCTGGTGTGTCTGGAAGATACCCTTGTACAAATCGATGAAATGGGTATAGAACATGGGTATGATGTGGACCGGATCCTGTGGCTGGGCAGACAGCTGGAAAAAACCGTGGGACATAAGCTGCGCAGCGAAGCCATCATCAACGGCCGGACCCTGAAGGAAGGCCACATGGAATATGCCCGGCCCGGTCTGGCAAAACGCAAGGAAAAACTGGGAGAGGCACCGGATCAGAAGTTTCCGGAATAACCCTTTAAACAAAGGAGATGCAATGGAAAAGGAAGACAAAATCCCCCATATCAACGTGGACTATTTTGAAGACCTCACCGGCGATATTGCAGGCGGTGATGACACGTCCGTGGATGAGGTGGGAAAACGGATCCGGCAGCTGCGGCAGGAGCGGGGCATCTCACTCCAGGACCTGTCCGATCTCACCGGTTTTGAGGTGGCCCGGCTGGAAGATATTGAAAACGGCAGGGAAAAACCCCAGCTGGGTATGGTGATGAAACTTTCCAAGGCACTGGATGCGGCCGTGGGCAGACTGGTGTCCGGCATGGGCACCAAACTGTACTCCATTACCCGGAAAAACGAACGCAGGCCCGTGTCCAGGTCCGCCTCCAAAGCCAGCAAAAAAAGCGTGTATTCCTACATGAGCCTGGCCCCGGAAGTCCAGGGCCGCCACATGGAAGCCTTGATCGTGCAGCTGGAAAAAGCCGAGGAAAAAGAGATCTCTGTTCACAACGGAGAGGAGTTCATCTATGTACTGGACGGGGTGGCCAATCTCACCATTGCCAAGGAATCCTATGACCTGTCCCCGGGGGATTCCGCCTATTACCTGTCCACCACCCCCCATTACCTGACGGCCAAAACCGATAAAGCAACCATACTTGCGGTTCTCTATGAATAAGTGCTTTTTTAACAATCAAGGAGGTGCAAACAATGCCCGAAAAACTGTGGGAACCATCCGAGGACCGGATCAAATCCACCAATATGTACCGGTTCATGACCATAGTAAATGAAAAATACAACAAACATTTCACCGATTACCCCCAGCTGTGGGAGTGGTCCGTGGAAAACCTGGAGGATTTCTGGGCCACAGCCTGGGATTTTCTGGATATCAAGGCCTCTGTCCCCTATGAAAAAGTGATCCAGGATAAGGACAAAATGCCCGGGGCAACATTTTTTAAGGGCAGCAAACTCAATTTTGCCGAAAACCTGCTCAGATGCAGGGACGACAGAACCGCCCTGGTGTTCAGAGGTGAAGATGCGGTGCGAAGGACCCTGACCTATAACCAGCTTTATGACGAGGTGGCCAAAACCGCGGCATCTCTCAAAGCCATGGGCGTGGGACCTGGTGACCGGGTGGTGGGATTTGTACCCAACATGCCGGAAAGCATCATTGCCATGCTGGCCGCCGCCAGTCTGGGGGCGGTGTGGTCCTCCTGCTCGCCGGATTTCGGCATAAAAGGGGTCCTGGACCGGTTCGGCCAGACCCGCCCCAAAGTGCTGTTCACCGCAGACGGGTATTTTTTCAAGGGCAAACCCTTGTCCTCCATCGAACGTATCGCCGGCATCGTGGCGGAACTGCCCTCCATTGAAAAAATCGTGGTGGTGCCCTATATCAGTGAGAAACCGGACATCAGCGCCCTGCCCAATGCAGTGCATTACGCGGATTTCAAGGACCCGGCCGCAACACAGATCGATTTTGTCCAGATGGACTTTGACGATCCGTTGTACATCATGTATTCGTCGGGCACCACAGGCCTGCCCAAATGCATGGTCCAGAGCATCGGCGGGGTCCTGCTCCACCAGAAAAAGGAGCTGGTGCTCCACACCGATCTGAAAAAAGAGGACGTCATTTTTTATTTCACCACCTGCGGGTGGATGATGTGGAACTGGCTCACCGCCAGCCTGTCTGTGGGCGCCACCCTGGTGCTGTACGACGGCAATCCCTTCCACCCGGGGCCTGATGCCTTGTGGCGCATGGCCCAGGATGAAAAGATCACGGTGTTCGGCACCAGTGCCGGGTATATTGAAGCGTTGAAAAACGCCGGGGTCAAACCCAAGGAACAGTTTGACCTGACCCCGCTTAAATCGGTGCTCTCCACCGGGTCTCCCCTGTCGGATGAAAACTTCAAGTTCATTTACGACCATATCAAATCCGACCTGCAGCTGGCCTCTATTTCCGGCGGGTCCGATCTGAACGGCTGCTTTGCCCTGGGCAACCCCATGGGGCCGGTGTATACCGGAGAGCTTCAGTGCAGGGGACTGGGCATGGCGGTCTATGCCTATGATGACACCGGGAAGCCGGTGACGGACCAGCAGGCGGAACTGGTGTGCACAGCGCCGTTTCCCTCCATGCCCATCTATTTCTGGGGGGATGCGGACGGCTCCAAATACCATTCCGCCTATTATGACCAGTTTCCCGGAATCTGGACCCATGGGGATTTCATCAAGGTCACCCCCAGAGGCGGGGTGATCATGTTCGGCCGTTCCGACGCGACACTGAACCCGGGCGGGGTCCGCATCGGCACAGCAGAGATTTACCGCCGCCTGGATGCCATGCCGGAACTGGCAGATTCCGTTGTAGTGGGCCAGTCATGGAACAATGATGTACGGGTCATTTTGTTTGTGCAGCTGGCCGACGGGTATGACCTCACCGAGGAACTTACGGCAAAGATCCGGGCCGATATCCGGGCCAATGCGTCTCCCCGGCATGTGCCGGCCAAAATCATTGCCTGTCCGGATGTTCCCTATACCCTGAACATGAAAAAAGTGGAACTGGCAGTGAAAAAAATGATCGAAGGCAAAGAGGTGAAAAACAAGGATGCCCTGAAAAATCCGGAAGCCCTTGATTTCTTTGCCAATCATCCCGAACTGCAAGCTTGAATACAAAGCGCACAAAAGGGGCTGGATCTGTTCTGCCAGCCCCCTTTCGTGCCCATATATAGATCTTCGCAGCTGGATTGATCGCTTTTTTCCTATTGATATAAGAAACAGGCTCACGCCAAATGCCATAATCCATAGTAAGCAAGGTTTTTTCCCATGGAAACCCGCCTGCGCAACCATTATAATGCCCCGGACCTGATACATAACATCAATGCCGGCCTGACAGCTGCCGGCATTGATACAGAACCGCTTCACACCAAGGATCTGGCACTGGTGGACCAGCTCCACACCGGCGGCATGCGGGCCACCCTGGCACTGGTGGAGAAAACCGCCATCACCCCGGATTTTCATATCCTGGATGCCGGCTGCGGCCTGGGGGGATCTTCCCGGTTGCTGGCAGAAACCCGCGGATGCCGGGTCACGGGCATCGACCTGTCCGCCCCCTATATCGCTGCGGCACAAATGCTGACCCAGCGGTCCGGTCTTTCGGAAAAAGTACGGTTTCAGACAGGCACCATCCTGGATATGCCCTGGGATGATAACACCTTTGATGCAGTGCTGTGCCAGCACATTCTCATGAACATACCGGACAAACCGGCAGCGTTGCAGGAATTTTTCCGGGTACTTGCACCCGGCGGCATCCTGATGCTTCACGAAATTGTGCAGGGTGACAATGCGGCACTGGCCCTGCCGGTTCCCTGGGCTGATGCAGCGGATATCTCTTTTCTGGAACCCTGGGATACCCTGGCGGCAGACCTTTTCAAGACCGGATTTACTTTGGAACACCATGTGGATGCCACCGAAGCCGGCTGCAGATACTGGCAAAAAGTGCGGAAATTTGCCAATAAAAATGAAAAAACGCCCCGGCCCTTAGGCCCCCACCTGGTGTTCGGCCAAAACGCCCGGCTCTTTCCCCATACCATGTCCCGCAATTTTGAAACAAACGCCATCAACCTGGTGGAAGCCATTTTCAAAAAATAGAGCGTCCAACAAAAACATTCTGATAAAAATCAAATGACCATCTTCAGGTAAAATGCAGCAATAATGATTGACGATGTCATATTGTCCCTGCCTGCCGGACTTTTTCCTGTTTGTCTCGTTTTTTACATGTCACTGTTTGCTTGTTCGTCGGTTCCTTTTTTTTAGATGCCCAAGGTTGACTGACACTGAGCAGTGTGATATTGTAACCAATAGTTGCATAATAAAACTTTCGAAAAGGAGGCAGCATGCCAAATATTACCATCCGTGAGATTCCTGATGTTTTATACCAGGATATTAAAAAAATGGCTGAAGAGGAACGAAGGTCCATCAACAACCAAATCATATACAGCCTTTCTCAATATATGAAAAATGAACAATCCACTGAGCAGAGACTGGCGGAGATACGAAAATTGAGGCAGGCTATAAACGTTAAAGAATTCCAGCCCACACAGGAACAATTGAAAGAAATGGTCGAGGAGGGCAGGCCGTGATAGTTGTGGACACCAATATCATCAGCTATCTTTTCATTCCCAATGATACATACACCCCCCTTGCTGAAACGCTTTATCTAAAGGACAGCCAGTGGAGTTCACCGTTTTTATGGCGATATGAGTTCATGAGTGTATTGGGCATCTACCTGCGTAAAAACCTTATCGATGCTGCTGGATGCAAATCGATCTACAAGGAGGCGATGGACCTAGTTGTATCAAGGCCGATTTCAGATTTTGGTGCGGTTTTCAACATCGTTCAAAACAGCATTTTGTCATCGTATGATTGTGAGTTTGTGGCGATTGCAATGCAAAGCAAGTTGCCCTTAATAACGGAAGACAAAAAAATTCTCCGGGCATTTCCAGACATCGCTTTTCCCATTGAAACGTATGTCAGCATGTAACAATCGACCGGCACCGTTTGTTTTTTGTCGCTGACATCATGCGGGTATTGACCCGATCAGGTCCGGGATATGGAAATTGTAATATGGTCCCCGGTGTCCGGATCAAAAAAATGAAAATGCTCTCATAACAATCCCGGATATTGGAAAAGCAGACGGCTTTTGGTGCGGATACAGGCCAGCAGGTTTATTTCGGGTGATCCGATAAATCCTGCCCCAAAAAGGGTATACCGTCAGGCTGTCTGGTCCAATTGATCGCCAAAACTATCTTTCATCATTTCTGCAATCAGTTGATCCATTTGCTTTCTTGCATTTTCCAGGGCCAGAGACAATGGGCTTTCCTGATTCTGGGCTTTTGGCAGCTGTTTCTGGTGGTGACGGAACAAGGCATCCAGACCGGGGGCTGCTTTTGCCACCGGCATGTCCTGCTGTTTTTCCAGAAATTTTGCCATCTTATCTGTGAAGGATGCACTGCTTTTGGGAACGGGTGTGTCATGCATCCGGCCCCGGCCAGACGCGGCCGGCATATCTGTTTTGCCACCGGACTGGATGGTTTCCTGGTATGCATACTGCTGCGCAAAAGAGATATCAGCCGCATACATGGATATGGAATCAAACGTGTCCATTTCCAGGGCCTGTGAAACAGCGTCATCCATATTTCCGGCGGCCATCTGTCCGATAATGCCGTCAATGCCCTGGATGATGGCATCGATATCCGCCAGTTCCTGTTCATTGAGGTCGCCCTGAACACTGAAGGAAAAGGATTCTTCAGTATGCAAAGCGATGGTGCGCTGATGAAAATTCTGGTGGACAATGCTGTCCCGGGCCTGGACAATTCCCCGGCTGTTGTATTCAGAAGATGCAAATTGTGCAAACGATTCTGAAGAGAGGCTGACCACATCCCCCTCCCGGGTCTGAATGGTCAGACCGGCTTCCATTTTTTCCACCACTTGCGAAAACGCTTTGTGCTGGAACGTTTCTGTGTTCTGGGGGCTTTTGCCCCCCAATTGTGCCTGCAGCGGGGCTGGTATACCGGCAGTGGGGTGCATGAAGGTCTCCTTGGACATTAATTGTTACAAGATTCGCTTTTATATCGGCAGCTGTAAAAAAAACTTGAATCATGCATCCATATAAGCGGTACCGTAATAGCATCCATGCCCTGGCGGGCACAACAAAGAGGGCAGCTTTTAGCTATTAGCTTTTAGCTATTAGCTTTTAGCTATTAGCTTTTAGCTTTTAGCTGTTAGCTGTTAGCTAATTACTGATGGCTGAGGGCTGCAGGCTTTCATATAACGACCATGCCCTGACGGGCACAACTAATTATGAAAGTTATGAGTATTGAGAAGCTAATGTGATATTTTTTTCTCACTACTCAAACCTCATATCTCACTACTTTCATATAAAAAAACCGGGTATGAACAGGATTACTCCATGAAGCTGAGCTTGACGTGGTACATCCCGTCGCCCAGGCTGGCTTCCAGCGGAAGGCCAGCTTTTTCAAACACCTTGATCATGGGCTGGTTATCCGCGAGCACCTCGGCGGTCAGCCCCTTGAGCCCCTTTTTCCTGGCCTGTTCAATCAGACGGGACAACAGATAGGAGCCGATGCCGATACCCTGAAACCGTTCATCGATGAGAAAGGCCACCTCGCCGAAAGCGGTCCGCTCATCCTTGACCATCCTTGCCTCGGCAATGATTTTCTGATTTCCCCCTTCCACCACCAACCCCACAATGGAAAATTCCCTGTGGTAATCCACGTTCACATAGGTCTGCATTTTGTCGTGGTCCATGGTTTTGATGGAATAAAAAAACCGGTAAAAAATCATCTCTTTGGAACAGCGGTAGAAAAAACGGCGCATGCCCTCTTCGTCCGAGGGTTTCATGGCCCTGAAGCGGACCGCAGCCCCGCCTTTGAAGGTCTTTGTCTCCTCGATATGGGCGGGGTACAGATGGGCGGACTCGGAAAGAAAAATCTGGTTGGGATATATGATTTGGCGCTCCCTGGCCTGGGAAATCAGGAACTGGCGGTCGTCCGGGTGGGCGATGTCTATAAGCGCCTGGGCCCGCTCCCGCAGGGTCCGCCATTTCAGATTGGCCACCCCGTATTCTGTGGCAATCATGTGCACGGATTCTCGCAACCGGAGCTGATTGGCATAATTCTGGAGGCTGATCAGGATATTGGGGTTGCCGTTTTCATCCCTGCTGGGCAATCCGATGATAGTGGCACCGTCTGCAGATGCCTCTGCTCCCTTGAAAAAATCAATGGCTTCACCCGGACCGGTGATCACTGCCCCTTTGAGGGGAAACGCCACACTGCCCAGAAGATCCACTTTCCAGCCCTCGTACAGGGCCACGAACTGGGGATTGTTGGCAATAAACCGGGCATTGCACACCCAGTCAATGCCCTGAAATTCCACCAGGGGATTTCTGTCCAGCCAGCACAGCAGTTCTTTGGTCCCTAAGGCATATGAAACAAGGGATTTGCCCCGGAAAGGCGATTTGCGTGAATTGGTCACAGCCCCTGAATTCACCAGTTCCGCCAACGCATCGGTAAAATACAGTGAATGGACCCCCAGGTTCTTTTTATCCGACAGAAAAGGCACCAGTGCTTCAAACAACGGCCCGAAAGAGAAGCTCAAGCAATCGCCATCCTTGATCACCGAAGCAACACTGGCTGCCACCTGCCGCATCTGGTCCGTCACCGCCGGCGGCGCATACAGCACCGGATCACGCCCTGATCTGACCAGCAGGTCAAAATCATCAATGGAGACAAAGGTGTCACCATAGGTAAAAGGCATTTTGGTATTGATCTCCCCCACCACAAGGGATGCATGGTCCATGGCCTCTCTGGCCACATCCACTGCCACACCCAGGCTGCAGTAACCGGCATCATCCGGCGGGGTGATCTGGACAAGGGCCACATCGATATCCAGTTTTCCGGATTTGATAATCCGGGGTATCTCCGAGTAATAGGCCGGGATCAAGTCCACCTGCCCGGAGGAGATAGAGTCCCAGGCAACATACCCGGAAAAAAAAGTTTTCAGCCGGTGGTTCGGGGCATTGAGCTTGTCCACCGACAGGATAGTATCCCCCAGAACCGCCAGCTGTACCAGTTCCAGATCCCTTATATTGCGGGTATCCACATTCAGCAGGGTCTTTATCAGGGTCCTGGGCGCTGCCGGTCCGGTGCCGATGAAAATCGTCATACCGGGCTTTATGTGGTGCAATACTTTTTCAGGAGAGATCAGCCGATCCTCCCAGCTTGACAAGGTTACATCTGCCATATGCACTCCTGTTTCAGGTGATAAGGCCGGCATTGGACCGGATGGCATCTGCCCGCAGCCGCCCTTGAATATACAGGGCCAGGGCCGCAACCGCCTGGTCGCATACCTGGAATACCGGGACCCCGGCTGCCATCAGGGCATCCCGCAGCGGGTCGTAGCGTTTGCCCCCGTCCACCACTGTCACAATGGGGGTATCAATTATCTGCACCAAATCTGACATCAGCTGCCGGATACTGTCCGTCTGGTGCATATCAAAGGCGGCAACGGGTGTTTTGTCCAGCGTTTTCATGGCAGGAGACAAAGGGTCCAGGCTCAGGATAACCGCATCCACATGGGGGTCTTTGGCCAGAATCTCACAGATCAGGGCATGGGCCTCATCATCTGCTGCCGGATTGATATCCAGGGGATTGGACAGGGTCACCAGGGAAGACAGGCCCTTGTTTTTCAACACCTGCGCCACCTGGTGCCAGGTGTTGTCATCACACCGGGAAAGGGCCAGGGCATAATCATCAGACTGGATGGAATCTGCCATGCCCACCGCCTCAAAACCAGCCCCGCTCACAGCAGCCAGGCGGTTTCCCTGGATGGTTTTGCGGCTCAGGGTTTCCGCCAGGAGCATCAGGTCCTGGAACTCGGTAAAACTGCGGGCCACAATAGCCCCGGCCTGGGAAACACTGCTTTCACACACCATGTAATCCCCGGCCAGAGAAGCGGTGTGACTGCCGGTGGCTGCCTTTCCTTCCGGGGTCCGCCCGGCTTTGTAGAACACCACCTCTTTGCCGGCCAGCACCGCCCCCTGCACCGCCCGGCAGAATGCCAGGCCATCCAGGTCGGTAAACCCTTCCGCATACACGGCAATGACATCCACCCGACTGCAGTCTGTAAAATACTGCACCATATCCCCTAAAGTGAGATCTGTCTGGTTGCCCATGGAAATCATGTAGGCAGGTGA
>DATFJY010000280.1:0-5718 GCA_035268905.1 Desulfotignum sp.
CTGGAGATCGGGGTGGCGGTCATGGCGGTGTCCCTTTTTTTGTAAACCGGTCAAGGATCGAAAGATGACAAAAATGTACTGGACAGACACCCAGACCGCCCGATTGAAAACCCTGGGAATTGATGCCGGCGGGCTGGCTGAGGAATTTGACAGCCTTGCCGAAAGAAACCAGACGTTCCAGACCATTGAAAAAAAACAGGTAAAAGCGCTTCGTGCCGCACTGACAAGCCGGCTGATGTGCCGCCGGCCAACCCGGTTTTCACAACTGGAGAAGGATCTTGACAAACTGCTGCAAGATCAGGGATTTGCAAAGGTGTCCACCCCCACCATTATCACCAAACATGCCTTGGCAAAAATGGGAATTGACCACACCCACCCGCTGCAGGACCAGATATTCTGGATTGATGACACCCGATGCCTGCGGCCCATGCTGGCACCGGGCCTGTACAGCCTGATGACAGATTTTTCCCGCCTGGATTTCCGGCCGGTACGGTTTTATGAAACCGGATCCTGCTTCCGGAAAGAATCGGACGGGGCCTGCCACAGCAATGAATTTACCATGCTCAATCTGGTGGAAATGGGGACGCCTGAACCAGGCCGCACCGATCGGCTCAAAGCTTTGGCAGGCATGGTCGCCCGCACCGCCAAGGCAGGCGATATCCGTTTTGAGGAGGAAACTTCAGCAGTGTACGGCACCACCCTGGACCTGGTGGCCCATCCATCCGGCCTGGAATTGGGCTCCGGCGCCATGGGGCCCCATCCCCTGGATGCAGCCTGGAACATCACCGACACCTGGGTGGGCATGGGGTTTGGTATGGAGCGATTGTTGATGGCATCGGTCAAGGATACCGCCCTGGGCCGGTGGGCCAAAAGCCTGTCATGGCTGGACGGCATCCCGCTGCGTATCTGAGAATCCCTCTGCCGATATTTTTCCTTGACAGTGCTATAGAAGTATAATAGCTTTGTTTATCAAAAATTGTTCAACAATATTGAGAGGGAAATAATGGTCCCATCTGGCACGGAAGCGACAAAAGTGATCGAAGTCATAGACCTTCACAAATCATTTGATTCGGTTCAGGTGCTCAAAGGGATTTCCTTTACTGCCCGCCAGGGAGACGTCATTGCCATCATCGGCGGCAGCGGCTCGGGAAAGTCCACCCTGCTCAGGTGCGTCAATATGCTGGAAACACCTACCAGCGGCAGCATTAAAGTCCATGAAGAAGAAATCAAGATGAAAAGCGACGGCAAAGGTGGGTTAAAACCGGCCAACAAGGAGCAGATCCGGCGGATCCGCACCCGGCTGGCCATGGTGTTTCAGAGTTTTAATCTGTGGCAGCACATGACCCTTTTGGAAAATGTCATCGAGGTGCCGGTTCATGTGCTGGGCAAACCAAAAGCCGAGGCAGAGGCCATGGCAGATGCTTTGCTCAAACGGGTCGGCCTGTCTGACAAGCGGGAAACCTATCCCGCGTTTCTTTCCGGGGGTCAGCAGCAGCGGGCCGCCATTGCACGGGCTCTGGCCATTGAACCGGAGGTCATGCTGTTTGACGAACCCACATCCGCACTGGATCCCGAGCTGATCGGAGAGGTCTTGTCGGTCATCAGGGATCTTGCCAAAGAGGGCCGTACCATGCTCCTGGTCACCCATGAAATGAAGTTCGCCCGGGAGGTGGCCAACCGGATTATCTTTCTGAACAATTGTGTTATTGAAGAAGAAGGGGATCCGGAATCCCTTTTCGGAGCACCGGAATCCATGAATCTAAAACGGTTTATCAGTTCGATGGAATAGTCGAACACAACATATACCATAACAACAGTAAAGGAGATGAAAATGGCTAAACGCGTAAAACAATTGTTCCTGATGGCTGTAATGATCGCTTTTTGTGCCGGCACGGTATCTGCTGCCGATGATACGATCCGGGTGGGATTTGCCGCTGAACCCTATCCGCCGTTTACTGTTCCGGATGCTTCCGGCAACTGGACCGGGTGGGAAGTGGAAATAATCGATGCGGTGTGCCAGGAGGCCGGGCTGAACTGCGAACTGGCACCCACCGCATGGGACGGCATCATACCGGCACTGGTGTCCAAAAAAATAGATTTGATAATGGGTTCCTTGTCCATTACGGAAGAACGCCTGAAAACCATTGATTTCACCGATAAATATTACAATACGCCCGCCTATGTGGTGGGCAACAAAAACATGGCGTTCGCGGCCACTCCCCAGGGGCTCAAAGGCAAGGTCCTCGGGGTGCAAACCGCCACCACCCATGCCGCTTATGCGGAAAAGCACTACAAAGATACCAAAGTCAAGCAGTACCCCACCCAGGACGAAATCAACCAGGATCTCGTGTCCGGACGGCTTGATGCCACCCAGGCAGACTCCCTGGCCATGGCCGAATTCCTGGAAAGCGAAGAAGGCAGGGCCTGCTGTGATTTGAAAGGCAAGGCAATCTCAGATCCGGCCATTCTGGGCCGGGGTATAGGTGTCGGTTTGCGCAAGGGAAATGAGGCGCTCAAGGAAAAAATCAATGCCGCCATCAAAGGTATCCGGGAAAAAGGCATATACCAGGAAATTACCCAAAAGTATTTCAAGGTGGATGTATACGGTGACTAACGGCAAGGCCCGGACAGGCGAAAAAAAGGAAAGCTGTCCATGACTGCTCTGGAACTGCTTGCCCTGTCACCGCCCGGATGGGGCGGCCTGCTGCTCAAAGGCCTGGCCATGTCCTTGACCGTGGCATTCGGCGGTTATTTTCTGGGCCTGTTGATCGGGATCGGGGGCTCTTTTGGCAAATTGTACGGCGGGCCTGTGATGCGTGATCTTCTGGATGTGTATACCACCGTCATCCGGGCCATACCCGAACTGGTGCTGATCGTGCTTTTGTTTTATGCCGGGTCGGATCTGGTGAATCGCCTGCTGTTGCTGTTCGGATCCCGGCCCATTGATATCAATGGACTGGTGGCCGGGATTGCCGTGATCGGCATCGTTCAGGGCGCGTATTCCACCGAGGTGCTTCGCGGGGCGATCAAGGCCATAAACCCGGGGCAGATAGAAGCGGGCCGTGCTTACGGGATGGGTCCGGGGCTGCTTCTCCGGCGCATCATTCTGCCGGCGATGCTGCCACATGCCATTCCCGGGCTCTCCAATCTCTGGTTGATCGCCACGAAAGATACGGCGTTACTGGCGGTTGTCGGGTTCATGGAGTTGACCCTTGCCACCCGCCAGGCCGGCGGCGCCACCAAAGCCTATTTTTTGTTTTTCAGTACGGCCGGGTTCTTGTACCTGACGGTCACTTTGCTGTCCAACGTCGGCATTCGAATGATCGAACGGCGTGCCTGCAGGGGGATGCCGGATGTGGGGTAAACCATGAAATCTTTTTTCACACCACACCGCATTATCCTGCTGGCCATTGCTGGGGCCCTCGTTGCCATCATTGCAACCACCATGCGGTGGGACTGGCTGCCCAATTATTACGGCGATCTGCTTGCCGGTGTCTGGATCACCCTGGTGATGCTGGTTTCCACCTGTATCCTGGGGATGCTTCTGGCGGTCCCCCTGGGCCTTATTCAGGTGACAGGTCCAAAACTGCCGGCCCTGTTGTGCAAAGGGTTTTGTACGATTATCCGGGGCACACCCCTGCTGCTGCAATTGTGGCTGATTTACTATGGGGTCGGCTCTTTGTTTCCCCAGGTGCCTGAAATCCGGAATTCAATGCTATGGCCCTATCTCAGGGAAGCCTGGCCATACGGGGTCCTGGCATTGACCGTTTCTTTTGCCGGGTATGAAGGAGAGGTCATGCGCGGCGCATTTGCCGGGGTGCCCCATGGTGAACTGGAGGCGGCACGTGCCTATGGAATGGGCCGGTTTACCATGGTGCGGCGTATCTGGCTGCCCCGGGCCCTGCACCGGGCGTTGCCGACCCTTACCGGTGAAGTGGTCCTGCAGCTGAAATCAACGCCGCTGCTGGCCACGATAACGGTGGTCGACCTCTATGCCGTGGTATCCAAAATCCGCCAGGAAACCTATATTGTTTACGAGCCCATGCTGTTGCTGGCGCTGATCTATCTGTGTCTGACCGGTATCCTGGTCGTAACGTTTCGCTATTTTGAGAATAAGATTCCTACACGGGATGTGTAGAGCATCTCAGTGTACATAATCTGACGACCGGTTTTTCAGCAGCGGGGAGATGAAAAACCAGGCCAGCCCCAGCACCTGTAGGCCCAGTACCATGAGAAAGGCGGCCTGGTATCCGGCCGGATCATACGGGCCGTGCCCGGATGGTTCCCACTGGTTGATCACCGCCCCCATGGCCCATTGCAGGGCAAATCCACCCAGAAAGACCAGCAGATTGATGCTGGTGGTGACCCGGCCTGACAGGCGGGCGGGAAAGCCCAGGGTCAGGGCGGTGTAGGACAGGATCCCGGCAGTGCCGAAAAATCCGAACAATCCCATCAATACCCGGGGGGACAAAGGAGCGCCAAAGGTCATCAGGGCCACTACACCGCTGAAGACCGTCATACCGGATACGGCGGAGTACAGGGCCGGGAAGCCTTTCTGGGCCAGTTTTTCCGTGACAAATCCCAGGAAAATGAAACCGGCAATCATGGCCAGGGCGGATATGGACAGGCAGCGGGCAGCTCCTGCCCGGTCCAGGGATGCCACATCCCGCAGCCAGGGGCCGGCCCACAGGCCCTGGACAGCCATGAATCCGGCCTGGGACAGCATGGTCAACGGCGCAATCCGCCAGAAGAAACGGCTTTTAAATACCTGGGCAACTCCCTGGATCTGCCGGGAAAAAGGCTCGGGAACCGGTTTTTTGTCCGATTCCGGTACCACCGTGAACACCGCCACCGCCATCAGGACACACAGACCCCCCAGACCCAGGAATACCCCCCGCCAGTCGGTGAATCTCAAGGCAAATTCCACCGGGGTGAAGGCTGCCAGTACCCCCAGGCCGCCGGCAGCCATCTGGAATCCGTTGATCCGGGACAAGACAGGGCCCGGAAACCAGATCACATAGGATTTAAATGCCGCCATCAGGCAGGCAGACACCCCGAACCCGATGAGGGCCCGGCCCAGGATCAGGCCGGTGAGGGTATTGGACAAGGCGAATACAGCGGCACCGGCTGCTGCAAATACCAGCAGGGACGCTTCCACTGTCCTGGGGCCGAACCGGTCCAGCAGTATACCCAAAGGGAGCTGGAATGCGGCAAATGCAATGAGGTAGGTGGCGGTCAGCAGGCCCAGCTGGGAAGGGTCCACCCCAACATCTGCTGTCAGGTCCGGTGCGATCACGGCATTGACCACCCGGAACAGGTAGGAGAGAAAATACCCGCCGGCAAAGGGCAGAAACACCCGGAGCAGGAGGGCAGGGGGTAGGGGCCTGTCCGATGGTTCAGCCGCTGTTCCGGGTAAGCTGTCCGGTTTTGTCATGGCGCCCCTGGGATCCTGTCCCCGTATCCGGGTGTTTGAAGGTGGTTACAAAATTTTTTCCACTGTCTCCATGGACAGGTTGAACACCTTTTCATTAAACCGTGATTTCAGGGCAAATACAAGCATATCTTTGTTGAGCACCCGTTTTTGTCTGGCCAGCACGGCCAGCGATGCCAGGGCCCAGTCGGTTTTTTTGATCTTCAGGGCCTTGAAATCGATCTCCTCCACCTGTGCCGGAGTGTCAGGAATGGCCACGCTGGCTTCTTTGAGCACATAGGTGTCCG
>DATFJY010000281.1:0-5976 GCA_035268905.1 Desulfotignum sp.
CGGCTATGAAAACTTGAATTAACCCCTTACGAACAGAAAGCGGTTCAAATAAGGAGAAAGAATAATGGATCTGATTCGAATTGTGGTTGCGATTATTCTGCCACCGCTCGGCGTATTTCTACAGGTGGGATTTGGCGGGGCCTTCTGGTTGAACATTCTTTTGACACTTCTGGGGTATATCCCCGGCATCGTGCATGCCGTCTGGATTATTGCCAGGCGCTGAAGGGGAACAATAATCAAAAACGTCCTGAACAGATACTGGCATGACGGATATGGTATTTTCCGGATTTCCTTCAGGGAATTTGTCCGGGACCGGTGCAGCCTGCAGGCATCGGCCTTAACCCTGTATACGCTGTTGTCCATTGTACCGGTCATGGCCATGGCATTCGGCATTGCCAAGGGATTTGGTTTCCAGAAATATCTTGAAACCCGGATACTGTCTTTGTTTGCCGGCCAGGAACAGATCATCCAGAATGTTCTGACCTTTTCCGTCAATCTGCTGGAAAGAACCAAAGGCGGGCTCATGGCGGTGCTGGGCATCATTTTTTTGATGTATGCGCTGATCAAGATGATGGGCCACATGGAAGATACATTCAACAGGATTTGGCGGGTCAGGGGAAACCGCCTGCTGATCCGCAAAATAACCGATTATATCTCCATTGCCATGGCTGCCGGGTTGGTGGTGATTTTTTCCGGCAGTGCCACCATTTTTGTCACCGGTTATCTGGAAAAATTCATGGTAATCCTTGACCTTCCTGTCAGTCTGGGCCGTCTGCTTTCTTTTGGGTTGAACATCCTTCCCTTTGTGACTGTCTGGATGGTATTTACCTTTTTTTATATGTTCATACCCAATAAAAATGTGAATATTCGGGCCGCTCTGGCCGGAGGTGTCATTGCCGGCACCATTTTTCAGCTGGCCCAGATAGCCTATCTGCAATTCCAGGTGGGGGTCTCCACCTATAATGCCATTTACGGTAGTTTTGCAGCCATACCGTTGTTTTTGTTATGGCTGAAGGCGTCCTGGACCATTGTGCTGTTCGGCGCTGAGATCTCCTTTGTCTGGGAGCATTTTGATATACTTCAGACAGATGACCCGGAATATGCGCATATCAGTGTTCGGGTGAAAAAACTGATTTTTCTCAGGATAGCGGTTTTTTGTGTGAACCGGTTTGCCCAGGGCAGGGCACCGGTGACATCCTTATCAGTTGCCGCCCATCTCAACCTGTCTGCGGACATAACATCGGTTTTCATGGAAAAAATGGTACACAGCCGCATTCTCTTCAAGGTGAGTGCCCCTGAACCCGGCTTTACCCCGGCCCGGGACATTGAGTGCCTGACTGTCATGGATGTTGTGACAGCTTTTGAAAATATGGGAAAAGATGATCTGTATCTGGGCGACACCCTGGAGCTGACAGCGCTGGAACAGAGCCTGGAAACATTTGCAGCAGCTGCCAGGCAGTCTTCCGGGGAGCGGTTCCTCAAAGATTTCTGATGGTTGCCGCCCTGCAGCGGCCATAGGTGGCCGTGGTTTTTTTCAGCCACCCGGCATGCTGTTTTGTCAAACTGTTTTTTGGCAGCCGCCATTGCCAGTTCTCCTGTGCACCAGCCGGGTTGTTCAGGCGGGCATCAGGGCCTAAGCCCAGAATATCCTGGAGCGGGATGATCACTGTACCAGCCACAGACATCATGGCCAGGCGCATCATTTGCCAGTGTATGTTTTCTTTGGAGATATGGCTTCCCAGGTAGCGCTGCAACCGGGTCTTTGCCTGGTCGGTGAGTTCCTGTTCAAACCAGCCGCGGATCGTGTTGTTGTCATGGGTGCCGGTGTAAACGATACAGTCTCGGATATGGTGATGGGGCAAAAAGGCGCTGTGGGGGAAATCATCACCAAAGGCGAATTGCAGCACCCGCATGCCGGGCAACTGAAATCTGCGCATGCATTCATGGACATCCGGGGTGATCGTGCCGAGATCTTCGGCAATGACCGGCAGCCGCCCGAACCGCATGGTTAAGCGGGTGAAAAAATCTTCGCCCGGTACCTGTACCCACTCCCCGTCAACAGCTGTCTTTGCCGAGGCTGCAACCTCCCAGTATGCAATCAGCCCCCTGAAATGATCGATGCGCACCACATCAAACATCTCAAAGTTGTGTGCAAACCGCTGGAGCCACCAGGTGTAATCGTTTTTCTGCAGGTATTGCCAGTCGTAAACCGGATGGCCCCAGAGCTGACCGGTATCACTGAAGTAATCCGGTGGGACCCCTGACACTTTTGTCGGTGATTTGTTTTCATCCAGTTTGTATTGCCCAGGGCAGCTCCAGACATCAGCGCTGTCAAATGGCATATAGATGGGAAGATCTCCGTACAGGCGGATATTGCGGGTATTGCAGTATTTTTTGAGTGCCTGCCATTGACGGAAAAACAAAAACTGTACAAATTTATGAAATCTGATCTGTCCGGCCAGTCTGTCCTGCATCTCGGCCAGGGCATCCGGGTGCCGGTCCCGTAAGGGGTGGGGCCATTGCAGCCAGCTATCCTGGTTAAAATGTTCTTTGATGGCCATGTAAATGGCATACGCTTCCAGCCAGGTCTTTTGCCGGGCGCAGAACCGGTCAAAGCCCACAAGGGTTTTTCCCTGTTGTTCCAGGCGGTCAAACGCCAGCTGGAAAAGGGTGTGCTTATGTTCGGCAACCGAAGGATAATCAACACGGTTATCGGAAAATGGCTGTCGGGGCAGGGTTTCTTCCACAGTCACCAAACCGGCACGGACAAGAGAGTGCGGACTTATCAGCAATGGGTTGCCTGCAAAGGCTGACGGGCTGCTGTAGGGAGAACCGCTTTGGGGGTCAACAGGGTTCAGCGGCAGCACCTGCCAGATCTGCTGGCCGGTTGCAGACAGAAAATCGGCAAATCCATAGGCAGCCGGTCCCAGATCACCGATACCGTATCTGCCGGGAAGACTGGTTATGTGCAGGAGGATACCGTTTGTGCGTATGGTCATGGATAATCCTTTTTATAATCCTTTATGATCCGGCCGGCAAATCCTTGTGTCGGGATGCGGCCATTTTTTCTGCCCATATTGCATGGTGTGATGCCGGCACCACCAGGGACAGTGCCCCATATTTGGCAGGGTTGTGTATGGGCGTCAACTCCACTTTCAACGGTGGTGTCAGCATGTTGCTGTCTTTGGTACGATCGGCCACTTTTTTTGCAATATTGTCCACGTGCCAGGGATTAAAGCGGGCCACACTTTCGCCAATGCCGATACGCTGCAGACCAAACAGCTGGGCAATGGTAATGGCGGCATCTGCGGTTACTTGTGCTGCAAGATCTGCAATAAAAACCGCCAGGCCGTCTGCCCTGTTTTTTGCATAATCCATAACGGTTTTCGCATCCGTCCGGGAATGGTTTCTGAGCCTGGAGGCTGCCGCCAGACCAGACAGATCAGGAAAAATGCCCTGCCGGTCCAAACAGTATGAGATGTCTTTGAGAACCCGATCATCCCTGAGTGACAGCAGTATCCGGGCACAATTGGAAATCCCCCTGCCTGATGCATAGTTTTCCGCACAAGCGGTGGGATGACCTGCTGTACATCCGCAGGTCTGCCACAGCGCTTTGGGCATAAAGCCAACCGGGATATGGCCGATCTCCGCCGGTATGTCACAGCCCGGGATGCCGCATCCAAAACCGGTTCCCAGGATAACATAAGCGGTTTCTTCAGGCGCAATGCCATGGGTCACCTTATAATAAATGCCCTGGGCCGTGGCTGCGGCTTTGCCGTCATTGGCGGCGGTAACCGGGCAGTCTGATCTGGTGGTCATAACCTTAATGCCGGGTTTGCCAAAGCTTGACGGAGAGGCAAACCGCATGGGAGTGTTGCCGCCGGCTATCAGGATATTTGCTTTTTGCTTCCAGGTTCTGCCGCAAAGGCTTACCCCTTTGCCTGCAATATCGCATCTGCCGGTTTCTTTGCCTGCTTCTTTTAAAAATTGTGCTTCACACGCTGCAATATAAGCGGAAACCCTTTCTTTTTGGGGTATGTCTGTCAAAATGGTATCAACCAGTACTTCAGCATTCCCGCCGGCAATTTTTTTTCCGGTTTTTTTGAAAGGGCTGTCATATCGTTTTTCATACCGAAAAGTGCCGTCTTCTGTTGCCAGCAGAAAATCAAGCTTTGTGCCCCCAAGATCGATTCCCAATAAATCGGGCATTGTGCCTCCTGATGTGGAAAAGTTTCGCCGCAACCATCTGTGTATTGCGTAAAGCCGGTATTATTGGCCGGCTTCTTTTCTTTTCTAAGGTGAATATACAAATCTATTGAACAAGCATCAAGAAGATTTCTGATGACCATATCTAACGCGGGAAACCCGCAACCCAAAAGCCCTTCCTCATTTTCTTGTTTTGTTGACAGGAGCTGAGGAGTAAGGCACTAAAGGGCTTTTATCTGCTGGGCTGCTTTGGCAACCTGGGTCTTTTGTGTTTCCTCCAGGGTGATCAGGTGCTGAAAAAATCCCTTGACCGGTCCGGGTATGCCTGTCTGGCGAATCATTTTGTCGTAAAACCGTATCAGGTTGTCATCCAGTTCAAATACCTGTTGCATAATGCTGTCGATATTTTGTTTTCGATTTGTCAATTGTTCTTCGGGCAGGATAGTTTCAGTAAAAGGGACAAACTGAATCCAGGTTTTCAGGATGATATCCCGATCTTTTTCTTGAATGGTCTCAAGTACCCTCTGAATGTTTTTTTCGTGACGGCTGATGTAGTCAAGCAGCATTTGCAGCCGTTCGGAATTCACCGTATTTCGGTATTTCAAAAAATAATTGTGTAACTGTTGATGATAGGTTTCCAGAAAATCGACAATTTCTTCCACGGTCTTATAGGTCTGCATAATCAATACTCCGGGTTATGGGTAATATACTGCATATATTGGCAGGGCAACTGGGAACTCAGAGCTAATAAGTATGCAATCAGGCCTGGTACATGCGAAATAGAATCAGTTATGTATTCACAGACTTTTTTTATTGATCATGAGGTCTACCAGGCAAAGCGCATTTGCGATGTCTTCTTCATCCAGATAAATGCCGGTGTCCGTATACGGGTTTTCTCTTTCTAAGGATCCTTGCATGGTGGGCATAAAGGTTCTTTCAAACGCACCGTTTGTTAAGATGTTATCTTTTTCCATGAGATTCTCCTTGATTTCCATGTAGGTGCCAATCTTGATTATGATTCTTTATTTTAAACCGTATTTTATCCCATCCCGGAGAGAAACACCATGAGGGAAATCATGTATTTCCAATTCGCATATCCTGTATTGTATATGTAAGCGTTGTGCCGCTTGTTTGCGTATACAGCCCGGGCAATGAAAAAATACAGATTTTCGTGTATTGTCGAAAAAAAACATTCTTTTACAATAGAAAAGATAACTACAGTATCGGCATGAAAATGCCGGGAAAGGATAAAAAAATGAGCAAGATAGCGGTGATTATAGATGATTGGTTTGAAGATTCAGAATACACCGAACCTGTCAGTGAGTTCAGGGGAAAAGGGCATGACATTATCCATGTCGGACTTGAAAAGGGAAAAACCGTAAAAGGCAAAAAACAACAAACCCCGGTAGTGATTGATCAAAGCGTAAACCAGACCGGTGCAGACCATTTTGATGCGCTTCTCATCCCCGGGGGTTATTCACCGGATCAGCTGCGTGCCCATCCGGGAGCTGTGGCGTTTGTCCGGGATTTCATGGAAAAAGACAAACCGGTTTTTTCCATCTGCCACGGCCCGCAGCTGTTGATTTCAGCGGATGTGATTCAGGACAGGATATTGACCGGCTTTACCTCCATTATTCAGGACATTAAAAATGCGGGCGCAACATTTGTAGATGAGGCAGTTGTCACGGACGGCAATCTTGTGACCAGCAGAAATCCCAATGATCTGCCGGGCTTTATTCATGCGGCATTGGAAAAACTGGCCTGAACAAA
>DATFJY010000282.1:0-2574 GCA_035268905.1 Desulfotignum sp.
AGTGCGGTGATCCCCAGTTCCTGCAGATACCCCAGTTTTGCGGTAAGGCCCTTAAAATCACCGATACCATCCCCGTTGCTGTCATAAAACGTCTTGATGTGAAGCTGATAAATAACGGCATCTTTGTACCACAGCGGATCATTTTGCGGTTGCGGTGTGGGTTTTGCCATAAGATTGCTGTCCTTTTGTTAGCTGTTAGCTGTTAGCTGTTAGCGTCAAGATAACAGGCAGTTACATAGCCTTTGCTTTTTATTGGAAATTTCATTTTCTGATGCTTACCTGTTGTATGCCAAGTGGTTGATATTATGTGGCTAACAGCTAATAGCTAACCGCTAATAGCTGCTTTTGCTGTTACATAAAATAATCAAAATCGTTTTCCGTGCGCATCCGCCGCCGGATGCGGAAAACCTGTACCGGCACCACCCCGGGATCGATCTCCAGATAGTTGTGCCCCTCATGCCACAGATACCGGGCATCGCTCACCAGATCATGCATCTGAAAACTTTTTTCAACGGGTACACCCATTTGTTCAAAAGGCAGCCGCACCCAGGCGCTGTGGGTGTGGTGGGGATCCAGGTTGGCCGCCACAAAGATGATGTTGGAAAAATCATCCGTATATTTGCTGAAGCACAGGATTTCTTCTTTGTCCACTGGATGAAACATAAGGTTCCGGGTCTGCTGCAGGGCGGGATTCTCCCGCCTGATGCGGTTGATTCTGGTGATAAACGGCCGGATGGTATGGGGCGCTTCCAAATCCCAGTGGGCGATCTCGAATTTTTCCGAATCCTTATACTCCTCGCCGCCGGGAGCAAGTGGCTGGTTCACACACAGTTCAAAGGCCGGGCCGTAAATGCCGTAGCTGGATGAAAGGGTGGCAGCCAGCATCAACCGGAGGATAAACGCGGGACGGCCCCCCAGCTGCAGAAATTCCGGCAGAATATCCGGGGTATTGGGCCACAGGTTGGGCCAGAAAAACTCTTTTACATGGGTCTGTGTCAAGGTGTCAAAATACTGTTCTATTTCCCATTTCAGATTGCGCCAGGTAAAATAGGTATAGGACTGGGTGAATCCGCCCTTGGCCAGCCGGTACATGGTCTTGGGCCGGGTGAATGCCTCGGCCAGAAAGATTGTTTCCGGAAATTTTTCTTTGCACCTCTCAATGAGCCATTCCCAGAACCGCAACGGTTTGGTGTGGGGATTGTCGACCCTGAAAATCCTGACACCCTGGTCTATCCAGTATTCAATAACATCCAGCAGTTCCCGGCGCAGGCTCTCATAGTGGGGGGTATCAAATGCAAACGGATAGATGTCCTGGTATTTTTTGGGGGGATTTTCTGCATACTGAATGGAACCGTCGGGGCGGAGGTGGAACCATTCAGGATGGTCCGTAACATAGGGATGGTCCGGGCTGCACTGAAATGCCATATCCAGCGCGATATCAATGCCGTGCGCTTTGGCCCGGGCGAGAAGCTCCCTGAAATCTTCCAGTGTTCCCAGTTCCGGATGGATGGCCTTGTGTCCCCCTGCTTTGTCCCCGATGGCCCAGGGGCTGCCGGGATCACCAGTAACTCCAGTAATGGCATTGTTTTTTCCTTTTCTGTGGGTGTGTCCAATGGGATGGATCGGCGGCAGATACAGCACATCAAATCCCATCCCGGCAATATAGGGCAGGCGTTTGATACAGTCTTTGAATGTACCGTGCCGGGCGGGATCGGCATCGGCACAGGAACGGGGAAACATTTCATACCAGGTGCTGTACAGGGCCTTGCGCGGCTCGATTCTCAGGGGCAGCACCTTTGGATAATCCACCTGGCTGCTGAGATCTGGATAGCGGGCCATAAGCCCGGCAAAGACCGTATCGTTGAGAAAAACATCCGGGTGTCCTGCCGCCTCTGAAGACATGAGCTGCTCTGCCAGACGGTGCAGCTGATCGGCATCTTCATTTTTTGCCCGCGCTGCCGCTTCTTCGGCCATTCGCGCACCCTCCATCAGTTCCACAGCCACGTTCTGGCCGTCTGCATGCTTTTTTGACACCTGGCTGCGCCAGGTGCCAAACCGGTCTATCCAGGCGGTGACCGTATATTCATAGATGCCCATTTCATGGGGAATAAAAAATGCCTGCCACAGGTCGTTCACCAGCAGCTGCATGGGAATCTGCCGCCACTGGTCGGTTCCGGCCCTGCGGTACAGGAGCCGTGCCGCCAGGTGGTCATGGCCGTCCACAAAAATATCTGCTGAAATGGGCACTGTTTCATTGATTACCCGCCTGGCCGGAAAACGGCCGTTATCAACCGCGGGGGACACATTTTCGATCACCACGCGCTTTATGAGGTCTGTCATTGTATTTTCTCTTTTTTTAGCTATTAGCGTTTAGCTTTTAGCGATATTTATCGGAACCGATGCCGCAGCTCTCCGTAGCTGAACCGTAAGTCCAAATTGTCCATCAGAAGGAAAATTCCTTGTGAGTCTATAGACCTGTAGTGTAAATTTATAAATTTTATCCCATACGTTAAATCTTTTAACGCGGGAAACCCGCAACCCAATTGCCCTTTCTCATTTTCTTGTTTTTCTTGA
>DATFJY010000283.1:0-29039 GCA_035268905.1 Desulfotignum sp.
CTGGTGCTGCGGGGAGGAGCGAAAAAAGTGTACCAGACACCTGATTTTCTAAACATGTCTCCTATGAACCTGTCTGTGAATTTCCGGCTGAAAATCGGTTTCGGCATATCTTATAATCTTCAGGCCGTTGCCACCCATGAGGTGCTTGAGATCCTGGAAGCCCATATCCGGAACCAGCTGGAAACAGAAGCATATGCTGATTCTGTGCTCAACCTCAGGGTGGAATTTGCAGCAGCCGGATCATCTTCTCTGGATCTTGTGGTGATTGCTGATTTTGAGGGAAAAATGGCACCCCTTTACAACCGGATCTCCCGGGCCATCCAGCGGTGGTGCACAGATGCCTGCACCCAAAACAACTGGGAAATTCCCTTTCCCCAGCTTACGGTGCACAAGCCGGCAGCACTGCCGTAACAGACAAACCTTACGAACTGCAGGACAACATGGAGCACCCGGGCCTGTTGCCGACCCCCGTAGCACATGGCAAACGGATCCATGCCGTCAAGCAGGTGATTGCCGGAGAACACCTGCACAAACAGATCCGAATGCCAGGCGTTTTCATCCAGGTCCAGCAATGCTGCCGCATCCGGGGAGACCGCCACCAGCCGGGGTGCAGACACCGGGGTGGGGGCTGCCCGGGAAAAACAGGCATTCACCACCTGGCGGCGGAAATTGGATGGTTCCGGATCCGGCGGCAGATGTCGGACAAACCGGTTGTCAAAATGCAGAAAATCAAGCGCGGTAGATGAACGTCCGGGTGACATGTATACCCCCTTTGCATGGTGTCATTAGAGAATGATCATGTTTGCCTTGACTTAAAACATAATCACGGGTATAAAAAATACCACCTCTGAACCGTGCTTGGTTATATGGAAAAAGCCTGTTCACTGATTTTTTTGCTGGAGATGGCCTGGATCATGTCCGTCAGTTTTTCCACATGGGTTTTTTCTTCTTTGATGATTTTTTCCAGCCCGGCCAGGGCCTGGGTATCCTGTACAAAAGCCTGGAGAAATTCATAAAACAAGATGGTGTCGTTTTCAAAGGCCACAAAGGTGTCAAGCATGTCAGAGGCCGTCCGGATCCGGGAAAAATCCACATCATCCAGAGACAGTGTCTTGTCCCCCATCATCTCTTTGATCACATCCGGCAGCATGGTTTCCAGATCTGTTTGATCTGCAGAAGCACTCCAGGTATCTTTTTGTTCCAAAAACCACTCCTGGTGGGCGGCTTCTTCATCTGCCATCCATTGGAGCAGGGATTTCAGGGTGCGGCTGTCTACTTTTTTTTTGGCTGCCAGGTAAACGGCCTGTCCGTTTTTTTCCATTTTTGCGGCAATGTCAATCAGGTCATTGGGTGTAAACATGGGAACACTTTCCTTGGGGTAATGGTTTCAGGTCAGCATTATCACAATTCAAAGTATAATAAATCATTGCGATTATTTTTTAAACCTATTGATTTGTGGTGGTAAAATAACTATAAAAACCATGAGTAAAAGAGCAAAAAACCCCAACGCAGTAATTTTTGGATCGGATCCGGGTGAACAACGTATTTGAAAAACTGGGACAGTCCAGGCATCTGCCACAGCTGCCACAGGTCATGGTTGCACTGGTAAAAGCCTGCAACAACGATGATTCCAGCACAAGGGAACTGACCCGGATTATTTCCACAGACCCCTCTTTGACAGCCAAGCTTCTCCAGATCATGGGATCATCCTATGTCAACCTGCGCCAGGAGGTTACCACAATAAAAAATGCCGTGGTATATCTGGGGGTGGACACCATCCGCAACCTGGCCATTTCATCCGCAGCCCTGCATTTTTTCAGCCTCTCCAGAAAACTGCCGGGATTCAACATGGGGCGGTTCTGGTATCATTCCTACACCTGCGCACTCCTGGCGGAAAAGCTGGCAAAAGAACAGGGGCTGGGCAATCTGGATGAATTTTTTCTGGCCGGACTGCTTCATGACATCGGCCGCCTGGCCCTGATGCAGACCTTTCCCGAAGAATATGCGCCTATATTGAAAGCCAATGCCATGGAAAAGGAAGCTGCCCGGGCAGAAATGGCAGTGTTCCAGACAGATACCCCCCAGGTGAGTGCCTGGCTGTTCCGGCAGTGGCAGCTCAATCCCCTGGTTGCTGATGCCGTGTTGTTTCTTCATGAACCCCCGGAAAAAATACAGGGAGAGCTGGCCCATATCAGGGCCATTTATGCAGCCAATCGGTTGTCAGGCAATAAAACACCGGCAGACATGGAAGACATGGAAGACATGGCAGCGCTCACAGGCATTCACCAGGCCCGCTTGGAGCAGGTGGTAGCACAGACACAGAATGATGTCATGGATCTGGCCCGGCATCTGGATGTTTCTTTGGATGCCAAAGAGCACCCGGCGGCTGAAAATAGGGTTGCTGCAACGGTTGCCAATGCCTCCCTTGTGTACGGCACCCTGGAAAACCTGGTGAAAGCCCGGGATACGGAATCCATTATAGGGGTGGTGGAAAAAGGGTTCAGAATCCTGTTCCAGGTGCCCCGGGTATTTTTCTTTTTTCTGGATGAAAAAAAAGAGTTGCTGATCGGTGCATGCAGCAGCCAGGATAAAAACCACCAGGTCATCAAACGGGTGGCCCTGCCCCTGTCAAATCAGACCAGCCTGATTGTTAAAACTGTGAAAAAAGCAGCCCCCCAGATGAGTATTGACCGGCAGGACCGCCTGGCGGTCTCTGACATCCAGATCCTGCGGCTGCTGGAGACCAGCGGGTTTTATGCCCTGCCCATCCGGTCTGCCGGCAGAATGATGGGAACCATGGTCCTGGGGGGAGATAAGGAACTGTTTCACCAGATTTCAAGCAGCCGGGGCATTGTGGATATTTTTTCCCGGCAGACCGGTATCTGTCTGGAAAATATCTGGATGCTTCAGGAACATGCCGACCGTGTCAGTGAAAAAAAAATGGAAGCCTTTGCCACCATGACAGACAAGGTCATCCATGAGATCAACAACCCCATTGCCATCATCAGAAACTATCTGGAAAGTCTGAGTCTGAAACTGCCGGGCAAACATCCGGCCCAGGAGGAACTGTCTGTGGTAAAAGAGGAGATGGGCCGGGTTTCTTTGCTTCTGGACGGGCTGTCCAGTTTTTCAAGGCCCGGGATTTCCGGATTTGAAATGGTGGATGTGAACCAGTTGTGCGCCCGGATGATGGAGATCGTCAAAAAATCCATCCTCCTGCCCCGGCAGATTGATACGGTTATGCACCTGGATCCCCAGCTGCCCCGGATTAAAACAGACCCCAACGGCATCAAGCAGGTGCTCATCAATCTGATAAAAAACGGGGCGGAAGCCATGGAAAAAGGCGGAAAGATAACCATACACACCCGTTTCCGGCAGGAATCCGCCAAAATTCTCATCGGTGAGAAAAAACAGCTTCCCGGCCACATTGAAATCACGATTTCCGATAACGGCCCGGGAATCGACCCCAAAATTATGGAAAAAATATTTGAACCCTACAACACCAGCAAAAAAGGGAAAAAAAATGCCGGCCTGGGCCTTGCCATTGTGCATGGCATTGTCAAGCAGCTGAACGGCAGGATCACCTGTGACAGCCAGGTGAAAAAGGGCACCAGGTTTACCATTTTTCTGCCTGTATCTGGAGAGGCTGTCCCATGACAGAACACAAGGGGTTGAAAACCGGCAGCATTCTGGAATACGAAGGCCTGATTCACGCCAATGATATTGACCGGGTCCTGGCCATCCAGGCAAATAATGGTACTGATGACAAAGCCGGCAAAAACCGCCGCCTGTTCGGATCCATCCTCTGTGACCTCAATCTGCTCACACCGGTGGAAACCTACCAGGTTCTGAAAAAAAACAACAAACTCATCAGTCTGCAGGACCAACTGGTTTCCCGAAAAGTGCTGCCGGCCAGCCGGGTGGCACAGCTTTCGGCCAGGTCAGCTGAAACCGGAATTCCGTTTCTCGGGCTTTTGCTGGAGGAAAACCAGGTGCCCAAACCCGTGATCCACCAGATGCTCCTGGACCTGTTTCGCATTCCTTTGCGCTCCATCAGTGATATGGTTTTTTCTGAAACAAAGCGCAAAACCCTTTCCAGTATCATATCTGCTGCCGAGGCAGGCAGGTACCAGATTATTCCGCTGGTACTCAAGGAAGAAACCCTTTTGTGTGCAGTTACAGACCCGGATGCCTTATGTTTTATTGCCGAACTGGACAAAAAATTTCCCCAGTACCGGTTCACCCCGGTTTTTGTTTCCTTTTCCGGATTTTCCTGGTTTTTTAAAATACTGTATCAGAAAAACTTTGATCCCCGAAAAACAGCAGAAAATGCACAGGACCAGCCGGTGGAACATACACAGAATCAGCCGGTGGAACAAGCCCTGGACATGCCCCCTGTGCCTGACTTTTCTGTAACAATCAGTGACCCTGTCCGTGAAAAAGACAAAATTATGCAATTGTATGAGACATATGAACAGACCCGTCAGCAGATGGGCGGTATAGTGCAGCCCGGGCGAAAGCCGGTATTTTTACAATTTATCCACAAGCAGCACCAGGCAGTCATGGAAAACTTCCGTTGCCGGGCTGTTGTCTTTTCCGTTGAAAAACAGGGAGACCGGATGATGATTCTGGCAATCCCCGTCAAACAGGAAACCTGACCATGGCGAACGTCATTACCATCACCAGTGGAAAAGGGGGGGTGGGAAAAACCAGCATCAGCCTGAACCTGTCCCTCAGTCTGGTATCACAGGGCCACAGGGTCTGCCTTTTTGATGCCGACCTGGGGCTGGCCAATGTCAATGTCCTCACCGGGATTTTTCCGGAACATGGCCTTGATGCGGTCATCTCCGGTGAAAAAAAACTGGCGGATATCATGGTCCGCAATTTTCAGGGCGTTGATATCATTCCCGGCAGTTCAGGGGTGGAAAAAATGGCAGACCTCACAGGCGCCGAGGCCCAACGCCTGATCCAGGCATTCCTGCAGATGGGCAGTTATGATTATTTTATTTTTGATACATCCGCAGGTATTTCCGCACAGGTCATGGCCTTTTGCCGGGCATCCCATCAGATGGTCCTGGTGATCACCCCGGAACCCACATCCCTGACAGATGCCTATTCCTTGTTAAAGGTGCTTTCCAGATCAGCATCCCGGTCCCTGCCGCCGGTACGGGTGGTGGTCAACCAGGTGAAAACTGCCGCATCTGCCAGATCAGCCTATGCCAAGCTGAAAGAAACGGTCAAGAAATTTCTGTCCCTGAAAATTACGGCCCTGGGCATTGTGGCCCGGGATGCAAATGTGCCCATTTCCGTGGTATCCCAGGTTCCTTTTACCATGCTGTTTCCCGGGTCGGCCGCATCCCGCTGTATCCGGTCTCTGGCCATGAAACTCAAGGATGGGGCTGCCGGGGATCTTCCCATGGAAATATTCTGGGACCAGTGCCTGGAGCTGATGGGCAGCGGCAAAGCAAAAGAACTGGAAAAAAAACCCGAAACAGACCAGGTGGGGCAGCGGTTGTCCACCATTGAGTCCCGCATGACCTATCTTCTGGAAGAGGTGGCATCCATCAAGCAGATGCTGCTGGATGACCGGGACAGCAGGATACCGGCCGGCAGAGAAATCGCAGCGATCCCGCCGGAACCGGCACAGGTGCCGCACCCCAACAAACCACCGGTGCACACAAAAGCGCAGCAGGAAAAAAAAGATCCGGACCCTTACAAAGATCCGGATCTTTGCCAGGAAAAAAAACAGGACAGGCCCCAGGTGCAGCCGGAGCCCCAGAAAATGGCCCTGGATTTTGAAGCATGGATGGCAAGACAGGTATTGTAAACAAAGCCGGCAGACCCGCTATGCAAAGGAGCGCTTGAACAAATCCGCCAGGGCGTTTTTTGCATCTTCCGTCAGGTTCCGGGTACCGGTGCCGGAAAAATTTTTATGGGTGATGACAGGGGTTACCTTCTGCCATTCGTTATCCACCCAGGAAAACCAGTCATTGCGGTCCTGTTCATAGACAAACAAGGGACGGTTGAACAATTTTCCAAGTTCAACCCCCCAGCCGGTACCGCCTTTGACTGTCTTATCCGGCAGTATCCATCCCACCACAAAAATCTGGTACCCGTTGTTGACCATATGGAAAATGGACTGGATAACCTTCCGGATTTTGTCTGCTTTGGAAAAGGAGCGCCCCATGCGGGTGGAAACGATATCCATGCTGATATCCCCTTTTTTCAACTCTTCCGGGGTGAGCACCCGGATGCCGTTCTGACGGTCCGGCTTATGGCCGTCAAAGGAAAAATTGACCTCTTTTATGCCATACTGTTCAGCCAGTCTGCCGAATTCAGCTTCCGCGCCCCGGTGACCGCCACTGTACAGCGTAAATTGCGATGCATCATTCATGAACAAACTCCTTGATTTAAAGTAATTGTATTAATGGAAAAACGTCTGGTTGATAGTTTTTATCTGATGATTTACCAAATCATATAAGAAAAACCGGCAAGAATCAACCAAATGGTTTGCATATGCCCAATTCTTGAGTTGAAAAAACCGGTTCGGATTGGTATAGAAAGGCAATGATCAAAATAATGCTGCATTTCATTACCATGAGGTTGTTTCGTGAAATCAAAAGCCCTTGAGGTGAATCTCTCCGATACCCGGGTTGATGTATCCATCGATGTGAAATACCAGCAGCTTCTGGAAATTTTTGACGGGTATGTGGGAATTTTGAACAGAATGGAGATTTTCCTCAAGGAACTCTCCCACCCCTATAAAAACTGGAAATTTATCGTCAATGAAGCCAGGCACTTCTCCCTGCATTATTTTTATCTGTACAAATCCCATGAAAAAGGGGCGGCTGCGCTGGCCATTTTTTCCGATATTTTTCTGGCCGCTTTTGAAGACAGTTCTGAAAGATCGGTGCAGTCTGCCGCTTCTGATAACCTCATGCTGCTGCTTCACCACCTGGCCAAAGAATCAGAAGACCGGCTGCCATTTTTTTCTAACGTCATGGAACAGTCTGTAAACCGGATTCTCAGGTATGAAAACAACGCGTTTTTTTTCTTTGTCACCTCCTATTACCAGGCGGACAAACTGGCCAGACTGCTGCTGCACCAGTGCAAAGCTCATGGGATGGCAGCAGCGGACATCCCATGGACGGCCAGTACAAACCGCCTGCTCATTCGGTTTTACAAGACCACTTTTGCCTATTGGCTGGAACAGGATGACCCGAAGGCCTGGATGCAGGAAAATATTGATGAATGGCGCCTCAATCCGGCACTTGAACAGGTGTTTCACCAGATTTCCCATGCCAGGATAATTGCCTGGCAGCAGCAGCTGGAAACGCTGTGCCGCAGCCATGATGATACGGCTTTTGCCCTGACAGAAGAACTGGTTCAGCTGACCGGATTCCAGGGGTTTGTGAATATTTTTAAAACCGTTGGCCGGCAGATCTTACAACATTCTACAGATGAAACCTATGGCAGGCACCTGAAACTGACCTTTTTGTTTTATGCCATCCATGTGCCCGGGCTTTCCATGATACACAAAGACTGCCTGCATGATATCAACCAGACCCTGACCCTTCTTATCGGAGATGAGGATTTTAAAAAAGATATCCCCATTGTCAATCAGACCTTTTCTTTGCTCAAAGAGCACAAGGGCCGGTATCCGGAAACGGTGTTAGACTGTATTCACAAAATCGGGGATGCCGTCTATAAAACCGGCAAGGTGGAATTGATCAACCATTTTATTGACCGGGCCGTGAACCATGGATTTCAGTTTCCCATGATTCAGGGTACTGGAGAAGACTGGCAGATCAAGGGTAATACCGCCCATGTGAAAAATATCCGGGTGTTTTTAAGTCTTATCCGCCAGCAGCCCAAGAAATCCAAACGCCTGCTGTCCGCCCTGATCATCTCTTTGTCCATCGGCGGGGTGTTTATCAGGGATACGGATCTGTTTCCAAGGGATATTACCCGGTTTCTCAATGCAGATATCAAAAAGGTGTACAACCTGGTCAAACAGCTGGCACGGCTGCTGCCGGCATTTTTCAATGAAATCGGTGCAGAAGGCACCCTCAGGGATATCTCCACCCAGCTGGATGAATCCTGCCACCGCCGGGACCGGCTCATCCATTTTTTGCGCAAGCAGTGTCATGTGGAGAGTTCCAGCCGCATCGTTGAGTTTATCCAGCAGGTGATGATTTTCTGGAAAACAGAGGATAAAAAACCGCTGCAGCCGTTTGTTCCGCCATCCATCTATGATGAGATCCAGACCTCCGGGCGGTTTGTGGATGGTCCGGGAAAAATTCTGCGCCACCTGGAAGACAAAAAACTGGCCCATCCCAGAGATTTTCTCATGTACCGCCAGGAAGCCTTGGATGCGCTTGTTGAAGCGGTGGACAATGTAACGGAACTGGACCGGCAAAGGGTCCGGCTGGCCCTGCGGTTTTACCGGCTGCTCAATGAAAAATATGCGGTGGACCATCTGGAACTCAAATCGTACCTGTCCAATTTCAAGGCCGACTATATGCCGGAACCCCACCGCTTGGCAGCTGCCCTGGAAGAATCTGATCTGGAAACCAAAATTGAATTTCTGCTCAATTATATGGGCGAACTCAAGGAGATCATTCTCAGTGACAACATCTATGAGGTAAATGAAGCCATTTACCACAAGCGCCATTTTGCCGTGGATATCCCTTCCATGTACGGCAGCTACAATGAACCCAAATTTGATGCACTGGGGCTGACCCTGCGCATTGAAAGCATCGTCAATGTCCTGTTTGAAGATGTGATCAACAGCATTGATCTGCGGCTGATAACCAAGCCCACCTTTGTGCGGATTTATGCCATACTCACCCTGTTTCGCAAAGCGTTGAGCCTGGATGGCATTGTTTCCAACAAACTGGATATCCAGCTGGAATTTTTAAAATATTCGGTGAACATCACCACCTGTTCCTTTACCCAGTATCTGGATATCTTCAAGGGGTTTGTCCGGGCTGTGGCCGATATCATCAATGATTATTTTCACAATATCCATTCCGCCAACCTGCGGCAGATAGAAGCCCGTATCGGCAAAGACCAGATCCAGGAAAAATATCTCCCCGGCAGTATGCCCGACCAGGATCATCTGGATGAAAAAATGGCAAAAAAATTGGACCAGCGGGCAGCAGACGTTTTTTTCAGAGACCGCATCGCCACCTCTTTGGGGCTCCAGCAGCTGGATGTTTTTTTGAACCGGATTCTGCATACCCTTTTCCGCCAGTCGGAAAAACTGTCCCAGGATGAACTGAGCGTGCTGCTCAATTATGACCCAAAATGTGCGGTCACCCCCATAGGGGATGGGCAGCTCATGAACCAGAATATCATTTTTCTGGGGAACAAAGGCTGGAATCTGATGCGGCTCAAACACCTGGGCGTAAAAGTGCCTGACGGGTTCATCATCACCACCGAGGTGTTCCGGTGTCTGGACCTTATCGACTCCTACAGCCCGGCTGCCGTAAACTTCAAACAATTGGTGGCCACCATGCTTTCCCGCCTGGAAAAGCAGACAGGGTTGTCCTGTGGTGATCCAGGAAAACCGCTGCTGCTGTCGGTACGTTCCGGTTCCTCTATTTCCCAGCCCGGCATGATGGATTCTTTTCTGAACGTGGGCATCAATGAAGAGATTGCCGCCGCCATTGCCAAAAAAACCGAGAACCCCTGGTTTGCATGGGACAGTTACCGAAGGTTTCTTCAGCAGTACGGCATGACCTTTGGTATACACAGGGATGAATTCGACCAGATCATTGCAGCTCATAAAAAACAGAACAACATCGGTTTCAAGCGCCATTTCACAGGACAGCAGATGAAAGCGGTTGCCCTGGCCTATAAAAATCAGCTTTTGCTGGCCGGTATCGATATTGTGGAGTCTCCCATGGACCAGTTGTTCCTGGCTATTCACAAGGTGTTTTCTTCCTGGAATTCCAACCGGGCCATCGATTACCGCAGGATCATGGGGATATCCGATGACTGGGGAACGGCTGTCACCGTCCAGTCCATGGTATTCGGCAACCTGTCCCGGCAGTCCGGTTCCGGCGTGGCCTTCAGCCACAGCCCCAAACTGCCCGGGGATGCCATCCGGCTGTGGGGGGATTTTACCATTGGAAACCAAGGGGAAGATGTGGTGGCCGGTCTGGTGCGGACCCTTCCCATTTCCGAAATGCAGCGGGAGCTGGAAAAGCGGGATACCAAGATCAGCCTGGAAAAGGCCTTTCCCCGGATTTATGAGCAGCTCAAAAAAATTGTCCAGAACCTCATTTATAAACGGGGATGGAACCCCCAGGAGATGGAATTTACCTTTGAAGGGCCGGAACCGGAAGACCTTTTTATCCTCCAGGCCCGGGATCTTTCCCTTGGGGACCACAAAAAGCAACCAGAATTCATGGCTGATGAATCCCGGTTGAAAGATGCATTTTTGGGCCGGGGTACAGGGGTTTCCGGTGGGGCCATGAGCGGGCGCATCGTATTTACCCTCAAGGAAATCGATGCCTTCCGCCGTCAGGACCCGGATGCCTATCTGATACTGCTGCGCAACGACACCGTGCCTGACGATATTCTGGAGATTGATGCAGCCGACGGTATATTGACGGCAAAAGGGGGATTGACCTCACATGCAGCCGTGGTGGCCTATAATCTTGGCAAAACCTGTGTGGTAGGGTGTGAGAATCTGGAGTGCAGCGAAACAGAAAAAATCTGTCACCTGGGAGACAAAAGCCTGCAGGTGGGGGATTATATCAGCATCGATGGCAATAAAGGATTTGTATTCAAAGGAGAAATCAACGTCAACCACAATTAAAGTGGAGGTGAATCATGCATACCAACCAGGATACCATTCTGGGAATAAACGGGCTGGGACGTATCGGAAAACTGACCTTGTGGCACCATGCCGGGCGCAAATATTTCAAGGAGATCGTCATCAACGTGGGCCGGGAAGTGGGCGCAGGGCTGTCGGATATCGTACATTATCTGGAAAGAGATTCCACTTACGGCAGCCTGGCAGCTTTTCTCAACGGCTTCCACTCGCCGCGTGTGATCACGGATGTCAACGAGGCAGATGCCAGCCTGCGGGTCAACGGCATTCCCGTAAAAATTTTGCGGCAGTTCCGCAATCCCAAAGATATCCAGTGGGCACAGAACCAGGTGGATATGGTGGTGGATACCACCGGCCAGTTTCTGGATCCCAACGCGCCGGCTGATCATCCATCCGGATCCATCCGGGGGCATCTGGAAGCAGGTGCCGCCAAAGTCATTGCCTCTGCACCCTTTAAACTGAAACAAGGGGCATCCATGCCGGATGACAGTGTTACCACGGTCATGGGCATCAATGACAAAGACTATGACCCGGTACGTCATGCAGTGATCTCCAATGCCTCCTGCACCACCACCTGTCTGGCCCATATGATCAAGCCCCTGCTGGATTATTTCGGCATTGACCGGGTATTGTCCGCTTCCATGGCCACCGTGCATGCCGCCACCGGATCACAGCAGGTCCTGGACCGGCTCCCCAAAAAACAGGCAAAGGATCTGCGCAAAAACCGGTCTATCATGAACAATATTATCCTGACCACCACCGGGGCCGCCAAAACCCTGCAGCTGGTCATTCCGGAGATGGCAACCATCGGTTTCATTGCAGAATCGGTGCGGATTCCCACTTCCACCGGTTCTTTGATCATCCTGGTTATGAATTTTCAGGAAGAACTGAACAAAAAGCCCATCCGCCGGGATCTCATCAACGAAATTTACCAGAGCACTGCCCAGAACAAGGACAGCTACCTGGTCTATTCCAATGACCAGAACGTGTCCTCTGATATCATCGGCACCCCCAGGGCAGCAGCGGTAATCGAGGGCCATGAAACCCATACCCGCACCGGGGCCATCAATATCAATCTGGCGCATATGCAGGGTATTGACAAAGCGGTACTGGAAACCATCCAGGACCATGTGGGCAGTATCCAGGTCACCCAGGCGGTTATCTATGGCTGGTATGACAATGAAATGGCCAGTTATGTCAACCTGCTGGGAGACCGCACGGTTTCCATTGCCGAATCTTTGGCCTGATCAGACCGCTTTGGGGTGATCAGGCTGGATGCCGCCCCCGGTGGTGTCCTGCGCCCGGTCCGAGATCCTCCGGGGGCCTGCTTTCATTTGCGTAATGAAATACAGGGATCCAATCTCTGGTGGCAAGCATCCCGGCATATTATACCAGGCCCCCTCCGGCTCTGACGGTCCGTTCACAGGACACCACCGGGGGCTCATTGCTGATCGGCAATGCTATATCTATATATTGGTGAGGCCTGAATCTGCCCTTGAAATTAGCTGGATAGGTCCTATATTTATTGTTTTTATATTTCTTGATAAGGATTTGGCTGCATGGAACCGACACCCAGGCCCTGGAAAACATGGAAACAGAGGCTGCTGCGCATTGTCTGGCACAGTATCCCCTTTGCTGCAGTGGTCCTTGCTGTTCTGTTTGTTGTTTTGCCCCTGGGCAGGAAAATAACGGCGCAAAAAGCAGATCTGGCTGAACAGCAGGCCAGTCAGATGAAAAAGGACCAGCCGTTGACCAGGGTGATCACCCTGGAAATGATTCCTGAAGACCTTGCAGAAACCATCACCCTGCCCGGGGTGGCCAAGCCTTGGAAATCCCTGGAGCTGGTGTCTGAGGTATCAGGAAAGATCATGGAAAAGAATATCGATGACGGCAGCGTTGTAAAGCAGGGTGATATTCTGGCGGTTATGGACAAACGGGACTACCAGAATGCCTATGATTCCGCCAGGGCATCCCATGAGACAGCCCTGATGAACCAGAAGCGGTTTGAAGCCCTGTCTGAAAAGCAGTTTATAACCCAGTCCCAGCTGGATGATATCCAGTCCCGGGTCAAAACCACCAGGGCTGCCATGGAAAATGCGAAACTCAATCTGGACCGCTGCACCATCAGATCTCCCATGGACGGCATAGTGGACCGGTCCCATATTGAAGTGGGCAGTTTTCTGGGGGTGGGTGATCCTGTTACCAAACTTCTCCAGATTCATAGACTCAAAGTGCAGGTGGGCATACCGGAATCTGATGTGCCGTCTGTGAGAAATATTAAACAGTTTGAAATGGTTATCGATGCGTTAGGGGGCAAAACCTATACCGGCCAATACCATTATCTGCAGAAAACCTCTGATAACCTGGCCCGGCTGTACAACCTGGAAATCCGACTGGAAAACCCGGATCTTGAAATTCTTCCTGATATGTTTGTCCGGGTGAATATAGTGAAAAACAGGGATGTCCAAGGACTTGGAGTGCCCATGTATGCCCTGGTCACCAGAAACAACCAGACCGGGGTGTTTGTGGAAGATCAGGGTCGTGTCCGGTTTGCCCCGGTTGAAACCGGGTTCCAGGACGGCTGGAAAATCCAGGTTGTTTCCGGGCTGTCTGCAGGTGAGCAGGTGGTGGTGGTGGGGCACCGCATCATTGAAGACAATGAGTTGGTGCAGGTGGACCGGCGGGTCCAGTCCATGGCGGAGCTGGAACAATGATTGTTTCCGATGCCGCCGTCAAAAACCGGGTGTCCGTACTGGTGCTGGTGGTGATCATCGCCAGCATCGGGCTTTATTCCTATATGGTACTGCCCAGGGAAAGCACCCCGGATATCACCATCCCGTATGTGTTTGTGCGGACCGAATACAGAGGGGTGTCGGCATCGGATATTGAAACCGCCATTACCATCAAGATTGAAAAAAAGCTCAAGGGCCTGGACAAGATCAAAAACATTTCTTCTGTCAGTTCCCAGGGGCTTTCCCAGATCAATATCGAGTTTTTACCGGGCACCGATATTGACGATGTGCTGGTCAAGGTCAAAGACAAGGTGGATGAAGCCAAAAATGACCTGCCCACGGACCTGGAAAATGATCCGTTGGTGTATGAGGTCAATTTTTCCGATATGCCCATTGTCGTGTACTCTCTGGCAGGGGACTGCGGTCCCGGACTGCTCAAGAAAATCGCCGATGATCTAAAAGATGACATCGAAGCGGTTCCCGGTGTGCTGGAGGTGGAGATAACCGGGGGCCAGGACCGGGAAATACGGGTGGAGGTGGATACAGACAAGCTGGCCTACTACAGAATTCCCATCACCAGCCTGCAGCAGGCTGTGGTGGCTGAGAACCAGAACATTTCCGGCGGCGCCATAACGCTGGGCCATGGCCGGTACCAGCTCAAGGTGCCCGGGGAGTTTGACAGGCCCGAAGAGATTCTGACCCTGGTGGTGGCCACCCACAACGGCCAGCCCATCTATCTCAAGGATGTGGCGGCGGTGCTGGACGGCATTCAGGAGGAAACCTCCAGATCCCGGCTCAACGGCCAGCCTGCCATCAATATTTCGGTGAAAAAACGGGTGGGGGAAAATATCATCCGCATCTCGGAACAGATCGATGCGGTCGTGGCTGCGGCGAAAAATCGCTTCCCCCAAAATACCACCGTGACCAAGCTCATGAACAATGCCAAGGATATCAAGGCCATGGTGGCGGACCTGGAAAATAATATCATTTCCGGCCTCATCCTGGTGGTGGCAGTGCTCTTTGTGGTGCTGGGTATCAGAAATGCCCTCCTGGTGGGCCTGGCCATTCCGTTTTCCATGTTTCTGTCCTTTGCTGTTCTCCATGCTTTGGGCATCACCTTGAACATGGTGGTGCTGTTTTCTTTGACACTGGCGTTGGGCATGCTGGTGGACAATGCCATTGTGATTGTTGAAAATGTGTTCCGGTACATGCAGCAGGGGGTTCCCCGGGTAACTGCCGCCATGAAAGCCACCAGCGAGGTGGCATGGCCGGTTATCGGCGCGACCTTCACCACCCTGGCCGCATTTTTTCCCATGATTTTCTGGCCGGGCATCATGGGGGAATTCATGTACTACCTGCCGGTTACCCTTATTATCACCTTGAGTTCTTCCTTGTTTGTGGCCCTGGTCATCAACCCTGCCATGTGTGCCTATTTCATGGGAGTATCCCGTAAAAATGGCCAAAAGGCCCTGGACCTGGAAGCGGTCCAGTCCCGGGGAGAACAGCCTGTCGACATTTCGGGCCTGGTTTTAAAAACCTATGCCCGTATTCTCAACAAGGCATTGCACCACAAACTCTCTGTGCTGGCTGCAGCGGTGGTTGTCATGGTGGTTTTGTTCCAGGTCTGGATGCTCAAGGTTGGTATTGAAAAACCAGTGGAATTCTTTCCCGCCATTGATCCCAGGTCTGTGTTTGTCAACATCGATGTGCCGGAAGGGGCGGACCTGGAGTTCATCGATCAGACGGTCAAAAAGGTGGAAGCAGCTGTCGCCGGGGGAATCGACCGGGAATACCAGACAGCCATGGCGCTGCAGGAACACACCACAGCCAATGGAAAAAAGTTCATGGCCCCGTCAGACATCAACAACATTGAACACATCTATACACGGGTGGTCCAGAACAGCGGCGGCAGCGCCGTTTTTGACAGCAATCTGCCCAACCATATCGGGGTCCAGTTTCTGGATTTTGAAGACCGGAAAACCTCCACCAAGGCGGATCTGGAAGAGATCCGCAGACGGGTGGCCGACATTCCGGGGGTCAGGATCACTGTGGATGAGCAGGAGGAAGGCCCCCCGACTGGTGCGCCCATCAATATTGAAATTTCCGGGGAAAGCTTTACCATCCTGAGCAGGATTGCCAAAAATATCAAGCAAAAGGTGGAGAGCGTGCCCCATGTAACAGATGTGCGGGATGACTATCAGGGGGGGCTTCCCTCTGTTCAGGTGAAGATCGACCGCCAGAAAACCGCTCTGTTCGGTTTGACCACCTCCGCCATTGGCAATGCGCTGAAGATTGCCTACAACGGGCTGGATGTTTCCACCTATTATGAAGGGGATGAGGAATATGATATCGTGGTCCGACTGGCCAAGTCCGACCGGCAGGCAGCAGATGTTCTGCATAAACTCATGATCCCAGGCCCTTCGGGTGAGATCGTGCCCCTGACCACCCTGGCATCTATCGAATACAAGGGGGCGCTGGGGGACATTGTCCGGAAAAACCACCAGCGGGTGGTCACGGTCAAGGCCAGTGTGGATGAAACCAAGATCACCGGCGCTGTGGCCAGAATGCAGGTCATGGATCTTCTGGAAACCATTGACCTGCCACCGGGGTATACCTACCGGTTCACCGGAGAAGACCAGGAACAGCAGGAAGCCCAGAAATTTTTGTCCAAAGCGTTTGTGGTGGCCCTGTTTCTGATTTTTCTGATTCTGGTGACCCTGTTCAACTCTGTGGTACAGCCGGTGATTATCCTGACATCCGTGGTATTGTCCCTGGGCGGGGCGTTCTGGGGCCTGGCTGTGATCGGTTCCCCCTTTGGCGTGATCATGACCGGGGTGGGCATTATTTCTTTGGCCGGGGTGGTGGTGAACAATGCCATTGTGCTTATCGACTATACCAACCGGCTCCGGGCCCAGGGCATGGCCCTCAAAGAGGCGGTCATATCTGCCGGCGCCACAAGGCTGCGGCCGGTACTGTTGACGGCCGTGACCACCATTCTCGGGCTTTTGCCCATGGTAACGGGCATTTCCTATGATTTTCATGTCATGGCCGTGTCCATGACTTCCGAATCCAGCCAGTGGTGGCGGTCCATGGCCATTGTGGTGATTTTCGGCCTGCTGATCGCCACCATTCTGACCCTGGTGGTGGTGCCCACCCTCTATGCGTTGATTGAAAACATAAAAACCGCTTCAGCCCGGAACTATGCCAGGGTCCGCAGTGTGTTCCTGGGCAGGGATACTATCGAAACAGAGACTTGATCCATCCCAGAAAGCCTTTTTTTCCGGGTTTGTCAGAAGCCGGGTGTTTGCTGCGGACCCGCATATCCACATCCGAAGAGGGCCGGGCTGGTGCCGGCATCTGAATGACACTTTCGGATCGCTGGTTGATATATTCTCTGATTTCATTGATCAGTTCATCCTGTACCTGGGGGTCGGAAAGTTTGGAAATAGGATCCAGTCCGTAAAAGGTATCGGACAGCTCTGTTATCCGTCCATCCCCGCTGCTGCCGATCTGCAGGTTTTCTGCCAGAGCAGCGGCAAACTGTGTCAGGCCGGCAATGACCATGGATTCTGGAGGTGCCTGCTCCGGGGTCTGGTGAAAGCCTACACCGTCACAGATATGCTGGGGTAGCTCCCAGGTGCTGAGAACATTGGATGCCACCAGAGCGCTGGTGGTACCGAAAACTTTTTGTTCCACCGCAAAGAGCGGCACTTGCTGTGTCACAGCCGTTTGCACGCACCGGCTGAATTCGCCGGGCAGATAAATGGCCAGCAGCAGTTTTCCCAGCCCATGAAGCATGCCGGTGAGAAAGAGATCCCCCGGCAGAATCTCCATCTCCAGGCTGGGATGCCCCAGGCGGCGATTGGCAACTGCACAGGCCCAGGAGCGTGCCCAGAAATCATTGTAGGTAAATCCCTGGATCTCTGGAAATTTTGGCAGCATTTCCTGAAACACATGGAGGCAGACGGAGTTGACCGTTTCTGTCAGACCGATGCGTATGATGGCAGCCCTGACAGAAAAAATCTTTTCCGGTTCACAGTAAAAAGGGGAGTTGGCCACCCGCAGAATTTTGGTGAAAAGAGCGGGGTCAGATTCCACCAGCTTGACAAAAGAGGCAATGTCAATTTTGTCGATGGGCTGGCGGACCACATCCAGAATTTTCTGACTGTTGGCCGGGATGGCAGGAATATCCACATGGGCGGATAAAATTTCCTGGGCAAAGCTTGCGGCGATGGCGTTTTTTTCTGCCTGGGTATTTTTCATAAGAAGCAGTTCCTTATTGTATTCAGACCATCTCGATGGCACAGGCCATGGCAACACCACCACCCCCGCACAGCGTGGCCAGTCCCAAGGTATCGCCCCTTTTTTTCATGGCATGGATCAGTGTCACCATGATCCGGGCCCCGGTGGCGCCCACAGGATGGCCCAGGCCGATGCCGGATCCGTTGATGTTGGTGATCTGTCGGTTCAGCCCCAGTGCTTTTTCACATCCCAGATACTGGGCGGCAAACGCCTCATTCACCTCCACCAGATCAAAATCTTTCATGGAAAGCGGTGACTTGTCAAGCAGATTTTTTACGGCCGGTACCGGAGACATGCCCATGATGGTGGGGTGACACGCCCCCATGCCTGAGGCCTTTATCCGGGCCAGGGGAGTTAGGCCAAGCTCTCTGGCCTTATCTGCGGACATGATCACCATGCCGGCGGACCCGTCGTTTATCCCGGAAGCATTGCCCGCTGTGACAGTACCGGTTTTGGGGATGAATGCCGGGGGCAGGGCTGCCAGTTTTTCCATGGTCATGCCCGGCCGGAAATGCTCGTCCTTGTCAAATACCAGGGGATCTTTTTTGCGCCGGGGTACCATAATGGGAACGATCTCCTGGGCAAATGATCCATCCTTTGTGGCCCTTTCCGCATTGTTGTGGCTGCGCAGGGCCACCTCATCCATCTGTTCTCTGGTCAGTCCCAGGTGCTGGGCCACAAATTCGGCGGTATGGCCCATGATATAGGGTTTGCCCATGAAATGGGCGGCCGGGGCCTGGCTGGTGTCCAGGGGGGTGGTGTCATCAAAGGGAAGCAGGTGGGAGCCGCAGTGCAGGGCATGGATCATGGCATCCACAAACTGGGTGTCCTGGAGCCGGCAGCCCCACCTTGCCTTGGGCACGGTATAGGGAACACCGGACATATGTTCCACCCCGCCGGCCAGGATGACGTCTGCCATGCCTGCCTGGATCATGGCAGCTCCGGAAAGCACGGCTTCCATGCCGGATATGCACACCCGGTTCACCGTGGCTGCCGGTATGCTGTCCGGTATACCGGCCATGAGGGCCGCCACCCGGGTGGTGTTGAGGGTGTCATGGTGTTCCACGCAGGTGCCGTACCGGACATCATCGATGATATCCGGTGCAATACCGGCCCGTTTGATGGCTTCTTTCATGGTGACACTGGCAATGGCTGCGCCGTTCATCTCTTTTAACGTGCCGCCGAAGGCCCCGATGGCCGTCCGGCAGGCGGAAACAATAACAATTTCTTTCATTTTTGATTTCCTGTCTGGTTGTGCAGCAATCACGGATCAGATCTGACCGGTAAACGGGTTTTGATCCAAACGGGTGTGATGTTGCGGTAGTTAAGATCCAAATGAAGCTTCATCCATATCCAGGGCGCTGGTGTCGCCGTTCTGGATCACCGCCATTCTGGCCTGGGCCGCGGGCAGCATGGTGGTGATGAAAAACCGGGCCCCGGTGACCTGGCCCCGGTAAAATGCCGAATCCTTTTTTTTGGGGTTTTCCGCCAGTTTTTGGGCGGCTGTCACTGCCCGCCAGAGCAGCATCCAGCCCATGAGGGTGTCGCCGGTAACATCCAGAAACGGGTGGGCATGGGCAAACGCGGTCAACATGTTTTCCGATTTTAGGTTTGCGCTAAGTTTTCCGGCGGTTTCCTTCAAATGATTGAGGGTGGTTTCCAGCGTATGTGCCAGAGAGACCAGGCCGGCATCTTTTTTTGCTGCGGCAATGGTCTTTTGCACTTCAGCCACAAGGTCCATGAAGGCCTGGCCATGGTTTAGGCCCAGCTTTCTGCCCAGAAGATCCATGGCCTGGATGCCGTTGGTGCCTTCATAGATATGGGTGATCTTGCAGTCCCGCAGCAGCTGTTCCTGGGGATATTCTTTTGTGAAGCCGTATCCGCCGAACACCTGGATCCCCATGGAGCACATGTCAAAGGCCCGGTCCGTGATATAGCCTTTGGCCACCGGGATGAGCACATCAATGAGACCCTGGTACCTGACCTTGTCAGCCGCACTTGTGCTGACTGCCGCCATGTCTTCCAGAAATCCGGTATAAAACAGCAGGCTGCGCATCCCTTCTGAAAAGGTTTTCATGGTGAGCAGAATGCGCCGGATGTCCGGATGCTGGATGATGGGAACCCCGGCAGACCCTTTGGGGGCTGTCAGGGCTGCTCCCTGGATGCGTGTTCTGGCATAGTTCAGGGCATTGAGATAAGAGGCCCCGGCACAGGCAAATCCCTGCATGCCCACATGCAGCCGGGCTTCATTCATCATCACGAACATGGCCCGCATGCCCTTGTTTTCCTTACCAAGCAGGGTGCCCCGGCACGCACCTTTGCCCCCTAGCGTCATGGAACAGGTGGGACTGGCGTGAATGCCCATTTTTTTTTCAATGCCGGTACAGACCACATCATTGAAATCTCCTGTGCTGCCGTCATCGTTCACCCGGTATTTGGGTACCAGAAACAAAGAGATCCCGGCTGTACCTGCAGGGGCCCCTTCAATTCTGGCCAGCACCGGATGAATGATGTTTTCCACCAGATCGTTTTCTCCGGAGGAGATGAAAATCTTGCTGCCGGAAATGGCATACGTGCCGTCATCATTTTTCACGGCCCGGGTAGTCAAAGCGCCCACATCAGATCCGGCTTCCGGTTCGGTGAGCAGCATGGATCCGCCCCATTTGCCGGTGTACATGTTTTTGAGATACAGCTGTTTCTGCTTGTCGGTGCCGAACCGCTCCACCAGCTTGCCTGCCCCGTGGATCAGTATGTTGTGGAGCATGAAGGGAAAGTTGGCACCGTTAAAATAATTGTTGGCTGCCAGGGCCACAGTGGCAGGCATACCCTGCCCCCCCCAGTGCGGATCATCACACATGGCGATCCATTCCCCTTTTCTGAACAGGTCATAGGCCCGGTGAAACGCTTGTGGTACCTTTACCCTGCCGCTGTCAAAGGTGCAGCCTGTTTCATCTGCTTCCCGCTGACACGGCAGCAGTTCCTTGAGGGCCAGGTTCCGGGCTTCAGATACGATCAGGTCTATGGTTTTTTTACTGAATTCCGCAAAGGTGTCATGTCTGCTCAACTGCTGAACATCAAGTTGTTCATGGAGCACGAAATCCACATCCCGGCGGTCTGCAACGGTCTGTGCCATGGAAGTTCCCTCATTTATCTGGTGTAATCGTAAAATCCTTTGCCGCTTTTGCGGCCCAGGTATCCGGCCCGCACCATTTTTCTGAGCAAAGGCGCCGGCCGGTATTTGTCTTCACCGATTTCCCGGTGAAACCCCTCCAGCACAAACAAAATGGTGTCCAGGCCCACCATGTCAGCCAGGGCCAGGGGACCTATGGGGTGATTGGCCCCCAGCATCATGGATTTGTCAATATCTTCGGCCGAGGCTATCCCTTCGGCCAGAACAAAGACCGCTTCATTGATCATGGGAACCAGAATCCGGTTCACGGCAAATCCCGGGGCCTCTTTTACCGCAATGGGGGTCTTGCCGATTTTTTCTACAAATTCCCGGGCCATGTTCAGGGTGTCATCGGATGTGGTGAATCCCCGGATCAGCTCCACCAGTTTCATCACCGGTACCGGGTTGAAAAAATGCATGCCGATGACCTTTTCCGGCCGCTGGGTCACGGATGCCATTTCCGTGATGGACAACCCGGAGGTGTTGGTGGCCAGCAGAGTGTCTTTTTTGCAGATGTTGTCCAGGTCCTGGAACACCTGTTTTTTGATCTCCATGACCTCGATGATGGCTTCGATCACCAAATCCGCCTCTGCTGCAGCCAGGGTCAGATCGGTGGTGCCGGTGATCCGGTCAAAAACCGCTGCTGCCTCGTCTTTGTCCATTTTTCCCTTGGACACGGCACGGTCCAGACTGGCTTTGATAGTGGACAGGCCGTTTTCCACAAACCGGTCTTCCATGTCCCGGATACAGACCTGAAAACCCGCCCGGGCAGATACCTGGGCAATGCCGGCTCCCATGATGCCGGCGCCCAGAACACAGATTGTTTTCATTTCCATTGGTAGAATGATCCTCCTTGTCTAAGGGGTTTTGGATATTGAACAGAATGAACAAACCGTTGATCAAGATAGAAAATCAATAAAAAAAAAGCAACAGGTAAATACCATGCGGGATATTTGCCAAAGCGCATCAGATTTTGCATCTTTCCATGGGGTGCTCTTGTCCCAAGCCCGCCCCCTCCAGCTCTGACGGTCCTGTCACAGCACACCGCCAGGGACTCCCTGCCAAGGTACTTAAAGAATTTATACATTCCTTTTGTCGGGCAAATAAGGTACAATTATTCATAACATTATTCCAATAACCCCCATGCCCTGGCGGGCAAAACAAAAGATGAAAGCTGTTTGCTTTTAGCTGAATACTGACGGTTTTCATGTAAACAGGAGGTAACCCATGAAATGTATCCGGGCGGATTATGATAATGCATCACAAATATATGTTATGGCCGAAAATGCCAGGACCGAAGACTGGGCTGCCGTGTGCAGCAGATTTGATGATGATGTGGAGCGTATCGGCGATGTTTCGGATCTGGACGATTATACAGGCGTCTATGCCTGTATGGATGATACCGGCAAAAAGGTGTTTTATCTTGTCCGGGAAGATAAAGCCCTGTTCCGCATGAAACGCCGGCATTTTTTTGACAAGATCGGTCTGACCTGAACGATATATGAGCTTCGTCCGGCCGTTTGCCGGAATTTCCAGCGGTTATGGGAGAACGGCAGGGCCAACCCGCTGTGTGACCGGCTCAGGGGGGTACGGGCTTGTGCCTTTTTCCCTGCATTAAAATAAAATTTTTATTTTTGCTGTTTTGTCGAAACAATATCCGGATTTATGATTCTTATAGTGTTTTTTATTCTGTTTTTTTGTCTTTTTTAAAAACCCTTCGTTTTTTTATAACCCCTTTATTTTAAAAAGGGATATGGGCATGCACAGGGGCTGTTTTCCTGCGATCTGCCAGTGTAACTCCCTGAAAAACAAATAAAATTATTGACATGGTCCGGGAATGTCTTTAGATTGAACACTTTGGAAATCGGTGTATCCCTTTTCTCCAAAATTCGCGGTGACAGGTTTGCATCCCATGGGGTGACCGCTGCCACATTTTTAGATGAAGGAGAGTATAGCATGTGTCGTTTGTTTGCACTTACCAGCCAGGATCCCGTATCCCCCATGCTGGCAATCAAGGCCCTGGATGTCATGAAAGAAGGCCATGACGGATCCGGTATGGGCCTGCTGCTTCAGGATCTGGGTGGTCCTTTCGAGGAAATGAAAGACGCCCCTGTCCTGTCGGGTATCTTCAGTGAAGAAGGTATCCGCCGTCTGGACCTTTTCATGATGGATATGGGATTTCTCACCAAGTATAAAATTTCTTTAAAAGTTCCCAAAATTCCGGTGGAAGGGATTCCCAGAAGGGATCTCTACCTGATCCGGGCCTATGAACTGCCCGAAGACTGGGAAAATTTCACCAAAGATGTGCTGGCAGCCAGGCTGTCTGATATCCGCTTGAAAATCCGCGAAATGGGAAAAGAAAAAAATGACATGATCGTTTTTTCCTTCTGGCCGGATACCATCATGATCAAGGAAATCGGAGACCCTTTGCAGCTGGCACAATACCTGGGCCTGGACAGAAAAGAACTCAAAGCCCGGGTAATCATGGCCCAGGGACGGCAGAACACCAATTATGCCATTGATCTGTATGCCTGTCATCCCTTTTTCATCAAGGGATACAGTACAATGACCAATGGGGAAAATACCGCGTTCATCCCCATCAAGGATTTTCTCACCTCCCGGGGGATCCCTGCCTACAATGGATACCAGTCCGATTCCGAGGTGTTTGCCCATATTCTGCATTATTCCCTGGTGGAGCTGGGGCTGGGGATCGACGGGTATAAACATGTGATCACCCCGCTGCAGGAAAGCGATCTGGTGCAGCATCCGGATGCCGGATTTTTATCCCACCTGAAACGCACCTGCCGGTCTTTGATCATTGACGGCCCCAACTGTGTCATCGGCACCCTGCCGGACCACTCCCTGTTCATGGTCCAGGACCGCAAAAAACTGCGGCCCGGGGTGGTGGGGGGGAAACCCGGTATTTACGGATTTTCCTCGGAGATATGCGGACTGGATGCCGTCATTCCGGACAGGGACAAATCCAAAGATATGCAACCCATGCACTTAGACACTGCCATAGTCAGCCCTGAACGCCAGGAGGTAAATATATGTCGTCAAACAGAAGCCTTGAACCTTCCGCTTTAAGCCTGAACGATCTGCCCTGGCAGGTCCGTTACAGCAATGAAAGATGCACCCTGTGCGGCCAGTGCACAGCGGTGTGCCCGGTAAAAGCCATTGCACTGGAAGTGTTCAGAAAGCGGGTCATCAAAACATCCATTCGCAAAAACGCGGACCAGACCAATACCTATGATACCTTTTACGGGGTGCGGCAGCGGACCGCAGTGGAAAACGCCTGTATCGGGTGTGCCATGTGCACCCTGGTCTGCCCCAATGATGCCATTCACCCGGTAAAAAATCCCGGTCTGGACCGGATGAAATTTCACATCAACCAGCAGGGGGTTCCCCGGCGCAGAGGGGGCCGCCGCAATGCCTCAACCTCCATTCTGGACCGGATAAAATTCACCCGGATATCCATGCTCACAGACCCGGCCCTGGATGCCGGCCGGCATGAGTTTGAAATGCGGACCCTGCTGGGGCGGGTGCTCTCCCCCAGGGAAAACATGAAGCGGTTGAAGGAAAAGGGATGGATACCGCCGGTGCGCGAAATTTATCCCTTGATCATCGGCGGCATGTCATTCGGTGCCCTGTCCCCCACCATGTGGGAAGGGCTTCAGATGGGGGTGGCCTATCTCAACGAGGAGATGGGCATGCCCGTGCGCATGTGTACCGGTGAAGGGGGATGTCCCCCCAGGCTTTTGCGGTCCCGGTTTTTGAAATATGTCATCCTCCAGATTGCTTCGGGCTATTTTGGGTGGGATGAGATCATCCATGCCATCCCCCACATGAAAGAAGACCCCTGTGCCATTGAGATCAAATACGGACAGGGTGCCAAACCCGGGGACGGGGGGCTGCTCATGTGGCACAAGGTCAACAGGCTGATTGCCGCCATACGGGGGGTTCCCGCCGGCGTGAGCCTGCCCAGTCCCCCCACCCACCAGACCCAGTACTCCATTGAAGAGTCAGTGGCCAAGATGATTCTGTCCATGTCCATGGCCTGGGGATTCCGGGTGCCGGTGTACCCCAAAATTTCCGCATCTTCCACCTCTCTGGCGGTGCTCAACAACCTTACCCGCAACGACTATGCCTCAGGGCTTGCCATTGACGGGGAGGACGGGGGAACGGGTGCTGCTTATGCCGTATCCATGGACCACATGGGGCACCCCATTGCCAGCTGTATCAGGGACAATTACCTGAACCTGATCAAGATCGGCAAACAAAATGAAATCCCTTTGTTTGCCGGGGGCGGTATCGGGAAAAACGGCAATATCGCTGCCAATGCCGCAGCCTTGATTATGCTGGGGGCCTCAGGGGTCCAGATCGGCAAATACCTGATGCAGGCGGCTGCCGGGTGTGTGGGAACCGAAGAAGACCGGTGCAATGTGTGCAACGTGGGCATCTGCCCCAAGGGCATCACCTCCCAGGATCCCCGGCTGTACAGAAGACTTGACCCGGAAGATGTGGCCCAGCGGGTGGTGGATCTGTTTGTTTCCTTTGATACGGAGCTCAAAAAAATCGTGGCCCCCCTGGGAAGATCCACCTCTTTGCCCATTGGCATGTCCGATGCGCTGGGAATTGATGACCATGCGGTTGCACAGCGCCTCAGTATTACATATGTGGTGTAAGGAAATTTGTTATGAAACACGATGATTTTGTGTATATACCTGGCAAGAGAAAAGAGGAGCGTATTCCCTCCCGGGTCCTGGAAGAGATCGTTCACCAGCAGATCAAAGGCGGGCACCGGAAACTGGAAATTGAAGCATTCGGTCAGCACGGTATTGGCGGACGGCTCTGGGATGCAGGCACAGATCCCGTGCATATCCGCATTATCGGGTATTCCGGCCAGCGCACCGGATCCCTGGGAAATGCCAACACCAGCATAGAAATTATGGGCCCGGCCTCGGATGACCTGGGGTGGCTGAATGCCGGGGCACAGATCGTGGTCCATGGCCATGCCTCCAACGGTGTCATGAACGGGGCTGCCCAGGGAAAGGTGTTTGTGGGGGGCAGCATCGGGGCCAGGGGCATGACCATGACCAAGCACAATCCCCGGTTTGAGCCACCCGAGTTGTGGGTACTGGGAACAGCCGGGGATTATTTCGGCGAGTTCATGGCCGGGGGGATTGCCGTTATCTGCGGCCATGGCTGTGATCCCCAGGACCAGGTTCTGGGATACCGGCCCCTGGTGGGCATGGTGGGGGGCAAGGTGTTTGTCCGGGGCAGTGCAGCAGGTTTCAGCCAAAAAGATGCCAAACAGGTGCCGTTGTCCGATGAAGACTGGCACTGGCTGGAAACCCGGCTGGCGGCATTCCTGGAAAAAACAGGGCAGTCAGAGCTGTTTGCCTGCCTGGCTGTCCGGTCTGAATGGCTGGTGATTACCGCCAAATCCCCCCATGAAAAGGCAGACAGCCCGAACAGATTTTCCATGGCCGATTTCCGGGAGCAGGTATGGGACAAAGAGCTGGGAAAAGGCGGACTCATCGGCGATCTCCAGGAAATGCAGCCGGGCATCGTGCCGGTGATTGCCAAAGGAGACCTGCGCCGGTATATCCCGGTGTGGGAACAGGGCCGCTATATGTCCCCCTGCCAGGCAGCGTGTCCCACAGGCATACCGGTACAGGACCGATGGTACATGGTCCGGGCCGACAATGTGGATGAAGCCATTGCCATGGGCCTTGCCCATACCCCCTTTCCCGCCACAGTGTGCGGGCACTTGTGCCCCAGCCCCTGCATGGCATCTTGTTCCCGCCTTCAGGAAGGGATGCAGCCCATCAGTGTCAGGGCTTTGGGACAGGCAGCTGAAAATGTGCCCCCGCCCGCTCCGGCCAAAAAGACCAGCAAAAAAATGGCGGTTATCGGCGCGGGCCCGGGAGGCCTGTCCGCAGCCTGGCACCTGACGCTCAAAGGCCATACGGTCACAGTGTTTGATACCGGCGCAGCCATAGGCGGCAAAATTTCCACTGTGATTCCCGGATCCCGGATTCCCCGAAAGATCCTGGATGCGGAACTCTCCCGCATCAAAACCCTGGTCCCCGACATCCGCCTGAACCAGGAGATCAATACAGACGAATTCCTCAGAATCAAAGAAGCACATGACTTTACCATTGTGGCGGCCGGAGCCAGAAAACCCAGATCTCTGCCGGTTCCGGGTATTGAAAACGCCTGGTCTGCCAATGATTTTCTGGCGGATGCCAAGGCAGACAAGGTGAATCCGGGCCGGCAGGTGGTGATTATCGGGGCCGGCAATGTGGGGTGTGATGTGGCCACGGAAGCCCACCGGCTGGGGGCAGAAAATATTACCCTCATCGATGTCCAGGAACCTGCGGCTTTCGGAAAGGAGAAAGAAGATGCCCAAGCCTGCGGGGCCAGGTTCAAGTGGCCGGTGTTCACCAAGGAAATCACCCCTGAAAGTGTTATACTCCGGAAAGGAGAGGTACTGCCTGCAGATACGGTGGTGGTGGCCATCGGGGATGTGCCGGACCTTGCGTTTATCGGCGAGCACCTGTCTGTGGAAAACGGATTTGTGGCGGTGGACAGGTTCAACCGGACATCAGACCCTGACGTGTTTGCCATAGGGGATATGGTGGGGCCGGGGCTGATCACCGATGCCATCGGTGCGGGGAAACGGGCTGCTCTGGCTATCCACCAGATTATTTCCGGAAAAAGGGCGGAAACCCTGGAACCGCTGCCGGTGATGGATAAAAATCGGATCAACCTGGCCTATTATGATCCCAGAAAGATTGCTGATGATCTCACGGAATGCGGGGCAGACTGTGCCTCCTGCGGCAACTGCAGGGACTGCGGCATCTGTGTGGCCATCTGCCCGGAATCGGCCATCACCCGGGCTGACCTGGGAGAGGGCGGGTTTGAATACCAGGTGGATCCGGACAAATGCATCGGGTGCGGATTCTGCAAAGGGGCCTGTCCCTGTGGTATCTGGGATATGGTGCCCAATACGCCCTTGTGACCCTGACGGGATATTGGCCATAAGCGTATCAGATTTTGCATCGTTCCATGGGGTATTCTTGTCCCGGGTCCGCCCCTGGCGGTGTGCTGTGCCCGTCCCGAGATCTTCCGGGGCCGGTTATCCCGGTTATTTTCAGCAACGGAACAGATCACCCTTCTACGGTTCTGTCATCATGGCATGTCTGCTGGCCCCTCCGGATCTGACGGTCCGGTCACAGCACACCGCCAGGGGCTCCCACCAAGATACTCACAGCCCGCAATTCAGTATGACAAATAGTCCGTGACCCTACTTTGGTCTTGACGGGGCAACCTGCGATTCGTATAAAAGAGACAAAAAAGCAAAGGAGGGTATCGTGAAAAGGGGTGTGTTTTTTTGTGGGGCCTGCTGGGTGCTGTTTTTTTGTGCGCAGATGCTGCAGGCAGGGGCTGATGAAGTGCACCCCCCGCAGGTGGTGAAATTTGCCGTTCACGCCAGTGCCCTCACCAGTCTGGATCCCAATTTTGCAAAAGGGTCCCAGGATGCCACCTTTGCAGACATGGTATTCAACAGTCTGGTCAGGTATGCACCAGGCAACATGTCCCGTCTGGAGCCGGATCTTGCTGAATCCATTCCAGAATTTTATATCAAAAACGGGCGGCAGATCTGGACCATTCATTTGAAAAAAGGCATTCTGTTTCACCCCGGCCCCTTTAACCCGGCATATGAACTGACCGCAGATGATGTGATCTTTTCGTTCAAAAAAGCAGCAGATTCTGAACGGAGCGGGATTGCCGGAGAATATACCGGCATGACCTTTGAAAAACGCGGTGATTATACCCTTGAAATCATTTTGGAAACGCCCATGTCACCCCTGTTTTTTCTGCCCATTATTGCCAACCACAGGGGGGGGTATATTGTCAGCCAAAAAGCCATACAGGCTGGGGGATATGATGCTTTTACAAGACATCCCGTGGGCACTGGGCCGTT
>DATFJY010000284.1:0-75994 GCA_035268905.1 Desulfotignum sp.
GTGACGCCGGTGAACACCGCCGGCATGGGTGATGCCGTTTTAGAAGCCCTTACAGCTGCTACCTGATTTTTTTTTAGCTTTTTCATCTTACGCAAAAAAAACCAGGGATTCAGCCGGAAGCTGAATCCCTGGTTTTTTTTATGTGGCGGGAGTGACGAGACTCGAACTCGCGGCCTCTTGCGTGACAGGCAAGCGTTCTGACCAACTGAACTACACCCCCGTGTATTGTACAGCCTTCTGGTGGGCGATGCAGGGTTTGAACCTGCGACTTCAACCTTGTAAGGGTTGCACTCTCCCAACTGAGTTAATCGCCCGAAAAACAGAAGCACTTATATCAACATTCAAAATTGGTGTCAAGCAGATTTTGAAAAATTGCGCTGTTTTTTTTGCACAATGCTGATTTTGGCCGGAATATTGTCCCAATACCTTGCAAGTCATTTTTTTCCATGGTATATTAATGAATATGCAGCATTTAATTTTATGTAAATGTTTATAATCCGATAAAACGTGATGTCGGGGATTTTTTTTGCGTTGTGATGATCGGTCACAAAAATATGGAAAGATCTCTTCCCCGTTCTCATCATCACCAACACATGTGTGATCAAGGAGTCGTTTGACTATGGAACTTGTGGCAGGATACCTGGAAATTATGGACAAAGGATTTGGTTTTCTGCGGGAAATAAAAGATAATTTCCAGCCCCGCCCTGAAAATCCTTACGTACCCAACAGCCTTATACGAAAATTGAATCTGCGGGAAGGCAGTTATATTGAAGGAGCTGGTGAAAAAAAAGATCCCAGAAATCTCAATCTGGCACTGGGCAGGGTCGAGAAAATAAATGGCATACCCTATGACGAATTTGCAAAAATTCCCATGCTTCAGGACCAGGTGAGTATCAATCCCTATGAACGGTATATCCTCACCCAGAACAATGAAGATCTTGTTGGCAAAGCCCTGGATATTATTGTCCCCATCGGCATGGGACAGCGGGGATTGATCATTGCCCCCCCCAAATCAGGAAAGACATTTATTCTGCGCCATATGGCCAACTCGGTGGTCACCAACCATCCGGATGCTACTGTGTTTATCCTGCTGGTGGATGAACGCCCGGAAGAGGTAACCGATTTCCAGCGGGGATTGAAAGATGCCCATGTGTTGTATTCTTCGGCAGACCAGCAGATCGGTCAGCACATGAGAATGACCCGTCTGGCCATGCACACCGCCATCCGCTGTGCAGAAATCGGCCAGGATGCCGTGGTGTTTATTGATTCGCTGACCCGCATGACCCGGGCATTCAATTCAGACACAGACAGTTTCGGCAAAACCCTGTCAGGTGGACTGGGTGCCAATGCCATGGAGTTTCCCAGAAAGATTTTCGGCGCCGCCCGTAAACTAGAAAACGGCGGTTCTTTGACCATTATCGCCACCATTCTCGTGGACACGGGCAGCCGCATGGATGATGTGATCTTCCAGGAATTCAAGGGAACCGGCAATATGGACCTGTTTTTATCCCAGCAATGTGCTGAGCAGCGGATATGGCCGGCCATAAATATCAACCAGAGCGGCACCAGAAAAGAAGACCTGCTCATGGATCAGGCAGCCTATGACCAAGTTGTCGATATCCGCAGAAAAGTCGCCGCCAAGGACGAAATATCCGCCATGACAGAATTCATCTCTTTGCTGGAAGATTTGTAGAGCCCTTTTTACAGCGGTGTGAGTGCGTTTTCCAGCACCTGGTTCATGTCATCCACAAAAACGATCTCCAGCTGCTTTTGAATGGATTTGGGAATTTCCAGGATATCCTTTTTATTTTGCGACGAAAGCACCACCTTTCTGATGCCGTTTGTATGGGCAGCCAACAACTTCTCCTTGACCCCGCCAATGGGCAGAACCCTTCCCCTGAGGGTGATTTCCCCGGTCATGGCAACATTCCGGTTCACCGGCCGACCGGTTAAAATGGATACCACGGCAGTACACATGGCAATGCCGGCGGATGGCCCGTCCTTGGGAATGGCCCCTTCCGGCACATGGATATGGATGTCCCGGTCCTTGTAAAAATCATCTCTTATACCCAGATCCTGTGTTCTGGACCGCACATAACTGACGGCTGCCTGGGATGATTCCTGCATCACATCCCCCAGTTTGCCGGTGATCATGATGCGCCCTTTTCCGGGCATGGTGACCGCCTCAACCGTCAACAGTTCTCCGCCCGCCTGGGTCCATGCCAGTCCGGTAACGATCCCGGCTTTGTCTTCCACCTCAAGGGGATTATTGCGAAATTTGGCCTGGCCCAGAAATTTCTGAACGCTGGAGGTGCTTATCTGGTGGCATTTGCGTTCTTTGGTGCGGACGATCCGGGTAGCGATTTTTCTGATAACGGAAGATATTTCCCGCTCAAGGTTCCGGACCCCGGCTTCCCGGGTGTATTGTTTAATAATGGTTTGCACGGCATTTCTGGAAAAGGCCACGTCTGCATCATTCAGGCCGTTTTCATTGAGCTGTTTGGGAATCAGAAATTGTACGGCAATCTGTTCTTTTTCATAGGTGGTATACCCGGGAATCTGGATGATTTCCATTCTGTCCCGCAACGGGGCAGGGATATCAAACAGGGTATTGGCCGTGGTGATGAACAAAATTTCCGACAGGTCATAATCCACTTCCAGATAATGGTCGTTGAAATGCCTGTTCTGTTCCGGATCCAGGGCTTCCAGCAGGGCGGATGACGGGTCCCCCCGAAAGTCGGATGTCATCTTGTCGATCTCGTCCAGACAGAAAACCGGGTTATTATATCCGGTTTTCTTGAGGGTCTGGATAATCTTTCCCGGCATGGCCCCCACATAGGTGCGGCGGTGACCACGGATTTCCGCCTCATCTCTGACCCCCCCCAGAGAGATTCTGGCAAAGGACCTTCCTGTGGCAGATGCGACAGACCGGGCCAGAGAGGTTTTTCCCACACCCGGCGGGCCCACCAGACAGAGAATCGGGCCTTTGATTTTTTTGACCAAAATCTGTACAGCCAGGTATTCCAGAATTCTTTGCTTGGGTTTTTTCAGGCCGTAATGGTCCTGATCCAGGGTATTTTCCGCTTTTTCCAGATCGTTTTTCGGTCTGTTTTTACGAAACCAGGGCAACAAAACCAGCCAGTCAATATAATTTCTGATAACAGTGGCCTCAGATGACATGGGCGCCATCATCTTGAGCTTGTCCAGTTCCCGCCGGGCCACTCCGGCGGCCTCTTTTGGCATGCGTTTTTTGCGTATGCGCTTTTCCAGCTCTGCAAATTCACCCGACTCACCGTCCTCCCCCATCTCTTTTTTAATGGCCCGCATCTGCTCAGTGAGATAATGGCGTTTCTGCAGTTTTTCCATCTGTTCTTTCACACGGCCCTTGATCTTCTGGGACATGGCAAACACTTCTGTTTCCTGCTCAATCAGTTTGAGCAGCAGAAAAAAGCGCTCTTGAATATCATCGCATTCCAGAAGCTTCTGCTTGTCAGCCACCTTAAAGGGCAGCTGGGCGGCAATGGCATCTGCATACCGTGAGGGGTCTTTTTCCAGCATCTCGAGATTCTTGAAAAAACTCTTGGAAACTGTGCCCGACATGGTGCTGTATTGTTCAAACGCCTCCAGAACCGTTCGCAGGGCCGCTTTTAAAACATCTTCGGGCATTGGGATCTCTTCAGCCAAAATATAATCAACCGTCAGAAACCCTTTTTCATCACTGAGTTTGAGAATTTTTCCCCGGTGGCACCCTTCCACCAGGGCCTTTACCGTGCCGTCAGGCAGACGCAGCAGCTGGGTGATTTTTGCCTCGGTTCCAACCTGAAAAATATCCTGGATGGTGGGTTTAAGCACTTCAGGGTCTTTCTGGGTGGTGAGAAATATTCGCTTATCCGCAGCCATGGCTTCTGACAGGGATTTAATGGATTTTTCCCTGCCCACAAAAACCGAGGTCGTAACAAAGGGAAACAGTACCATATCCCGCAGTGGTACAAGGGGCAGGGTCTGGTTGATACGTTCTGATCCGTCCTGGTTGAAAAATCTGGAAATATTGATCATCTAGGCAAACTTTCTGTCAGGCCTGTTTTTTGGGTTGTTCGTACAAAAGGATGGGGGCCTCGTTATTCAAAACGACCTCTTCTCCCACAACACATTCTCTGACATCTTCTTTGGATGGAATCTCATACATGATGTCCAGCATGGTTTTTTCCATGATGGCCCGCAACCCCCGGGCACCTGACTTTCTGGCAACCGCTTCTCTGGCCATGGCTTCAAGTGCCTCATCAGTGAATTGCAAATCCACACCCTCCACTTTGAACAATTCCCGGTATTGTTTCACCAGGGCATTTTTGGGTTCTGTGAGGATCTTGACCAGAGAGGGTTCAGTGAGTTCACCAATGGTGGTGATAATGGGCAGCCGTCCCAGAAATTCCGGAATCAATCCGAACCCGATCAGATCTTCGGGTTTGAGCTGTTCCAGAAGTGTACCGATGTTCTCCTCTTTTTTTTCTGCAATTTTTGCGCCGAAACCCATTGTTTTCTTGGTTATACGCCGTTCTATAACTTTTTCAAGACCGTTGAAGGTCCCGCCGCAGATAAAAAGAATATTGGAAGTGTCCACCTTGACGTAGTCCTGCTGGGGATGCTTTCTCCCACCTTTGGGCGGAATACTGGCAACAGTGCCTTCAATGATCTTCAGCAGGGCCTGCTGGACCCCTTCTCCGGAAACATCACGGGTTATGGACGGATTGTCACCCCGCTGGGATATTTTATCAATTTCATCAATATAGATAATTCCTTTCTGGGCCCGCTCAATATCATAGTCTGCATTCTGAACCAGCGACAATACAATATTTTCCACATCCTCTCCCACATAACCCGCTTCGGTCAGGGCAGTGGCATCGGCAAGGGCAAACGGCACATCCAGAAATCTGGCAAGGGTCTGTGCAAGCAGGGTTTTGCCACATCCGGTAGGCCCGATGATCAGAATATTGCTTTTCTGGATCTCCACATCATCGGCACCTTTTTCCAGCCGGGCTGTGAGCCGTTTATAATGATTGTACACGGCAACGGAAAGCACTTTTTTTGCTGTATCCTGCTCAATTACATAGGAATCCAGCTGCTCCTTGATCTGCATGGGCACAAGAAAGTCTTTTGCACCTTCTGATTCAGCTGCTTTTTCTTTTTCTTCATCCTCGATTATCTCACCACAGAGCTTGATGCATTCATTGCAAATGTAAACACTGGGGCCTGCAATCAATTTCTGGACCTCTTTTTGATTTTTCCCGCAAAAAGAACAGAAGAACTGATCACTGGTATCATCTTTTTTGGCCATGTCTTTTGGACTCCTTTGAAACCGGATTAGGTTTCAGCTTCCAATTCACTTCTATCGGCAACCACCCGGTCTACTATGCCATAGGTTTTTGCCTCATCACCGGACATAAAAAAATCTCTGTCCGTGTCTTTGGCGATTTTGTCTATTTTCTGTCCGGTGTGGGCTGCCATTATTTCGTTCAGGGTATCTTTCATTCGTAAAATCTCAGTGGCCTGGATCTTAATATCTGCTGCCTGGCCCTGGGCACCGCCCAAAGGCTGGTGAATCAGAATCCTGCTATTGGGCAAAGCAAAGCGTTTTTTGTGTGCACCGGCTGCCAGAAGCAGGGCCCCCATACTGGCTGCCTGCCCTATGCAGACGGTTGCCACATCTGGTTTGATATACTGCATGGTGTCATAAACAGCAAGCCCGGCTGTCACAACCCCTCCCGGAGAATTGATATAAAAACTGATATCTTTCTCAGGATCTTCTGATTCCAGAAACAGCAGCTGGGCAACAATGAGATTGGCAATTTCACTGTCAATTGCAGAACCCAAAAATACTATCCGGTCTTTTAACAAACGGGAATAGATATCATAGGCACGCTCTCCTCGGTTGGTCTGTTCAACCACCATTGGAACTAAAGGCACAATATAACTCCTTGGTTATCTGTCGTTGTCAACTTTTTTCAAGTCTACATTCAACCATGCTTCGGATCAGGTAATATCACTGATCCAGGTTATTTTCAGATGCCGGTATTTTTTCAGCAGATGCAGCCTCACCTGATCGCTCAGGATCATCATTGTCATCACTGTCCGGCTCTTTTTCCGTTATGCTGCTATTTTCTATAATAAGATCAACTGCTTTTTTTTCAAGTTGTGAGTGCTTGTAATATTCCATCTGTTTGGGATCACTCTTGAAAAAATTATTAATGGCCTCCACACTGGCATTCATTCCCCTGGCCATCTCCTCCAGGCTGGCTTCCATCTCCTCATCCGTGAGATCCAGTTTTTCCTGGGTGATGATCTTATCCAGAATCAAATGCCGCCTTGCCTGTTTTTCCGCCACATCCCGGTACTGGGTAAAAAGCATATCCCGGCTGAGCCCTTCCTGTTCAAGGCTGGTATTATTGGCTGCATACGACTGTTCCGCCTCACTGACTATGCCGTTGAGCTCTGCTTCTATCATGGCTTCAGGCACTTCAAATACATATTTTTCCAGCAGGTGCTGAAATATCTGCTCACTGAGTTCATGTTTTATGCGCTGCCGGTACCCTTTGTCCAGATTGTTCCGGATGGAATCCTTGACTTCCTGCAGGGTTTCGAAACTACCGAGGTCTTTAACCAGATCATCATTGATCTCCGGCAGAATTTCCTCCTGGATCTCTTTGAGGGTAACCTTGTACAAAATAGTTTTTCCCCTGAGATTTTCATCCGGATGGTCTTCCGGATAGCCAACTGCAATTTCCAGATCCTGAACCGGCACACTGCCGATCAATTTCTCGGAAAATTCTTGGGGCAGTGCATCATGTCCAATACCATACAGATAATTTTCCACCTGAGGGGTATGTTCATATGGTGCATTGTCCAGAAATCCCTGGTAATCGATGAGGACAAAATCATCTGCCTTGACAGGCCTGGTTTCCTCCACAGTCTGTTTTTTTGCCATGGTCCGCTGGATCATATGGATCTGCCCGTCAATTTCCGCATCAGAGACCGCATACCGGTTCTTTTCAAGGGATATACCCTTGAAATCAATCGCTTCCAGTTCAGGCTTCACCTCGACAGTAATATCGAACGTATAGGCAGCATCCGGATCCAGCTCCGGTGGATCCATCTGGGGGCCGCCCACAATGTTCAGATCATGTTCCTGAATCGCCTCAATAAAAGCATCCTGGATCAGGCGGGGGGCGACATCGGCATGGACATCTTTGGAAAAACGGTTTTCCAGAACCTTTCTGGGAATTTTGCCTTTCCGAAACCCTTTGATATCAGCCTTTTTTTTCAGCTCATTGTAGGCCTTGTCGAGTTCTTTTGCAATTTTTTCTCTGGGGATTTCAAAAGAGAGTACTTTTTTTACACTGCTTTTGTCTTGAATTTGTACCTGCATGTTTTTGTCCTGTTACATTCCATTATTAATGACCATTTTCCAACAATTTGTGCAAAATTTTCAGTTTACTGCCATATATCCCGGATTATATTACACAAAACCATTTAACAAATTTTATTAAAATAACGCGTATCCCTAGCTGTGTCAAGAAAATTGCCAAACAACCCGGATTTTCGCCATAAAACTGCTGCATTGTTACACATTTCAAACCCTCACAGCTTCGGCCTGAAAAAACCGCTTGCATTGAACTGCACGCAATGGTAAAGAATGTGGTTATGTCAAATTATCCGGGGCGTAGCGCAGCCTGGTAGCGCGCCTGCTTTGGGAGCAGGATGTCGGAGGTTCAAATCCTCTCGCCCCGACCAGGTAGTTTGTTTGCGCACACCTTCAGGGGGTTTAGCCCGGACAGCACTGAGAGATTATGGTATTTCTTACCGCTATGCTCGTCATCATCATTATCTACTATCTGCAGACAGATGGTCTGATATATGCCACCATCGTTGCCCTGATCGCCGAACTTCTGAATATTTTCATGGTCCATGCTTTGACAAAATCGGTTGAAAAAAAAATGCGGAAACGTATCCGAAAACTTGTGGATGGATACAGCAAGCGCATCAAGGCAAACCGGAAAACCATCCAGAACCTTGAAAACATCCAGGCGGAATCTGTCAAAAAACTGTATAATGCCAACATGAAAATACAAGCATATGAAGCCAGGCTGGAAGCGATGGAAAAGGCATCGCCTGACACGACAGACAGCATGGCAGCACCCTCCGGGTCTCCGGCCCCGGAAAAAACGCCTTCAGAAACCAGCCAACAGACTGCGCCGCCAACAGGCAAACCATCAGAAAAAAACCAGGTGTATTCAGATTTGCCGTCCGGCTCAAACCGCAAAAAACTGCCCTTCTAACCTGCAGCCTTGCCCATCAGAAAAACCTATTGCCTATAGATTCTGATTCTCGTGATTTTCCCGTCTTTGTCCAGATAGGCCACCCCTTTGGCAATGGCATTGCCTGAAGCGGAATCAATGATTTCAATCTGTCTTTCATACAAAGCAGCAGTGGTCTTTTCGGTTTTCATTTCTTTGTCTTTTGCTGGATGCTGGCTTTGCGGTGCCCCTTCCTTTCCTTCCTTTGCTATGGATTTGCGCAGCTCATGCCGCTCAGAAACCATCTTTGAAAACCCCGGGTATGGATCTTCTTTATCATCACAGGCAGACAGCAAACCCAGCATACCCACCCATCCGATATATAGTGCAATTTTGAACAATAGCATTTGCCTGATTGACAGCATACCGTATCCTGCCATTTGCGGTCTACGCTGCCTGCTCCACTGTGAATCGTCTGTTAAGACGCATGGTCGCAAACAGGCTGTAAATATCTTTGGCGGCATTGATCACCTGCAGTTTGCGGCCGGCCCGGTCCAATGAGTTGTGGGCGGCAATAATAACGCCGATACCAACAGAATCAACCATTTCCACACCAGCCAGATCAATGGTCAAATCCCCGTCAGATGTATCAATAGTGGACAACAACTCGGCTTTGAAAGTTTCCGCCATGGAGGCAACAATGTCCGTTCCAGGCCTGATAATTGTCCGTCCCTCTGTATTCACTATTTCGCTCATCATTTTTTGTCTCCTGAATTACCCAGACGCAACCACCACCCCACAAATCTTTTATGTGTACAGGCCCTGCCGGATTTTCATGTACATAATCTTACGATTACTGTACCGCAAAAAAATTTGAAACTCAAACATTAAATTGGCGGAAGGTATTTTCCGGTGCAGATTTTCAAAATACACTTGAAAAAACAGCACAGGTTTGCTATAAATATTGGTTCCGGCTGGCAGGCCGGTAAGCAGGCGATTCTGATCGGTCGCCTTGTAACAGAAGGCCATGAACCTCGTCAGGTCCGGAAGGAAGCAGCGATAAGTGATCTCTTCTGTGTCAAGGATCGATCCCGGTCATGCAATTGCCTGACACCCCCTGTCAGCCGGTTCTTTTTTCTTTATGCCCACCAGTTTTTTATATCTTGACATGCCTTTAAACAGACTTATTTTTCAGCCATAATTTATAGAAATCATACTATTTACAGCAGGAATTTTTGGACCAGGAGACAAAATTGGCACTCAAAGAAAAGCGCAACAACAAAAACCAGAAGACAGATGACGGGTCCAAAGAGGAAGCTGCACAAGTTGCTGAATCTGCAGAGGGGCATGAAGGTAAGGAAAATAAAGCCAACGGCCCGCATGAAGAATCAGTATCACTCGAGGAGCAGCTTTCTATTGAAAAGGACCGTTTAATGCGGCTTTCAGCTGAATTTGACAACTATAGAAAAAGAAAACAACGGGAAATAGACGAATTTAAAAAATTTGCCACTGAAACCGTATTCAAGCAGTTTCTATCGGTTGTTGACAATCTTGAAAGGGCCATTGCATCTGCTGAAAAGAACAACGACCAGGACAGCCTGCTCGAAGGGGTGAAGTTGACACACAAGGAAATTTTAAAAATTTTCCAGGCCTTTAATGTGAAACCGGTGGAAGCCCAGAATCAGGCATTCGACCCCAATTTCCATCAGGCAGTCACCCAGAAGGAAACTGATGCCGTTCCTGAAAACACGGTAACCAATGTCCTGCAGACCGGATATGTGCTCAATGACAGGCTAATCAGACCGGCTATGGTTGTTGTTTCGAAAAATCCACAAAATGAGACCAGCGAACCAAAAGAACAATAAATATCTTGGAGGAGAAGTTATGGGTAAAATAATCGGAATTGATCTTGGAACAACCAACTCCTGTGTTGCCGTCATGGAATCTGGAGGAGAAGCAAAAATCATCACCAACGCCGAAGGCGGACGGACTACCCCTTCCATTGTCGCCATCACCGAAGGCGGAGACCGCATTGTGGGACAGACTGCCAAACGACAGGCCATTACCAATCCGGAAAATACGGTATTCGGTGTCAAAAGGCTCATAGGCAGAAAATTCAAATCAAAGGAGGTCCAGAGCGACATTCCCAATCTGCCTTATAAAATTGAAGCGGCATCCAATGGTGATACGCGAATCAACCTGCGGGCAAAACAATACAGCCCAGCTGAAATATCCTCGTTCATTCTGGCCAACATCAAGAATACCGCTGAAGAATACCTGGGGGAAGAGGTAAAAGAAGCTGTCATTACCGTGCCGGCATATTTTAATGACAGCCAGCGCCAGGCCACCAAAGATGCCGGCAAGATCGCCGGACTGGATGTCAAACGGATCATCAACGAACCGACTGCAGCGTCTCTGGCCTACGGACTGGACAAAAAAGGCGAAGAAAAAATTGCGGTATTTGACCTGGGCGGCGGCACCTTTGATGTGTCCATTCTTGAAATTGGAGACGGGGTGTTTGAAGTAAAATCCACCTCAGGGGATACCCACCTGGGTGGTGAAGATTTTGATCTGCGTGTCATTGATTATATCGCCAATGAATTCAAAAAAGACCAGGGAATTGATGTCCGTTCCGACAAAATGGCGCTGCAGCGTCTCAAAGAGGCGGCGGAAAAAGCAAAAATGGAATTGTCCAGTGCAACGGAAACCAATATCAACCTGCCCTTTATCACTGCGGATGCCTCCGGTCCCAAGCACCTGGATGTCAAACTGACCCGGGCGAAACTGGAATCTCTGGTGGCAGATCTTTTGGACAATCTGGAAGGCCCTTGCAAGGTGGCATTGAAAGAAGCAGGTGTAGGCTCCGGCACTGTGGATGAAGTTGTCCTGGTGGGCGGCATGACCCGCATGCCGGCTGTCCAGCAGCGGGTGGAAAAGATATTCGGCAAAAAACCCCACAAGGGGGTGAACCCGGATGAAGTGGTTGCCATGGGTGCTGCTGTCCAGGCCGGTGTACTGCAGGGGGATGTCAACGATGTCCTGCTGCTGGATGTGACCCCGCTTTCCCTGGGTATTGAAACCCTGGGCGGTGTGATGACCAAACTCATAGAAAAAAACACCACCATCCCCACCAAAAAGAGCCAGGTGTTCTCCACTGCTGCGGACAACCAGCCCGCGGTTTCCATCCACGTGCTCCAGGGAGAACGGGAGATGGCAGCTGACAACAAGACCCTGGGCCAGTTTGAACTCGCGGATATCCCGCCGGCACCCCGGGGGGTTCCCCAGATAGAGGTATCCTTTGATATTGATGCCAACGGCATTGTTCAGGTGTATGCCAAAGACAAGGCAACCGGCAAGGAACAGTCCATCCGCATCACCGCAGCTTCCGGTCTTTCAGACGATGAAATTGAAAAAATGGTCAAAGATGCGGAAATGCATGCAGAAGATGACAAAAAGCGGCGGGAACTTGTGGATACCAAAAACCAGGCGGAAGCATTGGTGGACCAGACGGAAAAGACCCTGAAAGAACATGGTGACAAAGTGGATGCAGAATCCAAAAAGGGCATTGAATCCGCTGTAGAGGCCTTGAAGCAGGCCAAGGAATCCAGTGATGTGGATGACATAAAACAGAAAATCGAGGCCCTTTCCCAGGCCTCCCACAAGCTGGCTGAGGTCATGTACCAGCAGGCATCTTCCTCACAGGAAGGCGGCCAGGGAGACACCGGTGATGCCGGGGCCCAGGCAGATGATGACGTGGTGGATGCCGACTTTGAAGAGGTCAACAAAGACAAGTAACGCTTTCCCAAACATTGGGTTGAATATAATCCTGCCGTGGTCTATTATAGTGACCCGGCAGGATTTTTTTTTATAACAAAGCCAAAACAAAAAGGGTAGTACAGCGGTTATGCGCATCACGGAAATACTGGCAGAAAACAGCAGGCTGTACAGGGATGAAATTGCACTGGTGGAGCGGATACCTGCCAGTGACACCAGAAGAGAACTGACCTGGCACCAGTTTTACACCAGTGCCTGCAAACTGGCCAACGGCCTTCACCACAGCGGCATCAAAAAATCAGATACCGTGGTGCAGCTCATGACCAACAGCATAGAATGGCTGCCCATCTATTTTGGCATCCTGTATACCGGTGCCTGGGCAGTGCCCTTGAACTTCCGGTTTGAATCAGACAAAATCCTTTTGTGCGCAAACACCGCAGCACCCAAAGCCTTTATATTTGGAGAAGAATTTATTGAGCGCATTGAAGCCATTCGCAGTGCCCTGGCATCCAGTGTGCGCCTGTGGATTTTTACCGGACCCAGAGAATCCTGTCCGGAATGGGCATATCTTTTTGATGACTTTGTCCAGGAGCAGCAGGGCCATCTGCCGCCGGATGTTCCCATGGCAAATGACGATGATGCCGCGCTGTATTTCACCTCCGGCACCACCGGCACCCCCAAGGCGGTACTGCTCACCCACAAAAATCTGACCCAAGCCTGTGAAGTGGAAAACAGCCACCATTGCCAGACCCATGATGATATCTTTTTGTGCATACCGCCGTTGTATCACACCGGCGCCAAGATGCACTGGATGGGCTCTTTTCTGGTAGGGGGCAGGTGTATCCTGCTAAAAGGGGTCAAACCGGAATGGATTTTTGAAGCGGTTTCTGAAGAACGCTGCACCATTGCCTGGCTTCTGGTTCCCTGGGCCCACGATATTCTCATTGCCATAGAAAACAAGACCCTTGATCTGTCGCACTATCACCTGGACCAGTGGCGGCTGATGCATTCCGGGGCCCAACCCGTTCCCCCCAGCCTTGTCAAAAGATGGCAAACATACTTTCCAGGTCAGGGGTATGACACCAACTACGGACTTACCGAATCCACCGGACCGGGCTGTATCCACCTGGGGCTTGAAAACAGCCAACACATCGGTCCCATAGGCAAAGCAGGCCACGGGTGGGAGGCCAAAATTGTGGACAAGCAGGGCAACCACCTGTTCGGCAACGAAACCGGAGAATTGATTGTGCGGGGCCCGGGGGTGATGAAAGCCTATTACAAAAATCCCGAGGCCACCGAAAAAACCCTTCACAACGGGTGGCTGCGCACCGGTGATCTGGCCCGGTATGACAAGAACGGATTCATCTGGCTGGTGGACCGGAAAAAGGACATGATTATCTACGGGGGGGAAAATATCTACCCCAATGAAATAGAAAATTTCTTTCTGGACCACGAAAAAATAAAGGATATCGCTGTTATCGGCGTGCCGGATGAGCGCTTAGGGGAGATTCCTGCAGGTATCATCAGCGTCAAACCGGATTGCATGATCTGTGAGAGCGACATTCAAAACTTCCAACAGGCACTGCCCCGGTACAAACGCCTGAAAAAAATTTTTTTCGGGGATGTGCCCCGCAATCCCACCGGAAAAATTGAAAAACCCAAGCTGCGGCGCCTGTATGCACAAGACAAGCGAAAAGACCTGGAGAAACTGCTGCGGTAAACCATAAGGAAAATGGTATGAAATTCATGAACCCCTTTCTTATCATCGCTCTGGTTTTCTGCTGGGCCTTTCCCGGAAATGCTGCAGATACCAGTGGCCTTGCACAGGCCATCCTGGACGGCATTGAAGACCGGTATGCCGGCAAAAGCTTTTCTGCCGATTTTTTTCAGACATCCACCCTGTCTGCCCTGGATATTAAAGAAACCGCTTCGGGCAGGGCCTTGTTCAGTCACCCCGGCAAAATGAAATGGCAGTACCTGTCTCCGGAACGTCACGATATTATCACCAACGGGACAAATCTGTGGATTTTCAGACCCGAAGAAAACCAGGTCATGCGGGGGAATGCAGCCCGGTTTTTCCAATCCGGTGCAGGGGGTGCTTTTTTATCTGATATCTCCCTGATTCGAAAAAATTATACCGTATCTGTAAAAAACGCAGCCGATGAATGGGTGGAACTGCTTTTGGAGGACATGTCTGATAATCCCGACATCCAGCGCATCATCATCCGGGTATCCCGTAACCGGTTTCTTATCTCCACCGTCACCACAAAAAATGCTTTCGGCGATACCACCCGCTTTGTATTCACTGATATACGCTTCCGGAACATACCGGATGACCGGTTTGAATTCACCATCCCGTCCGGGGTGAATATGCTTGACATGGAATAAACAAAACATAGGAAAGGACTGTTGTGATGAAAGAGGCTATCCAGGCGCTGGCACGCAAAAAGAACGCCATTATTCTGGCCCACAATTACCAGCCCCCTGAAATCCAGGATATTGCAGATCTGTGCGGTGATTCTCTGGAACTGAGCATCAGGGCCGCAGAAACTGCTGCCGATATCATTGTGTTCTGCGGTGTCCAGTTCATGGCAGAAACCGCATCCATCCTCTGTCCGGAAAAGACCGTACTGCTGCCCTGCCCGGATGCCGGATGCCCCATGGCGGACATGGTGGACCCGGCCGCCCTGACCGCCCGGAAAAAAGCCTTAGGTGATATCCCGGTGGTGACCTATGTCAACTCTTCGGCCGCTGTCAAGGCGGTATCCGATATCTGCTGCACCTCGGCCAACGTAATCCAGGTGGTCAATGCCCTTAAGGCGGATGCGGTGCTCATGACCCCGGATAAAAACCTGGCCCAATATGCAGCCGGCCATACGGACAAAAAAATTCATCTGTGGGAAGGGTACTGCCCATTTCACAACAATCTGACCGAAGCGGATGTAAAGGCTGCCAGACAGGCCCATCCAGAGGCCTTGTTCATGGCCCATCCGGAATGTCCGCCAGCGGTTCTGGCCATGGCCGACACCATCCAGTCCACTTCCGGCATGATCCAGTATGCCAGAACCAGCCCCCTTCGCCAGTTCATTCTGGGAACGGAAAACGGCCTGCTGTATCCCATTTCAAAAGCCAACCCGGACAAGCAGTTTTTTGCTGCATCCCCCAAAATGGTGTGCCCTGACATGAAAAAAATCAGCCTGGCAGATGTCAAACACAGTCTAAAAACCCTGACAGATGAGGTCCGGGTACCGGAAGATACCAGGAAAAATGCATTGGGTGCGGTACAAAAAATGATTGATCTGGCCTGATGGCAAAAGGCCGGCATCATTCAGATACCGGCCTTTTGGCAATGGCTGCAGCATAATAAGCCTGCAGCAGAAATGGGGCACAGCAACAATCACATACCTTCAAATGCCTCATCCGGTATATCGGCATTGGTATAAAATTTTTGCACATCATCGCAATCATCTAAGGCATCCATGAACCGGATCATCTGTTCCGCTTCTTTGCCGGTGACTTCTGTCATGGTCTGGGGAAGCATGGTGATTTCCGCCATCTGGCATGCAATGCCGGCCTTGTCAACAGCCTTTTGCACCGCTTCAAATTCCGCCGGTTCAGTGATCACTTCAAACATATCCCCTTCATCTCTGATATCCTCGGCACCGGCATCCAATGCCGCCTCCATAAGGATGTCCTCATCCACGGCATCCTTTTCCACAGCGATGAGGCCTTTTTTGTCAAACATCCAGGCCACACACCCGTCCGTGCCCACATTGCCGCCGGCTTTGGAAAACATGTACCGGACATCGGCAATGGTACGGTTCCGGTTGTCGGTGAGGCACTCCACCAGCACGGCCACCCCGCCGGGCCCGTAGCCCTCATAGGTGATCTCCTCATAATTGACCCCCTCCAGTTCCCCTGTGCCCTTTTTAACGGCCCGTTCAAAATTCTCTTTGGGCATGTTCTGGGCCTTGGCTGCCGCAAGGGCCTGGCGCAGTCTGGGGTTTGCTTCCGCATCCCCACCGCCCATGCGGGCCGCCACCGTGATCTCTTTGATCAGCTTGGTGAAGATCTTGCCCCGCTTTTTATCGGCCGCCCCTTTTTTATGTTTGATGGTCGACCATTTGCTGTGTCCTGACATGGATACACTCCTTACATTTGGCGTTTATTTTTGGCTATAATATATATTTCTTTGCTTTGTTTTCTGCAGCTTTCCGGTTTAAACATACGACAGCTGCCAAAGCGTTTTTTTACCTGTTTTTCAAAGCCTGCAAATTCATTGCCCTGAAAAATCTTGCACACAAAATGGCCGCCCATCCCCAGGCACTGTTCTGCCACATCCAGCGCCATTTCACACAATTCAAAGGAACGAAAGGCATCCACATCTTTTCGCCCTGTGGTGGCCGGCGCCATGTCCGACAGCACCACCCGGCAGCCGGATGCCTGTTGTAAAAAAGTATCATCCGCCATGAAAAGGATATCATCCTGGATCACCCTAACATTTGCCGGCAGACCGATATCCACCACTTTGATGTCAATGCCCAGCACCCGGCCTTCCGGACCTACCTGCCTGGATGCATACAACAGCCATGATCCCGGTGCACACCCCAGATCCAGGACCGTGTCTTTTTTTTTCATGATGGAAAATTTTTGCTGAATTTCTTCCAGTTTGTACACGGATCTGGCGGGATAGTTGTCTGCTTTGGCCTGCTGTGTCAGGTGATCCGCCCATTGCCGGCCTGATCTGCCGGCAGACCGGCCGGCGGGTCTGCCGCTTTTTTTCCTAGCTGCCAAACAATACCTCCATGGCTTCCTTTAAAAACCGGACACTTTCAATGGTCACACCGCGCACCTTTGACAATTGTTTCAACGCCGATGCCGGCACCAGGCAGGTGGTAAATCCCATCTTGGCAGCTTCCTTTATCCGGGCCTGGGCATGGCTGACCGCCCGGATCTCTCCTGTCAGGCCGATTTCTCCGATAAGGGTGGTTTCTTTGGGTACGGGTTTGTCCATGAAGCTGGCAGCCAGGGCCGCAGCAATGGCCAGATCCGCAGAAGGCTCCACGATCCTGACCCCGCCGGTCACATTCATGAACAGGTCCAGGCCGGACAGGTTCATGCCCAGGCGCTTTTCCATGACCGCCACAATCAGGGCCACCCGCTGTATGTCCAGACCCAGCACAGTGCGTCTGGGATTGCCCAGGCTGGAGGTGGACACCAGTCCCTGGATCTCCACCAGAATGGGACGGGTGCCTTCCATGCAGGCGGTGACCACCGATCCCGGGGCCACAGATGCCCGCTCAGACAAAAATACGGCAGAAGGATTGGGCACTTGTACCAGCCCTTTTTCCCGCATTTCAAACACCCCGATCTCGTTGGTGGAGCCGAACCGGTTTTTCACGGCCCGCAATATGCGGAACACATGGCTTTTGTCCCCTTCAAAATACAATACCGTGTCCACCATATGCTCCATGATCCTGGGGCCGGCAATAGCCCCGACCTTGGTCACATGTCCCACCAGGAAAATAGGGGTCCCGGAGGTTTTTGCCAGGTGCATGAACCGCATGGCCGCTTCCCGGATCTGGGTTACACTGCCCGGGGTGGCAGTGACATCTGTCTGGAAAACGGTTTGAATGGAATCGATGACCACGGCATCATAAGTGGTTTTCTCCATCATGGCGGCAATGGCATCCAGATCGGTTTCCGATACAATAAACAGGGTGGAACAGGCCCCGCCGTCCAGCCGTTTCCCCCGCATGGAAAGCTGACGGATGGATTCTTCGCCGGAGACATACAGACAGGTTTTGCCGGACCCGGCCAGGGCGGTCAGCACCTGGAGCATGAGGGTGGATTTGCCGATGCCCGGATCACCGCCGATGAGCACCAGGGACCCGTCCACAATACCGCCGCCAAGGACCCGGTCAAATTCCGACATGCCGGTGTGTATCCGCAGGGATTCGCCCCCGTCCACAGAATCCATGGGAACCGGTTTTGCCGCAAACAAGGCATGGGATTTTCCTTTGTGCCCGTCGGTCTGCCGTTCCTGGACCAGAGAATCCCAGTCCCCGCAGTCCGGGCACCGGCCCATCCATTTAAAGGTCTGGCCCCCGCAGGTTTTGCAACGGAATATGGATTTTCCCTTGTTTTTCATGTATCTGTTTTCCAATTGTTACCAAAATGTGCAAATATATCATACACCAGTGATTTGTATCAACATCAATTCTGATGTTCTGGATATTTGCCGCAAGCATACCAGAATTTCAGTCTTTCTGAGCAGCACCCCATCTCAGGATACCACCAGGGGCTTCATAGTGTGCACGCTCCTGTAACAAATATGCAGCTGATGTTTTGATTGACAAAAAAGCGGTGCCCGATCTAATATGAAGATTTATACTTTTTATAAAATGGAGACATTCATGAAATTTACCATTGATCACTTCAACATCAATGTCCTGGACCTGGAAAAAAGCCTTGCCTTTTATGAAAAAGCGCTGGGCCTTTATGAAGCCCGCCGCAAAACTGCAGATGACGGCAGCTATATTATTGTGTTTCTGGAAGACGGCACCAGTGCCAACAAACTGGAACTGACCTGGCTCAAGTCACAGGAAAAACCTTATGATCTGGGGGATGAGGAATTTCATATCGCCTTTACAACCGATGATTTTGATGCGGCTTATGCCCTGCACAAAAAAATGAACTGCATCTGCTTTGAAAACAAGGATATGGGCATCTATTTTATCAACGACCCGGACGGGTACTGGCTGGAAATTGTGCCGGTGCGATAATGCAGCCTTCCTGAATGGTAAGGGTGGATTAGCCTTTGGCAAAGAAGGCTTTCACTATGTGCCTGACCATGGCTGGGTTTTCTTTGAGCCGCCGGGTGGAATAGCCGAACCAGTACTCTCCAAAGGGTACATAGACACGCAGTTTATGGCCTGCATCCACCAGTTCCTGCCGCTGTTTGGGGGTTACCCCGTAAAGCATCTGGAACTCATACCTGTCTTTGGGGACACCATAGGTTTTGATCAGATCCAGTGCACCCTGGATCAGGGGTTTGTCATGGGTGGCAATCCCCGGATAAATCCTGTTCTGGAACATAAATTCCAGGTCTTCCAGATAGTGGGCATTGATTTCATGATAATCTTTGTATGCGATATCAGGGGATTCCACATAAATACCCTTGCACAGTCTCAGATTCAAATCTGCCTCATCTGATGCAAGATCCAGCAGGGCCTCGATATCCGACCGGGTCCGTTTCAGGTACGCCTGGAGCACCAACCCGACATTCCGGGGATATTCCGCCTTTATCCGCCTGAAAATTTCGATAGTGTCATCCACTGTGGGAGAATTTTCCATATCAATGCGGATAAAGTTGTCATAACCGGCAGCAGTTGCCACAATATCCCGCATGTATGCAAAACAGGTCTCCTTGTCCAGCAGCAGACCGAACATGGTCGGCTTGATGGAATAATTCCCGATAACCGCTGTTTCCTGTACGGTTTTGATAAGGTCAACGTACTGGTCACGGTTCTGTTTTGCCTGGTCCATATTTTCAATGAACTCTCCCAGAATGTCCAGGGTGACCAGGGTATTTTTACGATTGAGAGCCAGGGAAGCATCAATGGCGGACTGGGTTGTTTCTCCGGCGATATAGTTTTTGGAAAACGGCCAGACCAGTTTCTGGGGCATGTGGGGAAGTATGTTGCTGATGAGTTTGTTTATCATAAAAATTCCTCATATTTTCAATATGGACATCTTAATAAATGGTTAAACCATTGGAAGAAAAAATGCAAGGGTAAATTCCGTTTCCAGTAAAAATACCATACCCCCCTGTACTGCGCAACCAGCTGGTGCCTGAATGAGAGCAAAACCCTTTCAACGCAGAACCGCACCATAAAACCATAAACTGTGATTCCTGCGTGCAGCCGGTGGGCCAACCCGGTATCTATGAGCAGAAACCGGAAGAACCATTGCCCCGTGTAATCAATTCCCGGTTGACAGATGCAAGCCGGGATGGTTTAACACAGGGTAATCAATATAAATTTTTTTCCGCATGGAACAATGCAAGCAAACCAGCAGGAATATTTTATGTTCAAACGTGCCAAACAAAACCGGGTGTTTCAGGATGTGGTGGAACAGATTCAGGATGCCATTTTGACCAAAAAGCTGGCACCCGGCACCCGGCTGCCGGCGGAACGGGAACTCAAGGAGATGTTCAACACCAGCCGGGGCACCCTCAGGGAAGCCCTGCGGGTGCTGGAGCAGAAAGGGCTCATCGAGATCAAACTCGGGGTCTCTGGCGGGGCCATTGTCAAGCGCATCGATACAGATCCCATCATGGAATCTCTGGCATTGCTCATCCGCTCCGGAGAAGTGTCGCTGGGGCATTTATCAGAATTCCGCATCAAAATCGAGGGCAGTCTTGTGGAGCTGGCAACAGAACGGGCCACCCCTGAGGACATCCAGGAGATGGAACGGCTGTTTGAAAAGGCCAGGCATTGTTTTGAAAACCAGGACTGGGAAACCTTCTTAAAGACCGATGAAGCCATGCACACCTTTATCGGGACCATGACCCGGAATCCGGTATTCCAGTTTGTCCAGAAAAGCATCCATGAAAATATCCACCGCTATTACCAGGATTATCTGCCCATGAACCATGAGCGGACCCTGGAAAACCTCAACGATTTTGACAAGATCATAGCCGCCATGAAGGCAAAAGAGGGCACCACCGCATCTGCCATCATCACGGACCATGTCCGGCGGTTCCATGCCAAAATGACAGGGAAACAGCCATGAAACCCGTTGCACAGACCCCGTCACCTCAGGATGCCGCCGCCCGCAAAGCGGTGAAGCCGGTGATCTGCTATCCCACAGACACCCTGCCGCTGCCGGACATGGCCATGATCACGGCAGCCAGGCATCCCCTTGAGATGAGCGAAAAAATCATCGTTCCTCCCAGGGATGCCCGCACCTTCACGGTGCCGGCCGGTCATTTTTTCCGGATTGTCAGTGTGGAAGGCCCACAGGTGGGGGATCTGAATCTCTGGGCTCGGCAGGATCTGTCAGAAAAATTTTACAGCGGCAAGACCCGGGCGCTGCACGGTACACACCTGGGGGTGGGGGACCGTTTGTGGAGCGGATTTCCCTGTCTGCGCCCCATGGCCACCATTTCATATGACACCCTGGACTGGTACGGGTTCGATGACTACGGCGGCGGGGTGCACGATGTCATCGGCACCAGGTGTGATCCTTATACCGGCCGGCTTTTGGGCGGTGCAGACTACCATCACTGCTGCCACTCAAACCTGACCCGGGCCCTGGCAGCCGAAACAGGGTTGCCCCTTCTTGCGGCAGAAATGCATATACATGATGTGCTCAATGTGTTCATGTGCACGGGCTTTACCAAAGATACCCACCAGTATTTCATGAAGGCCAGCCCGGTGCGGCCGGGGGATTTTCTGGAATTTTTTGCAGAGATCGATCTGCTGGGGGCCTTGTCCACCTGTCCGGGCGGGGACTGCAGCACAGAACATTCCAGTGATACAGCCGCCTGTTATCCACTGGAAATCCAGATCTTTGCGCCGGAGCCTGAAACCCTTGCCGGATGGTCATCACCACAACCGTCTTCCTATTCCCGGAAGCATGGCCTGTAGCATCCGGCATAACCCCAAGGCAACACTCATTGCAAACCCATTTTCAATGGTTTGGGCAACCGCCTGAACAATAGTGGACAATAGTATCTATCTGCGCTTTGGTGATAATCAGGACTTGGGTTGGCCGTTCTGGCGGACAGATCATGCCTTTCTGGCATTTAAATGGGCATATTTATCCAGATACCGCACAGGGAGGGCCAGGGCATCCCGCCTGAAGGGGTCTGCCAGGACCTCTTTTCCCCCCTGGACAAGGGCATTGATCACCGTGGGTTTTTCCCATGCAATGGCCTGTTTTACCGCATCCCCCACCTGGTCAGGGTGGTCGATGCGAATCCCTTTTGCACCCATGTCCTCGGCAATTTTGGCATAATCCGGGTTATCCGGGAGATTGGCCCCCACAAACCGGTTGTCGTAAAAATCGATCTGGTTTTTCTTTTCCGCCCCCCATTCATAGTTGGTGGCCACAATGGCAATCACGGGAATGTTTTCCCGCACTGCTGTCATCACCTCCTGGATACCGCTGATGCCAAAGGCCCCGTCCCCCTGAAAAGCGATCACCGGGACCCCGGGTTTTGCCAGTTTGCCTCCCAGGGCTGCCCCATAGGCAAACCCGCAGTTGCCCCAGGACAAAGCGGAAATATGCTGCCTGATTCCCTCAAATTTCAGGTAGCTGTTGATCATGGAGGCGTTGTTGCCGATATCGGTTGTCACAATGGCATTTTCAGGTAGGGCCCGGGTCCATTCCGCATGGAACCGCCTGGGGTGCATGGGCGCACTTTGACCGGAAGCACTCCATTTATTGAGTTCCTCCGCCCAGGCGGCATTCTGCATTTTCACATCCCCCAGCCTGGCCGCATCCTTTTCACGATCCGGCAGGACGGATTTCACTGCCGTCAGCAAAAAGGCGGCAAATTCCTTCACATCCCCCACACTGTAAACATCGGCTTTTTTTGAAAGCCCCAGGGTAGCAACATTGGTATCACACTGGATTAATTTGGCATGTTCGGGCCAATAGTCAATATCATACTGGGGCAGTGTGCCGAACGGCCCTAAGCGGGTGCCCAGGGCAATGATCAGGTCCGCTTTTTTCAGGATGCGCATGGCTGCCTTGGAACCGCAATACCCGATGGGACCGCATGCCAATTCATGGCTTGCAGGGAACGTATCGTTGTGAAGATAGGTGTTGCACACCGGCGCGGTGAGGTATTGCGCCAGGGCCGCAACCTCTTTGCCGGCATCAGCCTGACACACCCCGCCGCCGGATATAATTACGGGATACCGTGCCTGTCTGATAAGATCAGCCGCTTTTTCAATATCTGCCATACTGCCCGGTCCCCTTGAAATCAACGGGGTCTGATAAATCTCATCATCACAGATCCCGTAAAAATGATCCCTGGGGATATTGAGCTGGGCAGGACCATTCATGTTTTTGGCCATATAAAAACAGCGGCGGGCCAGTTCAGCCATGCGGACCCCGCTGGGAATCCGGACCTGGAATACCACGGATTTTTCAAACATGGCCATCTGGTCCAGTTCCTGAAATCCACCGGTACCAAGGCCAAGGGAACCGGTTTCAGGGGTAATGGCCACCACGGGGGAGTGGGCCCAGAAAGCGGCTGTCAACGCGGAAACAAAATTGGCGGCCCCTGGTCCGTTCTGGGCAATGCATGCCTGGGGCCTGCCAGTGATCCTGGCATATCCGTCTGCCGCGTGGCAGGCTGCCTGTTCATGGGCCACCGGCACAAAACGGATACCGGCTGCCGGAAACAGATCCAGCGCATCCATAAAAGCAGAGCCCACAATGCCGAACACATGTTCCACCCTTTCTGCCGCAAGGGTTTCCACCAATGCCTCGCTGGGTGTCATTCTGGCCATATCCTTACCTCCTGAAAAAAAGAAAAAACAGCAGCAGGCGCATTTCGTATCCCCTGATCCACCATTTGCATATCAAGCCATTTCATATATCAGCCTTTTTTTTCTGTCAAGACGCATACCACCAGATCTGGATATTTGCCATAGCAGCATACCCGCTATGGGGAGTCCCTGGTGGTGTCCTGTGAACGGACCGTCAGATTCGGAGGGGGCCGGTGAAAAAAATTAACGCTTGAAAAAAAACAGCCAAGCCCATACACTCCGTCAGATCAAATTGTTGATTATTTTTTTAATCAGATATTTTTCAGGAGATGTGTATGAAAACCCCTATCAACCGTGAAATTGTCAAACAGGAAATTGATAAAATGGGCCTGGAGTCAGTGGGCCTGGCATCCATTCGGGAATTGAACCGGATCGTCAACAATATTGAAAATGCCGCCGGCGACCAGTTCATCCGCATGGAAATGGGGGTGCCGGGCCTGGCACCGCCGCAGATTGCCGTTGATGCGGAAATTGAAGCCTTACAACAGGGGGTGGGGTCCAAATATCCGCCCTTTGACGGCATCCCCCAGCTGAAAACCGAAATATCCACCTTTGTGAAAAATTTTGTGAATGTGGACATTCCTGCGGAATCCTGCTTTCCCACAGTGGGGTCCATGCAGGGGTGTTACATGGCCATGATGTGCTGTGCCAGGCGCATCAAAGACAAAGACCGCATATTGTTTATCGACCCGGGATTTCCCGTGAACAAGCACCAGGCAAGGGTGCTGGGACTTCCCTATGCCCATTTTGACGTGTATGAATACAGAGGGGACAAACTGGGAGCCAAGCTGGAAACCTATCTGGAAAAAAATGATGTGGCCGCCATCATGTATTCCAATCCCAACAATCCGGCCTGGATCTGTTTTACCGAAAAAGAGCTGGAAATCATAGGCAATCTTGCCACCAAATATGACTGCATTGTCATGGAAGATCTTGCCTATTTCGGCATGGATTTTCGGCAGAACTATTCCATTCCGCGGCAGCCCCCGTTCATCCCGTCAGTGGCCAAATTCACCGACAATTATATTTTGCTGATATCCAGCTCCAAATCCTTTTCCCTGGCCGGCCAGCGCATCGGCATGACCGCCATCCCCGAAAAACTGTTCCATTCCACAGGGGACAACCTTGCGCCCTTTTTCGGCAGCGACCGGTTCGGGTATGCCTATATTTTCGGTGCCATGTATGCCTTGAGTTCCGGGGTGTCCCACTCCAACCAGTATGGACTGCTGGGGCTGCTCAAAGCGGTGAATTCCGGAAAATTCAATTTTGTGGACCATGTAAAGGAATATGGAAACCGGGCCGCTGCCATGAAGCAGATGTTCACGGCAAACGGATTTCAGATCGTCTATGACATGGATGATGGCCAGCCCATTGCAGACGGATTTTATTTTACCATCTCCTACCCCGGGTTCACCGGGGTGGAGCTGGTGGAGGAACTGCTCTATTACGGCATCAGTGCCATTTCTTTGACCACCACGGGCAGTGACCGCCACGAAGGGCTGCGGGCCTGCGTGTCCTTAACCGGCAAGGAAAGATTTGAAGAACTGGCTCACCGGCTGACAAAGTTCCAGGGGGATCATCCCGAGGGAAGCAGTTTCAAGATCATACACACCTGATCCAGGCACCTTCTTGGGGCGGTGTGCAGCCGGCCGGGGTCACCTGCGCTGACACAGCCTGGTTGCCGCGCACCGCCCAAAAGACTGTCTAACCTTTTCCAGTCCACCATAGGTCTCACAGGTACATCCAGATTACCTGGTTTCGGACATTCACCCCACCATCCCTTTTTTATGAAAGCCGTCAGCCGTCAGTACCCAGCCATCAGCTAACAGCTAAATGCTAACAGCTAACAGCTTTCATCCTTTGTTGTGCCCGCCAGGGCATAGGTGTTACTTCGTGGTCTCCGTGTTCTTCGTGGTCAAATTCAGCTGCACCATACCATTGCTGACATCTCGACAAACCAGGCTGTATTTTCAGGGACCAGGTGCAAGACTGCGTTATTTTTTATCCTTCTTTTTGCGTTTTCCGGCTATGAGATGGCGTTTCTGGGCCTGTAAAACAGTTTTGCGCAACCGTATGGAAACCGGGGTGACCTCCACCATCTCATCATCCGCAATAAAATGGATGGCCTTTTCCAGTGTCATCTCCCGGACAGGGGTGCACACCACATTTTCATCCTTGCCCGAGGCCCGCATATTGGTAAGCTTTTTTTCCTTGCAGGGATTCACATCGATGTCTGTGGCCCGGTTATGCTCGCCGATGATCATGCCTTCATACACCGGCGTGCCCGGGGCAATGAACAGCTGGCCCCGGGGTTCGAGGTTGAACAGGGCATAGGGCACGGCACTGCCCTGCCGGTCCGAGACCAGGGAACCGTTGAACCGCACCGGAATTTTTCCCCGGAATGGCTCGTAACCGGCCAGATAGGAATTCATGATCCCGGTGCCCCTTGTATCGGTGAGAAACTCATCCCGGTATCCGATCAAAGATCTTGAAGGGATGGAAAACTCGATACGGACTCTTCCCTTGCCGTTGTTGACCAGGTTGGTCATCTTGCCTTTTCTGATGGAGAGCTTTTCTGTTACCACGCCCATGAAATCCTCTTCACAATCCACGAAAAGGTGCTCGACAGGTTCCAGTTTCTCCTTGTTTTCCATCTTGTAGATCACCCGGGGGCGGCTCACACAGAGTTCAAACCCTTCCCGCCGCATGGTTTCAATGAGAATAGCCAGCTGGAGTTCGCCTCTGCCCTTGACCACAAAACTTTCATCCGTGGTGCTTTCTTCCACGGCAATGGCCACGTTCATCAAGATTTCCTTGAACAGCCGCTCCCGAATTTTCCGGGACTGCACATATTTGCCTTCACGTCCGGCAAACGGAGAATTGGAAATGGCAAACTGCATGAACACGGTTGGTTCGTCCACGGTTATCCTGGTCAGGGCACACGGTGCCTGGCGGGTACAGATGGTATCTCCGATTTTGACATCATCGATGCCGGACAGCACCACGATGTCTCCGGGATCAGCCCGGTCCACCGGATCCAGAACCATACCTTTGTAGGATTGGAGCTTGCTCACTTTGAGCGGTAACTGGCGGTTGTTTTCTCCCAGACAGACCAGAGATTCATTGGATGCGGCAGATCCGTTGAACACCTTGCCGATGGCAAGACGTCCCAGATAATCGGAATACCCCAGGTCAGACACCAGCATCTGGAAGGGGGCATTTGGGTCATAGGACGGTGGGGGCATCTCTTCTATGATGGTATCAAACAGCACATGCAGATGTGCCACATCCGCATCCAGCTCCTTTTTGACAATACCATCACGGCCGATGGCATAAAAATAGGTAAAATCCAGCTGCTCTTCTGTGGCCTCCAGGTCTATGAACAGATCATACACCATGTCCAGCACTGCATCCGGCCGGGCATCTTTGCGGTCGATCTTGTTGATGATCACCATGACCGGCAGGTTGGCTTCAAAGGTTTTTTTGAGCACAAACCGGGTCTGGGGCAGGGGGCCTTCAGAGGCATCCACCAGAAGAATGGCGCTGTCCGCCATGGACAAAGCCCGTTCCACCTCCCCGCCGAAATCCGCATGGCCCGGCGTGTCAATGATATTGATCTTCACGTTCTGCCACACCACGGAACAGTTTTTGGCAGCAATGGTAATACCCCGCTCTCTTTCCAGGTCCATGCTGTCCATGAGGCGCTCATCCACCTGCTGCCCTTCCCTGAAAATCCCGCTCTGGCGGAACATGGCATCCACCAGGGTGGTTTTGCCATGGTCTACATGGGCTATTATGGCAATATTCCGTAAGCGCGCGTTGGTCACTTTCTGTTTTTTCATGTTCTGCTCTTTTGTTTGTCACGACAGCTTTTAGACCTGATGTTTGGGTGACATATGTGCCGTCATCTTCCAAACCGGTAGTATGAACTGTTGCAAATGGGTTAATATGCTTATTTCGACACCCGGGTGGTGCCGTCGGCCGCAGTGATAATTCTGACCCGGTCTCCCGGTGCCAGTGCTACATCCGCCTCCTGCACCACCACAATGGTGGTGCCGGTATCTTTTTTGACCACAATTTCAAGCCCGGGTTTTCTGGTGATGCCTTCTTCGGCAGCTGTACCGGCAGCAGCCCCTGCCAGGGCACCGATAACAGTTGCAACGGTTCGGCCGGACCCACTCCCCACGGTACTGCCCAGTACACCACCGGCAACACCGCCGGCTACGGTTCCCACCGGTGTTTTGGTACCCTCTATGGTAATATGTTTCACCGATTCCACAGTCCCTGCCATTACATTCTGGGCCTGGCGGGCATGGTCCCTGGAATAGACCTCCCCTGACCGGCTGGAAGCACATCCTGCCGCCATACAGGCGGCAGCTGCCAGAAGCACGACAGCACGGGCAATGGTTGATGCCGTTTTCATAACACGTTCCTTTTGTTTCATTGTTTTTTTAGAAGCGATTCCATCATAATGAAGTAAACATGAATCCTTCAAAGTCATGCCTGTATATGGGGTCATGTGCTGCAATCGATTTATAAGATTCATTTTTAAGCAGTATATCACATTTTTTCAATTTTCACACCTTTTCTCCGGTGAAAAACAAAGGCTGTTCCATGAAACGTTCTCCCGGCAGGGATCCCTCCCCGGACGCTATCTTTGGTCTGGATATTTGCTATAAGCAACCCGGGTTTTTGACCTTTTGCTGCAGCACTCTGTCGCCGGTCCCGCCCCTGGTGATATCCTGTGCCCGGCCCGAGACCCTTCGGGGGCCCGGTTCCATGTGAATAATGAAATACAGCGATCCAATCTCTGACTTCAAAGCATCCCGGCATATTTTACCAGGCCCCCTCCGGCTCTGATGGTCCGTTCACAGGACACCACCAGGGGCTCCTTAGCGTGTACGCTGCTATCGCAAATATGCAGCTCTGGTCAAAGCCATTGCAAATTTGATACAGATGCACTAATTTGGACAGCAGGCTGCATAGCATCCCGAAAACCCAACATGAAAAAAGGCAGGGCATTGGACAATTTTCTTGCTACCGCATCACAAAACATCTGTACAAAAACCGGCATGACCATCCGGCACAGTCCGGAATGGACCGATCTAGAGCTGACACCTGCATATTTTGTCACCTTTCATCTGATCGGCAAAAATATTGTAAGCACCTACCCCAAAGGAAAAATCAGCCATGAAGGTACCCTGGCCCTGTTTAAAAATTACGACCGGTTCCTGGCAGCCTGCGACTTAGATGCCTCCCCTTTCATTGAAATTTCCGATTACAGTGGGATCAGCAATACGCCAAGCCAGCGGACCCGTCTCAAGGTGCTGGAATTATTACTGGAAAAAGTGGAAAAAAAACGGCTGAAGGGCCATTTTGTCTACAATGTGCCCCGGCATATCCAGTGGATGTACAATATCGGCACCCATTTGAAAAAACCGGGGATTCCCATGAAGGCCCTGGACTCCTATCCATCGGCAATGCAGCACGCCATGCGGCTGAGCCAGGACAGATACAAAAAAACCATCAGCGCATCCCCTGCTTTTTTCCGGTTTCTCCGGCGGTTCATCCCGGGGTTCAGGCTGCAGCTGTATGCAGAAGAGATCCTGGAATACATCGGCGGTATCAACTGGAATGAAAAAGGGATACAGGCCGGCCAGATCGGCACGGCCCACCCTTTCCGACGGGTATTTGATGCCCTGACGGTTTTGAAAACCGATTTTGACCAGAACCAGGCGGCCCGGAACCAGATGGAAAGAGAGCTGACACAGCATAAAAACCATCTGGAAATACTGGTGGAGGAACGTACCCGGGCCCTTGAGGCAGCTTTGGCCAGGGCAGAAGAAGCCACCCGGTCCAAGAGTGAATTTCTGGCCAACATGAGCCATGAGATACGAACGCCCATGAATGGCATCATGGGCATGGCAGAACTTTTGCACGATACCCGTCTCAGCCGGGAACAGGCAACGCTGGTCGACACCATCACCACAGAAGCCCGGTCTTTGATGGACATTATCAACAGCATTCTGGATTTTTCCAAAATTGAAGCCGGGAAAATGGAGCTGGACAACACCCCTTTCAACCTGCGTTTTCTATTTGAAGATATTGCCGCCACCTGCGGTATTGTTGCCAGAAAAAAAAACCTGGAACTGATCTTTTTTCTGCCGCCGGGCACACCGGAAAATTTTGTGGGAGACCCCGGCCGCCTGCGCCAGATTTTAACCAACCTGACCGGAAATGCCATAAAATTCACCCATAAAGGAGAAATTTTTGTATGGGGAGAAACCAGTGCAGAATCAAACAGCCATGTCACCCTGAAATTTGCTATCAAGGACACTGGTATCGGTATTCCCGAAGAAAAGCAGAAAACCATATTCGACAGCTTTTCCCAGGCTGACGGCTCCACCACCCGGATGTACGGCGGCACCGGCCTGGGCACCACCATCTCCAAGCAGCTGGTGGAAATGATGGGCGGCACCATCGGTGTAACCAGCCGGCCAGGCAAAGGTTCCACCTTCTGGTTCACCATTGTGCTCCAGATTGACCACACCCCTGCAGCACGGGACAATGTTACAGACAACCCCCCGAAATTGACAGGCAGAAAAATGCTGGTGGTGGATGACAACAGAACCAACCGCCACGTTGTCATGGAACATCTGAAATCCTGGGGGTGCATTCTTCTGGAAGCTGCCAATGCCGCTCAGGCCATGGATCTGCTCAAGACACGCTCCGACCTGGATCTGGTCATCACAGATGTCCGGATGCCGGAAACCAACGGGTTTCAGCTGGCAGAAAAAATACGTGCCGCATCCGGCATCCCCCAGGTTCCCATCATCGCCCTCACCTCCATGGGCATGATGGGAGACAGCAAAAAATGCCGGAAAGCCGGCATCCAGGGATATCTGACAAAACCGGTCCGGCAAAAGGATTTGAAAGATACCATATGGTCTGTCTTATGCCGGGACAGCAACGCCCCATTGTCTGATACGCCCCCGTTGACCAGGCATACCCTGGCGGAAACCCGGAGAAGAAAGATTCAGATTCTACTGGTGGAAGATTACCCCACCAACCAGGCGATCGCCATCAGGCACCTGACTTCCCAGGGGTTTGAAGTAACCCTGGCGGAAAATGGGCAGCAGGCAGTGGACCTGTTCCAAACCCGCAGATTTCACCTGGTGCTCATGGATATCCAGATGCCGGTAATGGATGGATATGAAGCCACCCGCCGGATCCGGGCACATGAACAACGGGAAAAAACCGCGTTTCTGACTGAGAATCCAAACAAATGCCAGCCGTTTGTACCTACCCCCATCATCGCCATGACTGCCCATGCCATCCAGGGATACCGGGAAAAATGCCTGGCTGCAGACATGGATGACTACATCACAAAGCCTTTGAAAAAAAATGATTTCATCGCCATTGTAAAACAATATGCACTGAAGCAAAACGCCGGCGATCCAAAAGCATTTGCCGAAACCGCGCCGGATGAAGAAACCGGCCCCCGGAATGATACCACATGCACCCCTGCACCGGATGCGCCGTTGGAAGCCCCCCTGGACCTGGCAGAAGCGGTAAAGGAATTTGAAAACGACACCCCGTTTTTCCTGGAGGTGCTGACAGAATTTCTGGCGGATACGGACAAAACACTGGGGCAGATCCAACAGGCGGCAGCTGACCAAAACGGTCCTGCTGTTGCAGGTTTTGCCCATGCCATCAAAGGCGGGGCTGCCAATCTCACCGCCATGGAACTTTCCCGGGCAGCCGGTGCCATGGAAGAAGCCGCAGCTTTGAACCATTTTCAGAATATGCCGGATCGTATTTCACAGCTGATGTCTGCTTACAGCCGTCTCAAGGCGTTTGCAGAAAAAATCTAAAGCGGGGAAACCTGCACTGCAACCCAGGTGCTTTGCCTCATTTTCTTGATTTTTTGACAGGGTTTGAGGCGTAAGGCATTTATGGGTTTATGCCCGGCCGGCAGAGCTGCGATACTGAATCACCGTGAACAAAAAAGTGCCTGACACCATTACCAGGCCTGCCATGGGAAATGCCAGTCTGAGGCTGAAAAAATCCATTGCCAGCCCTGCTGCCAGGGAGCCGGTGAGCATCCCCAGGCTGTGGGCAACAGTCATTACCGCCATCACCGATCCCATGGCTTTTTTCTGGTCCCCCTTTACCACTGCCAGGGCGGTGATGGCAGGCATGGAGATGCCCCCGCCCACCCCGAAAAGGGATATGGCTGCCAGCAGGTCGGAAAACGAGGCCGCAAAGTAGATCAAAAACATGCCCAAAGCGGCAACAATGCCGCCGGCAATGGTCAGAATTCGTCGGCTGAACCGGTCTGCAGCATAGCCCATGGGCAGCTGCAGAATGCCTGATATGAAAACACCCAGCATGACCAGCAGGCCGATCCTGGCACCGGAAAGCCCGAAAACGGCATCGGCAAACAGGGGCAGAAAACACCAGACCGCCCCGATACAGGCGGTATAAGCATACCGAAAGGAAAAAAGGGCAAACAGATCCAGATCCTTGACCACCAAAGACCAGGGAATCTGGGCAGGCAAAGGCCCGGAACGGATCCGCTCCTCCGACAGGGGGGGCAGCAGCCAGAAACACAGCAGTACCCCGGTCAAAGACAGCAGCCCCATGCACACAAACGCGGCGTTCATGGTCCAGATATCATGGATCACCCCGCCCATGAGCGGCCCTAAGCTCAGGCTCAGAAACATGGACAGATTGAACAGCCCCATGGCATATCCTTCAGAGCCCGGGGGCGTAATCTCTCCCACATAGGCCTGGACCACGGGCATGATCATGGCGGAGCCGGCCCCCTGGATAAACCGGATAAAAATCAATCCATTGACCGTATCTGAATACACAAACGCAATGGAGATCAGGGTATAGGAGATCAATCCCGCAAGAATGAACGGTTTTCTGCCTTTTTGGTCTGACAGCCGCCCGAAATAGGGCAGCAAAAATACCCGGGAGATGGAAAAGGAGCCGAAAATCATGGCCACATAAATCCCGGTTGCTCCCAGGTCATGGGCATAAATGGGCAGCAGGGGCACCACAATCCCCACGCCGGTGACAGTGGAAAAAATAATAAAGAACAGGGTGGCGAAAATGCCCTTGTGGTCCGATGGAATGGCCCGGATGCTGTTTCTGATTATTTTTGCCGACAATTGGGAAAATGGTTCCCGTATGGTATAGAAAAAATCCATGCAGGCATGCCTAAGCCAGGCATTCTTTGATCTGGTCGATGAACCGGCTCGGGACCCCGAACTCCCCTTTCCGGTAGCTGGCATGGGTGAGGTACAAAAACCGTTCCGCCCGGGTCATGGCCACATACATGAGGCGCCGTTCTTCAGCCAGGGCGGCGTCACCGTCATCAATGGAGCGCCAGTGGGGAAAGAGGCGCTCTTCACACCCCGCAACAAACACGGTGTCAAATTCCAGGCCCTTGGCAGAATGAATGGTCAGCAGCGCCACCCCGGCTGCATCCTGGTCCGCATCCGCTTCCTTGTCTTCCCGGATAAGGGCTGCCTCTTCCAGGTATTCCAGCATATCTGACTTGGTGCGGGCCGTATGAATCAGCTGCGCGATATTTTCTTTTTTGGAAATCCATTCTGCCCGGGTCTTGGTCTTTTTTTCCAGGTAGTCATAATATTCGGTGCGGGCAATAACTTCTTCCATGGCCATTGCCGGGGCCATATCCCGGATAGTATCCAGAATATCAAGCACCTGGCAAATATTTTCATGGATCTTCGGCGTCAGGACCCGGTCTTTTACCATGATCCTGGCTGCATCCTGCAGACTGGTACCATCTGCCCGCATGGCTGCCATTTTTTTGATCATGGCAGGTCCGATTCCCCGCTTGGGGGTGTTGACTACACGCTCGAATGACAGGTCATCATTGGGAAAGAAAGAAGCGCTCAGATAGGAGTTGATGTCCAAAATTTCCATGCGTTCAAAAAATCCCTGGGCCCCCATGAGCCGGTAGGGCACCCGGAGGGCCCTGAAAATCTTTTCAAAGGGCAGGGAACAGAATTTGGTTCTGTATACCACCGCCATTTTGTCATAGGCAATGCCCTGACCATGGCGGTGCATCGCCTTTATTCTTCTTGCCACCCATTCTGCTTCATGGCTGTCGGACAAAAAATCATAGATCTCCACCACCCCGCCTTTTTTAACGGAAAAGCAGTGCTTGTCCATCTTGTCCGGGTTGTGGTCAATCATGTCATTGGCGGCCTGGACGATTTCATCGGCAGACCTGAAATTTTCCTCCAGCCGGAAAATTTTTGCATCCCTGTATTTGTGGGAGAACCCCAGAAAATGGTCGATATTGCTGCCCCGGAATCCATATACCGCCTGCCAGTCATCGCCGACGCAAAACAGGTTCCTGTGGGGTCCCAGCAGCAGGCCGGTGAGATCCTCCTGGAGATTGTTGGTGTCCTGGTATTCATCCACCAGAATATGGGAGAACCATGACTGGTAGCCCTCCCGGACCTCTGCATGCTGCCGCAGAAGGTCCCGGGTCTTGAGCAGGATATTGTCAAAATCCACACAGTTCATCTCCTTGAGACGGTCTTCATACTGCTGGAAAATATCACTGATCCTGACATTGAAAACAATGGGTTTTATATCAAAATATTTTTGGGGATCACCTGAATTTTTGGCCCGGGATACCAGGGATAGTATCCGGTTGGCGAATTTTTTTTCAATATTGTTTTTCACACACAGTTCTTTGACCAGTTTGTCCTGCTGGTATACGGAAAGCACCTGTACCGGCGGCACAAACCCCAGGCGCTGACAATGGCGCTTGAGCATCATCAGACAGGCGGAATGAAAGGTCCGGACCCACTGAAAATGGCCAAGGGAAAGTCCGGTCATCTCCATGAGCCGGGACTTCATCTCATCTGCCGCCTTGTTGGTAAAGGTAATGGCCAAAATCCGCCTGGGGTCATACCCTTGGGTGATCAGGTGGGAAAACCGGGCTGTCAGGGTGCGTGTCTTTCCGGAGCCCGCCCCTGCCACAATTAGTGCAGGAGAACCGGTATGGTCAACAGCCTTTTGCTGCTGTGGTGATAATAGCATGTATGTTATTCTTGTTTTGTCTGTGCAATAATCTGGTCCAAGGTGGTTTCGATATCCTGCTGGATCTCTTCCAGCCTTGCTGCTGTAAGGGCTTCAAACCGCAGCACCAGGGCGGGCTGGGTGTTGGAAGCCCGGACAAGGCCCCACCCGTCCGGATACAATGCCCGCATGCCGTCGATATCGATGACCTTTTGTCTGGCCTTGTAATGGTCTACAATCTTTTTTACCACATCAAACTTGATCTCATCCGGGCATTCTTTTCTGATTTCAGGGGTGGTAAAGGTCCGGGGCAGATCCTTGATCAATTCATCCACGCCTTTGCCTGTGGCAGCCAGGATCTCGAGCAGGCGGCAGGTGGCATACAGGGCATCATCAAATCCAAAATAGCGGTCCTTGAAAAACATGTGCCCGCTCATTTCGCCTGCCAGTTCGGCATTTTCCTCTTTCATCTTCTTTTTGATCAAAGAATGGCCGGTGCGCCACATGACGGCATTACCGCCGTGTTTCCGGATATCATCATACATGACCATGGAGCACTTGACCTCGGAAATAAAGGTGGCCCCGGGCTTGCGGGAAAGGATTTCTCTGGCATAGATCACCATAAGCTGGTCCCCGTATATCACGTTGCCCTTTGCATCCACCACGCCGATGCGGTCCCCGTCCCCGTCATATCCCACACCCAGATCCAGTTTTTTATCTTTTACCAGAGAAATCAGATCCCCCAGGTTTTTTTTCTGGGTGGGGTCTGCCTCATGGTTGGGAAAGCTGCCGTCCGGATCACAGAAAATATCATACACGTCACATCCCAGTTCTTTTAGCACCGGCAAAGCAGTAATACCCCCGGTACCGTTACCGGCATCGATGCCGATGCGGATGGTATCGGAAATGGTGATATTTTCCAGGATATATTTCTTATAGGGGGTGAGCACGTCCTTTTGGGTCCGGTTTCCGGATCCGGTGACAAATGCCCTGGTTTCAATGATTTTGCGGATCTCCTGCAGTCCGTTGCTGTGGATGGAGTCATGGCCGCTCATGAGCTTGAACCCATTGTATTCAGGGGGATTGTGGCTGGCCGTGACCATGGCGCCGCCTTCGAGGTCCAGATGGTGAATGGAAAAATACAGCACCGGGGTGGGACAAAGCCCTATGTCCACGACATCACAGCCGGTGGACAAAATACCCTGGATAAACAGATCTGCATAATTGTCCGAGGTAAGGCGGCAGTCCCTGCCCACGGACACCCTGTGTTTGTTCTGCTGGTGCAGCATGGTGCCAAAGGCTTTTCCAATATCTTTTACATCCTCATCCAGGATATCCCCCCCTGCCACTCCACGGATATCATATTCTCTGAAAATTCCCGAATGCATAGGTCCTCCTCACAAATTTCCGTATATGTTTGACAAAACAACCAGGGCCCCCACCAGCCAGCAGTAAGGGGCGAACAGGTGAAACTTTCCCGCATGCACCATTCGTATCAACACTTTCAAGGCGACCAGGCCGGTGACAAACGCCACCAGTGTACCATAAATCATGGCTGCGTCAATGCCTGCCCCCTGTTCCCTGTATCCCATGACGCTGACCAGCTGCGCCCCCATAATGGCGGGAATGGACAACAAAAAGGAAAATTTGGCAGCGGTATGGCGGTCAAGGCCGCAGAACATGCCGCAGGCAATGGTGGTACCGGCCCTGGAAATCCCCGGGATGACAGCAAGGCCCTGACTGGCGCCGATGACCAGAGACCGTTTCATATCAAGACCACTGCTGTTATTTTTTGTCCGGTAAAATTTACGGGAGGTCCACAGAATGGTCCCGGTCACCAGCATCATTGCCCCCACCAGCAGGCTGGAGGTGAACAGTATGTGTTCAAATTGTTTTAAAAACATGCCCATCATGGCTGTGGGCACAGAGCCGGCCAGTATCAATACAGCCAGTTTCAGGTTTGTATCCGGTGCCGCAGCAGCAGATTTTCGTTGGATAATTCTGCCGGCCCAGGCAGACATGGCAGTGACCATGGCCATGATATCTCTCCAGTAGATTACAAACACCGCGCCCAAAGTTCCCATGTGAACGCTGATGTCGAATGCCAGAACCGGTTCTGTGATCCCGAAAAAAAGCTGTCCCAACACCAGGTGACCGGAACTGCTCACCGGCAGAAATTCCGTCAACCCCTGTATGATGCCCAGGGTTATTGCCTGGTAAATTTCCATTGTTTGTTTTGTCCTTATTTTTGTACAGCTCGAACATCTACCGGACCTGGTTTTCGGGTGCTGCACACTGAAACCGGCCATGCATGGTGTATATCAGGCACTTTACATAGTATTGTTGGCCCCGAATTGCAAGGTATTGTTGAAAATTATACCCCAATTTTTACTTTTCTTATCAGATATTATAATAAATTTCTCCTTTTCATCCTGCAATTTGGCGTTGATTTCATTCAAGTTCTGCTATATTATTATTTTTACTTTACACAAAATGGTGAACAGGCTGCAAATTGGTGTTTTCACAACACATCACCATAATGATCCAAATGGTCCAAATTTTGAAAGGAGAGAAAAATGAGCAAAAAAATTGTTATTCAAAGCCTTCTGGCTGTACTTGCTTTTGTTTTTTTGTTCGGCTGTGCAACAAAGGAACCAGCTGAACTGCCCTCATTCACAGCCCTGCACTTTGATGCCAACCAGTTTGAATCCAAGGTGGACAATTTCGTCGTGATCCTGGATGCATCCAGCTCCATGCGGCATGATTACAATGGAAACACCAAATTCACCACTGCCAGAGCCATTGTCGAGCGCCTGAACATGACCCTGCCGGAACTGGGCCAGACAGCCGGCCTCAGATCTTTTGGCCACCACCCTTCAGTCTCCAAAAACAAGACCGAGTTGTTTTACGGCATGCAACCCTATACATCTGGCGGCATGGCTGACGGCCTGGAAATGATTTTCAAGCCCGGGGGTAACAGCCCTCTGGGCACTGCCCTGGATGCCGCACAGACAGATCTGCACGGACTGGCCGGCATTTATAATGCCGTGGTCGTCATCAGCGACGGCAAAGATATGACAAATGTACGCGAACAGGCCCAGGCCTTAAAGGACAAGTTCGGCTCCTCCCTGTGTATCTATACGGTACTGGTGGGGGATGCCCCTGAAGGCCGCCAGCTGCTCCAGGATATTGCAGACGGCACCTGCGGATTTTTCACAACTGCGGAAGATATCATGACCAATGCCGGCATGGCCGCTTTTGTGAAAAACGCCTTTCTCAGAGAAAAAGCTGCCCCGGCAACCGCGCCGGCACCTGCACCGGAAAGAAAAGATTCTGATGGAGACGGGGTGTATGATGATGAAGACCAGTGTCCGGGAACACCTGAAGGTGCCCGGGTCAATGCAGTGGGCTGCTGGACCCTGGACAATGTCCTGTTTGATTTTGACAAAGCGGTCATCAAACCGGAAGCCTACCCCTTACTGGACGAAGTTGTGGCCATCATGAAGAAAAACCCGGCCATGAGCGTGGAACTCCAGGGACATACCGACAATATCGGCACCAAAGCATACAACAAAGACCTGTCCATGAGACGGGCCAACGCGGTTGCACAATACCTTGTGAAAAAAGGCATTTTGAGAAACCGCCTGGCAACCACTGGATTCGGCTTCACCAAACCGGTGGCCCTTAACGGCACCAAATTCGGCCGGTCCCTCAACAGACGGGTTGAGCTGCATCCCTATTAAACCCTGAAACCTGCTTCCGGAAAAAATCCTTTTTCCGGAAGCACCATCACATTCTTGGGGTCAGAAGTTAACTTCTGACCCCATTTATATTTACTGCCGAAACATTTCCTGGCCGGTTTTCTGTACCCCGTAACCGCCAAGGGCAAGGACCCGTTTTTTAAAGCCGTCGCCTGCAATGGTTTCCAGCAGGATCTGCATATTCGGGGTATGATAAAACGGCTCTGGCATCACCAGGTCATATGCTTCCGTGACAACAGGGACAAAATCCAGGTCCAGGGCCCGGGCCGCTGCCATGATGCCCAGCCCTGCATCTGCCCGGCCGGAAAGCACTGCCACGGCAACCGACATATGGGTGTACTCATCATTTTCATACCCTTGAATATCAGCCGGTGCCACCCCCAGCGTTCCCAGCTTGTAATCAAACAGAATCCGGGTGCCGGAACCGGGCTGGCGGTTGATGAACCGCAGTTTTTTATCGGCAAGGTCTGCTATGGACCGGATCCCTTCCGGATTGCCTTTTGGCACGATCAGGCCCTGTTCGCGCATGACCAGGTTCACCAGGCGCAACGGAATTCCCGGCAGGTATTTTTTGATATAAGAGATATTATAGGTGCCGTCATCCGGATCCAGCAGGTGGGTACCGGCCAGGTGACAGGTGTTTTTCCTGACGGCCATAAGTCCCCCCATGCTGCCCACATGGCTGGAGGAAATGCCGACCCCGTCATGGAACCGCCGCATCTGGTCCGCCAGCAGATCCAGGGTGTTGTCATGGGAACCGGTGATCACCAGGGTGTTTTCTATGGCGGACAGCGGCCGCAGCAGCTGGGCCGTGACAGTATCATCTTCTGAAATCCCTTCCACATCCCCTGGAATCCGGATAATGCCGTCTGCTTCGGTAAGGGTGGTGATACTGCCCGACCCCCTGGGCAGCTGGGAAGCGATCAATTTTTTGTCCACCGCCCCTATTTTCACCCGCAAAAATTCATCCTGGCCCAGCTTTGACGTCATTTTACGGGCCAAAGATACCGGGGCGGTCGGAACCGGCATTTGCGGCAGTTTCTGCATCCTGCGCAACAAAGGGCCTGCAAACTGTTCAAAGGCCACTATGGCGGAGACCGGATATCCGGGAATGCCGAATACGGGTTTTTCAAACACCCTGCCCATCAATACCGGTTTGCCCGGCATCATGGTCACCCCGTGCACCAGTACCTCCCCTAAAGATGCGATCACCGGCCGGGCAAAATCCTCTGATCCGGCAGAAGACCCCCCGATAATGCAGACCATGTCATAGTTCCCTTTGGCAGCTTTGGCCACAGCATCTGTAATCGTGTCAAGATCGTCTTTGAGCATGGGGTGACAGTCAAAATCCGCCCCGTTATCCCGGCACAGGGCCCCCAGAACCGTGGAATTGGATTCCACCACCTGTCCTGGTGCAAGCTGATCCACCCGGGCGGTATGCCACTGGACAAGTTCCGATCCTGTGGGAATAATGAGCACCCGGGGTTTTTGATACACCCCGACCCTGAAAATACCGCCGGAAAGCAGTGCCCCCATGGCATAGGCATTGATCTGGTGTCCCCGGGGAAACAACAGTTTGGTGGCAACGATATCCTCTCCCATTTTGCGGACATACTGCCAGGGAAATACCGGTGCTTCAATCTCCACAGTATTGTCATCGATCACATTCACATGTTCGATCATGATCACGGCATTGGTCCCGTCCGGCATGGCATGACCGGTGTTGATCCAGAAAGCGTCTTTTCCGGGCACCAGGGTTTTCGGGGCTTCATCACTGGCACCGAAAGTGTGGCTCGCATCCACTGCAATGCCGTCCATGGCGGCTGCATGGAAATTGGGACTGGACAACACCGCAATGGCAGGGGCTGCCAAAACACGACCCCGGGCAGCTGTCACATCTATGGTTTCCACAGGGGTTGTGCAGTCTCTAAACGTGTTTTTCAGTATCTCCCAGGCGGTTTCAATGGGTTTTGTATCCAGATATATGTTGCGTTTTGATGTCATAAATGGTTTTCCTGTATGCGGGTTGCTGATAATTTGGGGGATAATGTTTGCCGATATTACAAAAGAATGACCTGTGTCCAGGTATTTTTTTCCAGGCCTTCCAGGTTTTCACCAATATCCAGCAGTCCGTCTGCAAGGACCATGGTCCGGATCAGGCCGGATTTTCCCAGCACTGGTTTTGCCATGAGCCCCTCCGGCCCATTTTCCAGCACCACCCGGATGAAATCCCGCCGGCCCTGGGCAGAGGCAACATTCCGGGTCAGTCTGGCCGGTACCCGGACAAGGGGCCTGGGGGCGGCATACCCCTGAATTCTGTGCAGAAACGGTACCACCACCATTTTCATCACCACCATGGCAGACACCACCTGACCGGGCAGCCCCCATACAGGGATGGTACCGCTTCTTGCCAGAATAGTGGGTTTGCCCGGACTCACCGACATGCCGTGGACCAGAATATCCGTATCCGGCAGTTTTGACAGCACCGTCACTGTATAATCCCGGGTACCAACGGAACTGCCCCCTGATATAAGCACCATGTCGGTTTCAGCCAGGGCCTTTTCACAGCAGGCCTGCAGTGCCCCGGGATCATCTTTTACGATTCCGTACCGCACCGGCCGGGCATGGGCTTCCTGTACAAATCCTGACAGGGTATAGGAATTGATATCACGGATACGTCCGGGTTCAGGGTCTTCATGGATGGGAATAATTTCATCTCCGGTTGAAATAATACCCACCTTCGGCACCTGGTACACCGGCAGAGTGGAAAGCCCCATACCGGCGGCAAGCCCCACCTCCTGTGGCCGCAGAAAAGTACCGGCCGGCAATACAACCTCCCCTGATGTACAATCTTCATCTGCATCTATGACGTTCTGAAGAGGGGCCACACTTTTGTAAATTTCCAGGGAGGTTTCATCTATGGTCTGGGTATGTTCCACCATGACAACCGCATCTGCCCCCCGGGGCAGCATACCGCCGGTTGCAATGCCGGCGGCTTTTCCCGGTGCCAGCACAAAATCAGGCACCTGGCCCATGGGAACGGATCCCTGGATCTCAAGCCATGCCGGTGTTGATTCCGAGGCCCCGAAAGATGCGGATGCCTGTATGGCATATCCGTCCATGGTGGCCCGCCGGAATCCCGGCATATTCCGGGGTGCTGTCACATCCTGTGCCAGTATCCGGGAAAAAGCGGCATCTACCGCAATGGTTTCCGGTGCTTTGGGCACAAACCGCTGCTGTAAAGCCATGACCTCATCAAGGGTTTTCACTTTAAAAAAATGGCTCATTGCAGGGCCTCTTTTATGCTTTCCATGGCCTGGACCACATTTTGCCGGCTGTTGAATGCAGAGATACGGATATAGGGGTTACCGCATCTGCCAAACCCGCCACCCGGCGTACACACCACAGATGCCCGGTTGAGCAGCAAATCAAAAAATTCCCAGGAGTCTCTGCCCTGGCCGTCCACCCAGATATAAGGAGAATTTTTTCCCCCTGCATACCCAAACCCCAGATCTTCAACCGTCCGGCAGATAATGTCTGCATTCTCCAGGTACAGGGAAATCAGCTCTCTGATCTGTTCCCTGCCTTCCGGGGAATACACCGCTTCTGCAGCTTTCTGTACCGGGTAGGAAACACCGTTGAATTTGGTACTCTGCCTGCGGTGCCACAACCCATGCAGCGCAATCGGCTCTCCTTTGTGCGAATAAACCGTGCAGTTTTTGGGCACCACGGTGAATCCACACCTGGTTCCGGTAAAACCGGCTGTCTTGGAAAAACTTCTGAACTCCACCGCCACCCTGTCGGCCCCGTCAATCTCAAAAATGCTTCCGGGCAGGTCATCTTCCCGGATAAAGGCCTCATATGCTGCATCAAACAGAATCAAGGCCTTGTTCTCCTGCGCATAGTCCACCCATGCGGCAAGATCTGACCTTGAGGCGCAGGTGCCTGTGGGGTTATTGGGAAAGCACAGGTAGATCAGATCCACAGGTTCATCCGGAATCTGCGGCAGAAAACGGTTCTCCTTGACACAATCCATGTAGACAATATTCTGGTATCTGCCCGCTTTGAAGGCACCGGTTCTGCCTGCCATGACATTGGTGTCCAGATAGACCGGGTACACCGGATCGGGAATGGCAATTTGTATATCCCGGGCAAACAGTTCCTGAAAATTGCCGGTATCGCATTTGGCCCCGTCACTGACAAAAATTTCATCAGCAGAGATATCAGCCCCCCTGGCCTGATAATCATGGGCTGCGATCTTTTCCCGCAAAAACGCATACCCCTGCTCCGGGCCGTATCCCCTGAAGGTGGCATCTTCAGCCATCTCATCCACCCCTTTATGAAAGGCGGCAATGACGGCCGGGGGAAGGGCCCTTGTCACATCTCCGATACCCAGACGTATGATCTGTGCCTCAGGATTGTTTTTTTGAAAAAGGGCCACGCGCTGTGCAATATCTGAAAAAAGATAAGAAGCCTGCAGCTTCTGGTAATTTTCATTGGCTCTGATCATGAATGTTCCTTTTTGGTTTTCAACTGATTTGTCATGTTGTGCTTAAAGGCGGTGACGCATCAGGCAGACATGGCAGCCTCCCTGAGAAACTCGGGCAAAAGGTTATACACCTCTTTCGGGGTCCGGATGCTCCGGGAACTGTCGATGGCCAGTACGGGATCTGCATCCTGTTCTGCCAGATCCACCGGGTCTGAACTGCGGTGCAGCGTATTGCCGCTGGTATCGGTAAAAGGCAGTACCAGCGGCCCCTTGCTTTCCAGCACATAGGCCATCTGGCGGTTTTTCAGAAACACAATGCTGCCCGGTGGATAAATACCGATACTTTTGACGAATGCATGGAGGATGAACTGCAGCATGGTGTTTTTTTTCACATATGTGCGGAATACCTCTGTAACTGCGGAAATCTGGTTCAAGGCCTCCTTGTAACTGCGCTTGGAGGTCATGGCATCATAGATATCCGCCAGCTTGCAGATTTTGACATATAACGGGATTTCACTGCTGTCTTTATCAGTGGGATAACACCCTTCTTCATTATGGAACAGCGGGGCATGGTGGTAGGCCACAATATTTTTGAGCACCGCACTCTGGATATTGTTTTTTTCCAGTATCTCAGTTCCGTATTCATAGGAATGGCGCTTGATCGTATCAAACTCTTTGGGGGTCAACCGGCCGTTTTTATTGAGCAGCTGCTCCGGAATCATCACTTTTCCGATATCATAAAGGAAAAATCCCAGAGACATGTCTGTGATTTCATCCGGATAATAATACCGGAATCCGTGATCTGTTTTTTCCTTTGCCTTGAACACATTGCCCGGGATATCGCCGCTGTTTTCAGACAGAAATCTTTCCACAGTGCGGGAAAAATGGGTATTGAACCTGTGCACAACCGCTGTTGCTGTGGCGCAGACATTAATGGAGTGGTTGAACAAATAATCGTCAAAGGAAAAGATCTCCCTGTTCAGATAAGAAAACGGATGGCCTTTGGATACCAGAAAATCCGACAATTGGAGTACCTGGTCCTCCACAGCATTGATATCAAAACGGCCATTGTCCTGTTTTATCTCTCCAATGGCCGTTTTGATACAATCTTTGGCCTTCTGGTACTGCACGGCTGCCTGTTTTTTTATGGCCTCAATTTCCTGCAGGCGCTGCCCCAGATCCCCGGAAAACTGGGCCTGTTCAGACGAAGGGGGCAAAGATGCCCCTTTTTCAGGAGTGGGCAATGGAACCCCTTCTTCAGAAGGGGCGGGATCAACCGTCTTGTCGCTGGCAAACTGGATCTGGTTGCCGTTTTCATCCCAGAGACCGCCGTTGTTGGATGCATTGACCATCACAGACCGGATGCCATTTTCTTTGATTATCTCCAGTGTGCGGGGTTTTTCCACAAGAACGGTTTTTTCCAGCAACAGGGTCCCTTTTCTGTTGTAGACATCCACGCCTGTCTTAACTTTCCCGCCTGATCTGACAATCTCGATCAGATTGTCAATGGTCACCATGGTATTGGTCATATTTTCTCCCCCAAAATTGTCTGTACCGACCGGGTCAAGGATAAAAATTCATTTTTTGTCAACGTTTCCGCCCGTCTTTCAGGAACAATCTCTGCTTTGTCCAGGGCCCGGGCAATGACGTTCTTGTGCAGCCCCAGGTCCTGCCCCACCAGAGAATTTTTCAAGGATTTGCGCCGTTTGGAAAAGGCCGCCTTTATTACGGTAAACAAAAGGGTTTCTGTTGCCGCAGACACGGTTGACGGCACAATAAAATAAAACCCAAGAACCGTGGAATCCACCGTTGGTTTAGGGAAAAAAGCGGCGGCACTGACATTGGCCACAAAAGAGATCTGTGCTGCATACTGGGCAACGGCAGACAGCCGGGAGTATGCTTTTTTCCCGGGGGGAGACAGGATACGGTCTGCCAGTTCTTTCTGGAACATCAAAAATGCCTTTTCTATACAGCCCCGCTCCTGGACAAGCCGGAACAGGATCTGGGAAGAAATATTATAGGGCAGATTTGAGATGACCACAAGTTTTTTATCCTTTGCCAGGGCCTGAATATCGGTCTTCATGATATCCTGGCACAGGATGTCAACCCAGTCGATGCCATGATCTTCCAGCTCTTTTTTCAACACCGGTGCCAGACGTCTGTCTTTTTCCACCACAGTCACCTGCCGGGTCTTTTGTGCAATGGGAATGGTCAATGCCCCGAGGCCGGGACCGATTTCCAATACCCGGCTGTCTGCAGATATCCCGGTCCGGTCAATGAGCATCCGGGCCGTGGAAGGATCACAGAGAAAATTCTGCCCCATTTCCTTACCCGCATAAAGACTTTCCCGTTTTAACAATTGGCCTGGATGTGTCACAGGGTTTATCCACATTTCAAATGGGTTATAGGACAGAATTTACAGGTTTCAGCCCGGGGGGACTTTACTTTTCTTTTCCTGCCCATGAAAAATTACTACTTGACTTTCAGTATTTTCAGAAGTAATTTTAATCTATACAAACAAACAATATACGCCAACATTTCACAAGATTCAATACCGGTACACAGGGTAATATAACCCAAGAGCGCCCTTTCAGTATTTTTTTAGGTGTATTTTTTGGCGATACGCATATCTTGTAAAGGTATGGCCTGTTGTGTTGGGAAAAAATATTTTTTTGGATAAGGAGATGCATTATGTCAAACAACATGGACATTGGTAACAACGGAAACAACTGGGAAGGCTTCATCAAAATGTTGCTGCAACGCCTGGATATGCCCACCAAAGAGGACATAAACACCCTGCATAACCGGCTTGACGTACTGGAACAGCTTATCCAGCAAAAACAGGCCATACCCAAAAAACAGGCAACAGGGCAACCTGCCAGGCGCAAAAGTGCCTCTGCTGCCGTACTGGAAATTATTGCCAACCATCCAGATGGAACCGATTTTAAAACCATCAAGGCGGCAACAGGATTTGATGAAAAGAAGCTGAGAAATATCATCTTCCGGCTGGACAGACTCGGACGGATCAAACGGATCCGCCGGGGCGTTTACACAACCCCTTAAATCTTTCGGAAAATCATCCATATGAGTTCTTCACCATTTTCGCAGGGACAGATTATTCACAATTATGAAGTCCAGGATATCACCCCTTTGCCCATCATCGATGCCACAATGATCCGGCTGGTTCACAAACATACCGGTGCCAGGCATTTCCACATTGCCAACAAGGACAAGGAAAACACCTTCAGTGTTATTTTCCGGACCGTGCCCACTGATTCCACAGGGGTTGCCCACATACTGGAGCACACGGTATTGTGCGGATCAAAAAACTTCCATGTCCGTGATCCTTTTTTTTCCATGATCAAGCGGAGCCTTTCCACATTCATGAACGCCTTTACCGCTTCAGACTGGACCATGTATCCGTTTGCCACCCAGAACGAGAAAGATTATTTCAACCTCATGGATGTGTACCTGGATGCGGCATTTTTCCCCAAAATTGATGAGCTGAGTTTCAAACAGGAAGGGTGCCGGCTGGATGTGGATCCGGCCCAGGATCCGGAACTGGTTTACAAAGGCGTGGTATACAATGAAATGAAAGGCGCCATGTCTTCGCCCAGCCAGGTCATGGGGCGGGCCCTGCTCAAAAGCCTGTATCCGGACACCACATACAGCAACAACTCCGGGGGCGATCCCCTGGAAATCCCCTCACTCACCTGGCAGGATCTCAAAGCGTTTCACAGCCGGTATTATCACCCCTCCAATGCCCAGTTCTATACCTATGGGAGTCTGCCCCTGGAAAAGACCCTGGCCTTCATAGATGACAAGGTGCTGCAGCAGTTTGATTTCCTTTCCGTGGACTCTGCTGTGCCTCCCCAGCCCCGGTGGCAGACCCCGAGAAAGGAAACCCACTTTTATGCCTATGCCGATTCGGTCGACATGGCAAAAAAATACCAGGGATGCGTGGCCTGGCTGACCTGTGATGCCAAAGATTCTTTTGAGGTTCTGGTGCTCACAATTCTCGACCAGATTTTGCTGGGCAATTCCGCATCCCCATTGCGCAAAGCCCTGATCGATTCCAACCTGGGTTCTGCCCTGGCGGATGCATCCGGATTTGAGCCTGACAACCGGGATGCCATGTTCGTGTGCGGCCTCAAAGACATCACCAAAGATGCTGTGCCAAAAGTGGAAGAAATCATTTTTGAAACCCTCAAACACCTGGCTGCAAACGGCATTGACCCGGACCTTGTTGCATCTGCCATCCACCAGATTGAGTTTTACCGCAAAGAGATCACCAATACCCCCTATCCCTTTGGTATCAAACTGCTGCTTTCCTTTGCCGGCACAGTGATACACGAAGGCGATCCTGTGGCCTGCATCAACATTGACCAGGATCTGGACCGGCTCAAGCAGGCCGTTGCACAGGGCGGGTTTCTGGAAGAAAAACTGCAGGCCTATTTTATTGACAACCCCCACCGGGTCTTGTTCACCCTGGCACCAGACCCGGATCTGGAAGAGACCACACAGGAAAAAACCCGCAAAGCGCTTGCAGGAATTTACAAACAACTTTCCGAAAATGACCTGGAAAAGATAAAAAATGATGCCAAAATCCTCGAGCAGCTCCAGGAAAAACAGGAGGATCTGTCTGTCCTGCCCACCCTGGAGCTGTCAGATGTGCCCCCCAGCATAGAAATCATCACTCCGGACCACCTGGACCAGGTCGCCAACACCACCTGCTATGACAAGGCCACTTCCGGCATTCTCTATTTTACCTGTCCTGTGGGCGCCGGCCATGTGGAAACCCCTTTTTTCCCTCTGGTACCGTTCTTCTGCAGGGCCTTCACCAACAGCGGTACCCGCAGCCAGTCCTATGTGCAGATGGCGGAAAAAATGGATCTGTTCACCGGTGGTATCACATTGACACCCTTTTCCGGCACCTATTTTAACCAGGAAGCAGATTCCCATGTTTTTCTGGCCCTCCAGGGAAAAGCCCTGGACCGGAATGTGGAGCACCTGTTTGATATTGTCAAAGAATTTGTGCTGGATTATGGTTTTTTGGACCTGGACCGCATCAAAAACCTGCTGCTCCAGTACCAGGCCGGCATGGAAGCCGCTATTGTATCCACTGGTCACCGGTATGCCATTTCCCTGTCATCACGCCATCTGTCCATGGCATCCCATATCACCGAACTGTGGCACGGCATTGCCCAGTATAAAACCATCAAAAAAATGACAGAAAATCTGACTGATACAGACACTGCAGAACCGATTTTGAAAACACTGGCTGCCAACCTCGATGCCATGGCTGCCAGCATGCTGCGAAAAGACAATTTCAAGCCGGCGGTCATTGGAAGCCCGGAAACTATCCGCCAGGCTGATACAGCGGTCGGCGGCATCATGGCCGCCCTGGACAACGGTTCCAGGCCTGCTTTTTTTACGCCGGACATCCCCATAGATACCCGGCTGCCCAGGGACGGGTGGTATACCAACACAGCGGTTTCCTTTGTGGGGCAGTCCTTTAAAGCCGTGGGCATTACCCATGAAGATTCTCCGGGTCTGGCAGTGATCAGCAAAATCCTGCGGTCTTTGTTTCTGCACAGGGAAATCAGGGAAAAAGGCGGTGCATACGGCGGATTTGCCATCTATAACCCAGAAGAAGGAATCTTTTCCTTTGGCTCCTACCGGGACCCCCATATCACAAGAACCCTGGATGTATATTCCCGGGCATGTGACTATATCATGAAAGGGGATTACACCCAGACCGATGTCAAGGAAGCCATTCTCCAGGTCTGCTCAGAAATCGACCGGCCGGAAACCCCCGGCCCTGCAGCCATGAAAGCCTTTTACCGGGATATCGCCAAACTCACCAATGAGATACGGCAAAAATTCAAGGACGAACTGCTGCAGCTGGACAAAGAGCGGATCCAGCGCATTGCCCGCCGGTATTTTGCCCTGGACAGCCAGCAGACCGGCATCTCGGTGATCTCCAGCAAATCCCTGCTGGAACAGGCCAACAAGACACTGGAAGCGGAAGGCCAGCCCCCGCTGGAACTGATAAAAATATAGGCACCATTGGCCGCCAGGGCATGGGTGATGATACAAAAGCTGTTACTGTTAGCCGTTAGCCGTTAGCTGTTAGCTGTTAGCTGTTAGTACGCAATTATTCGCTACCAGTAACCAAAATTTCCCCTGCTGTTACCACCGGCTAACGCTTTCATACTTTGTTGTACCTGCCAGGGCATGGGGGATTATATGAAAGCGGTCAGTACTCGGTCATCAGCCAAGAACTAAAAGCTAACAGCTAACAGCTTTCACGTTTTGTTGTGCCCGTCAGGGCATGGTCGTTATTCAGGAATGATTTTTCAGCAGATCCCAAAGCGCCTGGTCAGCCGCTTTGGGAAAATCCTTTCTCTTCCTGGCAATCTCCAGGGTATGCTGTCCCAAAAGCCGGTATAGGGCTGAAAACTGCGGCATTTTTTTGTCAATATCTGCCAGGTGGCGGGCTATGACGGCCGTATCCCCCCGGACCACCGGCCCGGTCAGGGCATCCACACTTCCTTTGGATGCGATGTTGCCCAGGGTCCCCTGGATCAAAGGCGCCAGGATCTCATAGGCCCGTTCCTGTTCAAGGCCGGTCTGTGCCAGCAGGGTCAAGGCAACATGTTCCAGGGTGACCAGATAGTTGGAAGCCACCACGGCAGCGGCATGGTACAGGATCTTGGCATCGGTGGGGATGGTAAAGGCCCGGGCCTCCAGGGCCGCCGCAATCTTGTGCCCCAGGGCTGCAGCTCCGTCAGTACCTTCCACCGACATATTGATACCTGTAAAAGGAGATGCATGGCCGGGTTCATACGGGGCAAACGCCTGGAGGGGGTGCAGGGAACCGGTTTGTGCCCCGGTTTTTTGGGCCGATGCCAGGATTTCTGACGACAGGGCCCCGGACAGATGAAACACCACGCTGTTTTCATTGCACCCGCCGTCTGCTGCTATCTGATCACATACCGGGGCAATGCAGATATCCGGGGTGGTAATAAAAATCAGTTCACAGGTGGCTGCCGCATCTGCCGCATTCTCAAAAACCTTGCCCTCCCCGGCATGAAAAGCGGCATTTCGGGCCGATGCAAAAGTTCTGCTGGAAAAGGCGGACGGCCGATACCCCTGACCAGCAAGATGCACTGCCAGATGGGTTCCCACCCGGCCGCATCCGATAACGCAAAACCTTTTCTGTGTGTTATTTGTATTCATATGCATCCGATGGGAAACTGCCCTGCTGTACCTCATCGACATAGGCTGCCAGCCCTTTTTTTGCTGCTGCTGCCAGGTCTGCGTATTGTTTCACAAATTTGGGCAGAAACCGGTCATTGATGCCCAGCATGTCATGGAGCACCAGGATCTGGCCGTCGCAGTGGGGGCCGGCACCGATACCGATGGTGGGTATTGTCAGGGCCTGGGTGATTTTTTGGGAAATAGGGGAGGGGATCCCCTCCAGGACAACAGAAAAAGCACCGGCTGCTTCCACATCCTGTGCATCTTTGAGCAGCCGCTTTTCATCCCGCTGCACCTTGAACCCGCCCATCTGGTGCACCGACTGGGGGGTAAGGCCGATATGGGCCTGGACCGGTATGCCGGCTTTGGCAACCGCCGTGATCACCGGGCAGACATCCGCCCCGCCCTCAAGCTTGACTGCGGCAGCGCCTGCCTCCTTTAAAAACCGGCCGGCATTTTCCACGGCAGCATCCAGAGACCCCTGGTAAGACATGAATGGCATATCCCCCACCACCAGGGCACGGGAACAGCCCCGGGAAACCATGGCAGTATGATAAATGATTTCATCCATGGTCACGGACAGGGTGTTGGGTTTGCCCTGGACCACCATTCCCAGGGAATCTCCCACCAGGACCGTGTCGATACCGGCTTGATCCAGCATCCGTGCAAACGGAAAATCATAAGCCGTCAGCGCGGTGATTTTTTTGCCTTCCTGTTTCATTTTCATCAGTGTTGATACGGTTACCTGTGGCTGCATGGCCTTTTCCCTCCAATTTATATGAAAGCTGTTAGCTGTTAGCCCTTAGCGATTAGCTATTAGTAGTACGCAATCATTCGCTTCCAGTAAACAAAATTTCCTTGCTGTTATCACCGGCTAACGCTTTCATACTTTGTTTTGCCCGCCAGGGCATGGGTGTTATTGATTCCAGACATCTTGCGGTACTGTAGAATAAAACCGGCCAAGTTTCAACCCAACTACCAAATAGTTCTGAATGTTTGCCATAAGCGTACCATATTTTAATTCGTTCCATAGGGTGTCCTTGTCCCAAGCCTACCCCTGTCAAGGTTCTTGTGATACACAATCCATTATAGCGAATATCCAGTATTCGGTGTCAAGATAATCGTATGTAGATGCAGCGTCACATATATTGAAAAGCCCCCTGAGGGTGCCGTGTGACAGGACCGTCAGATGCCAATCTCGGGCCGGTCACACGGCACCCTCAGGGGGGGGCAGCAATCAATCAGACAGGATCGGGGCACTTGCGCTGACCGTGCGGCACCACTGCTGGTACTGGTGCATGCTGGACAACGCTTTGACCGCGCGTTCCGGTGAGGGAAAAAAGACCCCTTTATATTCCAGATCTTCATACCGGTACAGGGTCTGGCTGCGGGCATCGGTGAGCAGGCTGACCCCCAGGACGGGTTTGCTGTATTTTTGTGTCATCTCCACCACATACCGTGTATAGGCTTCTTCAAATTCCAGTATTATCTGTTTGAAGCCTGCCACCTGTTCTTTGGAAATCGACGGGTCAGTTTCGGCAATGGATTTGGCCATGTTATCAACCAGGACCCGTTTGCCATGGATCCCCAGGTGAATGACCGCATCACACCCGTCCCATTTGAGCAGTGCCTCCAGGCATGTTTTGGGGACTTCCGGATCGCCCTCCCCCACCAGGTCCACAGGATTCCCATGGCTCCAGAAGTCCGGAAGAACAGCATTCAGGCGTTCTATGATATCTTCTGACAGCGGCGGCACCACCAGCCCGTATTCCGCGCACAGATCCGTGGCGATCACCCCCCAGCCGCCCCCTAAGGTCATGATAGCCACCCGGTTGCCCCGGGGCAGCGGCAGGGAAGAAAACACCGCAGACAGGTCCAGCAGTTCCATGGGCTGGTTCACCTGGATGATGCCGGCCTGGCGGCAGGCAGCATCAAACACCCGGGCATTGGATGCCATGGCACCGGTATGGCTGGCCGCAGCCTGCTCCCCTCTTGCGGTGCGGCCGCCCTTGAGCACCACCACCGGTTTTTTTGTGGATACCCGCCTGGCACTGTTGAAAAACCGCCGGCCGTCCTTGACGCTTTCAATATACAGGACCACGGTACGGGTAAGGGCATCTATTTCAAAGGCCTCCATATAGTCTTCAATGGTGACCATGGCCTCATTCCCGGATCCGGAAAAGGCCCGGATGCCGATTCCCTGCTGCTCGGCAAAAGCCAGAAGCTGGGTGCCCATGTTACCGGACTGGCTCACCAGGGCGGTGGACCCGGGAATGGGATAGGCATGGGCAGCACTGCAGTAAATATCTGCATGGGGATTGCACATGCCCATGGTGTTGGGTCCCAGAATCAGGATACCGGCTTTTCGTGCCGCTTCCACCAGTGCTTCTTCCAGTGCTGCACCCTGGTCTCCCACCTCCCGGAATCCGGAAGTGATGAGCAGCATCCCTTTTACCTTTTTGGCCCCCAGTTCCGGGATCAGGTCCATGACATGCCGGGCCGGTACCGTGACCACAGCCAGATCCACATCTGCGGGGATGTCGGAGACCGACCGGTACACCTGCCTGTCCATGATGGTCCCGCCTCTGGGATTCACCAGATACACCTTTCCCTTGTAATCCCGGGACAACGTATTGGCAGGCAGCATGTGCCCCCATTTTCCCGGTGTCGCAGATGCCCCCACAAAGGCAATGGATTCCGGATAGAAACACGCCCCCAGTGTTTTCAGATCAATGCGGGGAGACAACCCGTTTTGCCTGGCAGGGGGACCGGTGATGATAAGCCCGTCCACTGCCACCGGGGCGCCGTCAGGCTGGATAATCAGGGGGTTGATATCAATTTCTCTGATCTGAGGCCAGGTGACTGCCAGATCGGAAAGCCCTTTTAAAACAGCCTTTATTGCCTGTATATCACAGCCAGCTTCCCCTCTGAAGGCCCGGAGTATTCCGCTACCGGCAAAGGATCTCAGCATATCATCCATGTCCGCCTCATTCAAAGGCGCAATTTTAAAGACAATATCTGCCAGCACCTCGGTGAATATTCCCCCCAAACCGAACATGATTACCGGCCCGAACTGGGGATCCCTGAACATCCCGGCAACCAGTTCGCGTTTTCCCTGCACCATGGGCTGCACCAGAAATCCTTCCACCGCATTGCCTTCACTGGCCGTCATTTTTCGGGCTGCAGCCATGACCTGTTCTTTTGTAAAAAGTCCCAGGTGCACCAGGTCTGCTTCTGTTTTATGCAACACCGCTGCCCCCATACCCTTGAGCACCACGGGAAACCCTGATGCCGCCGCTGCCCGGGCCGCATCTTCCGGAGTTTTTGCGTCATACTCTTTGACTACCGGCATGCCCATGGCCTTGAAAATCTCTTTGGCATCAGCTTCTGTTATGTATTTTTGGTTTTCCTGTGCAGCCCTATCCAGGACCGCTGCAATATCAATGGCTTCCATTATTTTTTTACCCCGTAAGATACAATGTTTATAATACCGCTGGCTGCGGCTGGCACATCCAGTTCCCTGTCAAAAATCACCTGCTTCAGACAGGTATGCTCAATGGCCCCGAGTATGACTTTCTGTAATAAAAACGGATCAGTATCCGGCTTGAGTTCGTTTTTTGCAATCCCGTCACAGACAATCTGTCGGATAAGCCTGCTGTAGTTTTTCACCATGGCGTAGGCACAGGAATCAAAATACGCCGGAGAGTTGCGGACCTCCAGCAGCAAAATCCTGGCAAACACCCGGTTCTGGTTATAGCTTTCAAGACTGGCTGAAACAATGGCCCCCAGTTTTTCCATGCAGCTGTTTTCTGCGGCGGTCCTTTCCTGGACATGGGATAAAAATCCGTCAAAGTGCTGGTGCAGCACCTGGTAGAGCAGGTCTTTTTTGTCCTTGAAATACTTGTAGATAAGCCCTTCGGTCACCCCGGCATTTTTCGCGATTTCAGCAATGGTAATGGATTGAAAATCTTTTGCCCCCATCAGGGTGGAAAAAGATGTCATAATCTTGATTCTGCCCGGCGGGCTGGTTTTGCACACAGGTTTCATATAGCTGCGTCCTTATACGGAATTGCGGATCAAAAAAGGTGAGTAACATTTACTTACAAAACACCAATCTGTCAAGAACAAATGCTCACCCCCCAACGTGGAAAACCCGCAACCCAATTGACCCGCCTCATTCTCTCTTTTTTTGACAGGAACGGAAGCGTCAGAGAACAGTATTTGGTAATGCTGGACAAACCAGCCCCTGGTGGTGCCCTGTGAACGGACCGTCAGAGCCGGAGGGGCAACCCGAACAAGCCAGGATCTAAAGTACTATCCGGCTGCCCGGTTTATATCTGAAATTATCATCGTAACCGCCCCGCAGGATCTCGGACCGGGCACAGGGCACCACCAGGGGCGGCATCCTTGCCAATATCCTGACAAAACCGAACGAAATACCCATTGTCAAATAAAAATCCCTGCAAACCGGCCTTTGTGCCTGCAGATACCATGTAATCTTTAAATAACAGGAAGCTAGTGAAAATCCCACACAGGTATGATAAGGTGCGCTCCCATGAAATGCCCGGCCAATATATCATCGCCAATAAGGACGGTTCCCATGTCCCTTGACCTGCACAGCGACATCCACATGCACTCCACCTATTCCGACGGCAGCGCCACCATCGCTGCAATGGCTGAAGCCGCCTTTGAAAAAGGGATGACAACCATTGCCATCACCGACCATGTGCCTTTGCCCTTTGACAACTGGTATGCCATGAAAAAAGAACAGATGGCTGCATACCGCAAAGAGACAACCCGATTAAAGCGTGCATATGAAGGCAGAATGGCCGTGAAAACCGGCCTGGAAATCGAGTATATCCCGGAGCACAAAGACTGGTTTGCATCCATCGCGTCCCTGGACTGGGATCTCACCATTGCATCCGTCCACACCCTGGTTGTGGGCAGCACCCCCTGCCTGGTCAACGGCAATGAACCGGAATTTCACACCTGCCTGGACAAAAATTTCAACCAGGATATCAAATCCCTTTGCCGGGCATATTACCATACCCTGCAGGAAGCGGTTCAAACCGGATGGTTTGATATAGTGGGGCACCTGGATGTATTGAAAAAATACAATACCAAAAACCGGTTTTTCAATGAAACCGATGCCTGGTACCGGGAACTGATGGAAGACACCCTGGACGCTGTCAGGGAGCAGAAAATGCAACTGGAAATCAACATGGGGGGCATGGCACACCCGGTTGCCGCACCCTACCCGTCTCCCTGGATTGTGAAGACAGCACAAAAAAAGGGGATTTCACTGGTCATGGGATCCGATGCCCACAACACCGAGGCCATTGGTCAGGATTTCGACCGGATCCAGGACATGTTTACCTGAAAAAAACCCCCTGCAGGCGTACCCGGCTGGAAATGCCCTGAGGCGGGAAACCCGCAACCCAAATCCCCCTCCCCATTTTCTTGTTTTTTTTACAGGAACTGAGGGGCAAGGCACAAAAACAGGAAAAGGACAGCCCAGTCATCAGCTGTTCCTGCCTGCCACCGGCATCACTGCCATGGTCAATCTGGACACACAAATCTTTTCTTTGGCTGCATTTTCGATGGTAATATCCCAGACATGGGTGGTACGTCCCAGGTGTACGGGCCGCACTGTGCCGGTCACCCGGCCGGAGCGCACCTGCTTGAGATGATTGGCTGATATTTCAAGGCCCACGGAATAATGATCCGAATCCAGGGCCAGAAAAGAGGCCACACTGCCCAGTGTTTCCGCCAGCACAACCGATGCACCGCCATGAAGAATCCCCATGGGCTGGACTGTCCGGTGGTCCACCGGCATGGTGGCGCAGATATAATCAGGTCCGAATGCCGTAAATTCAATCCCCATGTGGCCCACAATGGTTTTGTCAATGACAGGTTCAAAAGGGGCCATATCAAGGGGTTGCTTCCAAATCTGCTGCATGTCTTCTCCGTATATTGTTCGGGATGTGATACCCAATTTTTTTTCCAATAAAAATTATTGGCTGTCTATGTTTGTACGGTTTCCGGACGGGCCGCTCCGGACACATCAACCCGGAATCCGCACCATCCGGCTGGCAGGAATTATCTCAATTTCACCTTTAAGTTTGGGCAACTCCATTTTCAAGGTTTCAAGGGTGGCTGGATATGGGTGGCCTATGCCGATGGCAGCCCCGTATTTTCTGGCAATTTTTTTGAGCTGTTCAAACTGCCCGCTGATATAGGCCACCTCCTGCACATTGTCCAGGAACACATCCCGTTCGGCAAACCGGACCTGCAGCAGGCGTGCAGAGGCACGGCACTGGGAATTTTTTGCAGTTCTGGAATCAATGAAAAACAGGTCTTGTTTTTTCAGGATGGTGAATATCTGGTTCATCTGGTTGGCCTGGGTGGTAAACATGGATCCCATGTGGTTATTGACCCCTGACACCCCATGGACCTCTTTCAGGTTCTTTTCCAGCTGTGCAATCAGCACATCAGGGGGCATGCTCGTGAGCAAGGCACCGGGACCTGGATTTACCGTTGGATATTCCATTGGTTCCATGGGCAGATGCAGCATGATTTCCGCACCTTTTTCAGCCAGCATTCTGGAAATGGTCTTGCCAAATGGTGACCAGGGCAGTACGGAAAAACTGATATTAGGTTCCAGTGCGTGCAGGGCACTGGCCATTTTTTTGTCATATCCGATGTCATCAATGATCAGGGCAATCCTGATGATATCCTCTTCCATCCCGACCATATCATCTTCCGGCTGGTCGCTGAAGGCAGAAGGGTGTTTTTGAATATCTTCCAGACCATCGAACACTTCATATACAATGGGATTTCCGTTTTTTTCCATGAGACCGGGCTGGGGTTTTTTGGGCGGCAGATCGCTGATATCTTCAAAAACAGGGGGCGGTGTATCCATGTCCTCTGGTGTGCTGATATCCGGTTGGGGCGCAGTGCTGTCGGCAGCCTTCCGGGTCGTTTCGGGCGGCCGGGCCGGCTTTCGGATAAAAATATCCGCCAGCATGGCGCCTGTAAGGCACACAGCCACCAGAACCACAACCCCGATCACCATTTTTTTCAATTCCGACGGCACATGAACGGTATTCTTTGTACCACGCTTTTTCGGGGATGAACTGGTTTTTTTCTGCCCTGCTTTTTTTGATACCGGTTTTTTGGGTGCCGGTTTTTTGGGTGCCGGTTTTTTGGCACCCTTTTTTTTAATTGCCATTTACTTTATTGAAGACTCCATAGCTTATCAGGATATCAAGGGCTCTTCTCACCTGGGCATCCTGGTGGAGCTGTTCGGTTTCCTGCTGCTGCCGGGATTGTGTGGATGGTTTTGGAGGAACCGCATCCATGCGGCTGTCATCTGTTTCTTCCGGCTGCAGACTGTTCTGCAGATCTTTTTCCTTGAGCATCCGATCAAAGGCGGACGGCTTTTTCGTTTGTTTTTCAATGATGGCATGGGCGACCGTAATATCCGGCTGAATCCCCTTGGCCTGAATGGATCTGCCGCTGGGGGTGTAATACCGGGCAATGGTATATTTGAGACCGTATCCGTCTTTCAATGGACGGACAGTCTGAACCGATCCTTTGCCAAAAGAAGGGGTGCCCAAAATCAGAGCCCTGGCATGGTCCTGCAATGCACCGGCCACAATCTCGGAAGCGGAAGCAGAACCGCCGTTGATCAATACCACAATGGGATATTTGGGGTCTTCTTCGCCGGGACGGGCTTTGTATTCCTGGGTATTTTTTTCTTCACGCCCCTTGATGGAAACAATCACGCCCTGGTCCAGAAAAATATCAGACATTTTGATGGCCTGGTCCAGAAGTCCGCCGGGATTATCCCGCAGGTCAATGACAAGCCCTGTGAGCGGGTTTTCATCTGATTGCAGTTTTTCCAGATGCGCGGCAATCTCTTCATGGGTGTTCATCCTGAAATTGGTTACCCGCAGGTACCCGTATCCAGGCTTGAGCATGGCAGATCGAACACTGGTCATGGGAATCAGGTCCCGCTGTAAAGAAAATACCAGGGGGGCGGGCTCACCCTCCCGGATAATGGTGACGACCACCTCTTCATGCCTGGGCCCCCGCATTTTGCTCACTGCCTCCCAGAGTGCCATTCCTTTGGTGGATGCTCCATCAATTTTCACGATGATATCCCCGGCAAGAATACCGGCCTTATAGGCAGGGGTCCCTTCAATGGGAGAGACCACGGTCAATATCCCCTCTTTCATGGTGATCACTATCCCGATACCGGAAAATTCCCCTTTGGTTTCATCCTGAAGGTCATCAAAGGCCTGCGCAGGCATAAAGCTGGAGTGGGGATCCAGATTTTCCACCATACCTTTAATGGCATTGTGGATCAGGGTGTCGGCATCCACTTCATCCACATAATTCTCCTCCAGTTCTTCCAGGACTTCCACGAACAACTTCAAAGATTTGTAGGTTGTACCGGTTTCAGCACAAACCGGTATTCCGCCGGAAACAGCCAGAACCAGAGCCAAAATGGCTCCGCACAGCCACCGGGTGTAAAACGATCGCACTATCATATGTTTTATGCTCCTTTTTTTAACCATTTCAGGGGATCCTTCGGTTTGCCGTGGTGTCTGACCTCAAAATGCAAACAAAGCCCTTTTATGGAACCGGTATCACCTGCTGTGGCGATCACCTCTCCGGTATCCACTTTTTCACCTGTCTGCTTGAAAAACTCCTGTAAATGGGCATACAGTGTATAGTAATTTTCCCCATGATCTATAATCAAAAGATTGCCATACCCTTTCAGCCATTCGGCGAATATAATCTCCCCCTTGAAAACAGACCGGACAGGTTCCCCCCGTTCCACCTTTATATCAATTCCGCTCTGAAAAGTGAAGGAATTGTAATTTCCTGATCGGGCCGGGCCGAACCGGGACACGATTTTTCCTTTGACCGGTGTGGGCAGGCGGCCTTTTAACCCGGAAAATACTGTGTCCTCCACAAAAGCGGGGGCCTGTTTCCCCATGGCTGACATTTTGGCATCCAGCCGGATGGCGGCATCCTTCAAAGATGCCACCGCAGCCTGTGACAATGCTTTTTTCCGGCGGATCTCATCAAGCACAGCCGCTTTTTTTCGGCTTTCCTTTTCCTTGATACGGATCTGAAGCGCCAGCTCCTGCTCCAGTTTTGCCTTGGCCTCCTTTTGTTCCGCCAGTTGGGCCGCAAGTTTCTGAAACTTTTCCAGATCATGCAGCTGATTTTCTATGGCCTGAAAATCAGACATAACAATCCGTTTCATGGCATTCTGGGAAACAAAAAAATCAAACACCGAAGCAGGCATCCCCATCATATCCAGACTGCCGATATTGTGCATACGGTACAATGCACAAAGCCGCTCTCCGGCATACACCTGGTTTTCCTGGATCTGCTCTGCCAGTTTCCGCCTGTCCGTCAGGATGGCGGCAATGCTCTTTTCCAGATGCCTGTTTTCTCTGGACAGGGCATCCGCCTTGATCCGGGCCTGGTTCAATGTATAGTCGATCTGGTTCAACCCCTCGATGATTTGTATCTCTTTTTTGCTGAACTGGGTGATCTGCTCTTCTTGTACACTGATACGGGTTTCAATGGCCTGTTTTTTTTCCTGTATCCGGGGATCAGGTTTCAGTGGTTCGGCTCTTTTTTTCTCTGCAGGGGCGACAGGCGCCAGCGCTATGTATATGGGCCGGTTTCTGACATATCCCTGAATATTTTTATGCTGAATTGTCACCCACCCGCCGATACCGCCTTTTACCGCTGTCACATCCACCCGGGTACCTTTTTCCAGGACCATCAACACTTCGGCATTCCGGGAGGGTTCCGACCGGACATTGAGTTTGGCGGCAGTGATTGTACCCTGATATATAACCGCCTGTGCAGCCCCAAAAACCAAGGGTACTGCCAGAATCACCCACAGCCAAACCAGCGTTATTTTAAAATCTGCTTTAAGGAAAGATAGCATCCAAACCATCCCAAAAAAGTACTGGCCAGAAGAATGATCCCCATGGCCCTGACTGACAGGAACCGAATATCAAGGTATACATAGGCGCTCAAATTCCGGGATATACCTGATGAAACGGTAAAAAAGGCGGCCAGCAGGATCAAAAGCCCCAAGACGCCCCCCAGAAACCCCTGGAGCAGTCCTTCCACATAAAAAGGGGTTTTGATAAACCCCTGCGTGGCCCCCACCAGCCGCATTATTTCGATTTCAAGGCGCCGGGAATAAAATGCCAGCCGCACGGTATTGGCGGTAATAAAAAGGGCAATCAGCAAAAACAGCCCGCACATGGCATACCCGGTGATCCGGAACAAAGAAAAAATCTTTAAAAATCTTGCCAGCCATCCCTGGCCGTATTCCACACTTTCCACCATCTCCAGCGCTGCAATTTTTTCTGCAAAGGCCTTCATTTGCTGAAAATCCCCATGGGTGTTCATCCGGATCTCCAATGCATGGGGCAGGGGATTTTCCTTCAGGGTTTCAAAAAAACCCGTATTCCCGGTCATCTCATCCTTCAGCCGCTCCAGTGCCCGGGATTTTGAAATAAAACGCATCTCTTCCACCTCTCCCAGGGTTTTGATCCGGGCTTCAAGATCCGGGAGCATCTCCGGGGAAAAGGCAGGTGTCAGATATATCATGGCCCGGCCGCCCTGATTCCACCCCTCGATCACCCGGCTGGCATTTTCAAAAAACAAAAGAAACAACGACACCACAAGGATGGACAACGAAATGGTCACAATGGTGATCAGGTTCAAAAACCGGTTGGACCGGATATCTGCCAGGGCTTTTTTGATATAACGGATCATGGAAACAGTTTCCTTATCACAACACAACATCTGTCACAGCAGGGTGGATGTTTTGACCAGCTGTCCCTGTTCCAGCTCAATATTCCGGCCCCGCACCATGCTTTCCAGCAAATGCAGGTTATGGCTTGCCAGCAGAATCGTGGCCCCGTTTTTGTGGTACGCCATCAAAAAATCCAGCACCAGTTTTGCAGATGCGTGATCCAGGCTGCCGGTGGGCTCATCCGCCAGAATGATATCCGGATCACCCACCACCGCCCGGGCCACTGCCACCCGCTGCTGTTCACCGCCGGACAGGGTCGGCGGCAGGGCATTTGCCTTTTTTTCCATACCGGTGGTGCGCAGGACATGCATCACTTTTTTGCGGATATAGGCTGGTTTTTCTCCGGCTACCTCCAGCACCAGGGCCACATTTTCAAATACCGTCCGGCCGGGAATCAGTTTAAAATCCTGGAACACCATGCCGAAGCGCCGCCGCAAAAGGGGCAGCTTGGCAGAAGAAATCCGGGCAAGGTTCATGCCGTTGATGAGAATCTGGCCCTCGGAGACTTTTTCAGCCAGGTACAGCACCTTGAGCAAAGTGGACTTACCAGCCCCGGAAGGGCCTGAAATAAATATGAATTCTCCAGGCTGGATATCCACAGACACATCGTTCAATGCCATCTTTGCGCCATAGCGCTTGGTGACATTGAACAGTCTGATAATGGCATGTTTACTGCTTTCCAGATTCATTATTTTTCACCAACAGGTTTATACCGCAGTCCATAATTGACTGGCACTGAATTTACTGATATAAACCAGCTGTGTCAAGGAGTGCTGAAAAACAGTTTTTCTTACACCCAAAGCCTTCACTGAACCCGTAAATCCGGCTTCTTCCAAGCAGTGAAGGCTTTGCCATGTAAAACCCATAAGGACAGAGATATGCTGTTATTTGATTCCCATTGCCATATTGACGACCCCTGTTTTGCTGATGATTTGGATGCCGTGTTTGAACGGGCCAAAAACACAGGGGTCCGCGCCATGGCCATTGCAGGGGTTGACACGGACACCGCGCAAAAAGCGGTCAAAATTGCCGCCGGCCGGGACAATGTTATCACGGCGGTGGGCATCCATCCCCATGATGCCGTGCACTGCACCCGGAAAAATCTGGCGGATCTGGCCGGCCTGGCTGAAGAAAATGATTGTGTCAAAGCCTGGGGGGAGACCGGCCTGGATTTCAACCGGATGTTTTCGCCGCAAAAGGAGCAGGAAGCCTGCTTCACAGCCCAGCTGGCCATTGCTGCTGAACGGGATCTCCCCCTGATTTTCCACGAACGTGATTCCAACGGCCGGTTTTATGACATTGTAAAAACAGACGGGCCTGGCAGCAGAAAAGGGGTGGTGCACTGTTTTTCCGGCACCCGCAAAGAGCTGTTCCAATACCTGGACCTGGGGTACCACATCGGCATCACCGGTATTCTCACCATCCAGCAGCGGGGAAAACTGCTCCGGGAACTGGCGCCGTTGATTCCCAAAGACAAGATTCTCATTGAAACCGATGCCCCGTATCTCACCCCTGCCCCCGAAAAAAACAGATACCGGCGCAATGAACCCGCGTTTGTCCGGTCAGTGCTGGAGAAACTGGCACAGGTTTGCAACGAAAACCCGGAAGCGCTGGCCAGGACCATCTTCACCAACACCAACAGATTCTTCAACACCTGCTTTGCCTGAAAACTTGAATTACCCGGGGCAATCGCATGTAACAGATCTACATCCTGCCTTCCAGGAATCCCCTCCCCTGTAGGCAACCTGAACACGGCCCGAGATTGCATAATCTGACGGTCCGTGTTCAGGTTGCCAACAGGGGGGCACACTGCAGACCGATTTTTGGAGCCTCCGGCGGTAGTTTGCAGCCCAGCCGACTGTCAGTGCCCGCAGATCAGGCTGCCGTGGTTGTATCCTTTGCCATCAGCTTGGTCACCGCTTTTTCCAGGCCGTCCAAAGACAGTTCAAACATGGGAAAAATGGCATTGATGGTCATGATGGTGTGGGTGTAGCCCCACATGGATGCAGGCACCGGGTTCAGCCACACGCTGTGGGCAAAGGTTTCGGCCAGGAATTTGAGCTGCTGAATGCTGGGCCGGCCGCTGCGCTCACTGATGTGGATCGAGCCGTCATGGGCCATGAGTTCATAGGGGGCCATGCTGGCGTCACCCACTATGATAAGCCGCGTTTCCGGATCATTTCTGGCAAAATCCACAATCTTTTTGGGTTTTTTATACCGGGCCGGGTCTTCCCACACATAATCGTAAATGGTGTTGTGGAAAAAATAAGTCTTCACCTCTTTGAACTGGGCCCTTGCATAATCAAACAGGGTCTGGACAATGTCGATATGGGGATCCATGGACCAGCCGCCGTTGTCAATGGCCAGGATCACCTTGAGCCGGTCCTTGAGGGCCCGGTCAAACACCAGTTCGATCTCACCGGCATTGCGCATGGTCTCTCTGATGGTTTCATCCACATTGATCTTGTCTTTGGGACCGGCCGGCACCAGGTTGCGCAGGCGTTTGAGGGCTTCCCCGATATTGGCCTGGGTCAGGGGACCGGCAGTGGAATAATCCTTGTACCGCCGTTCATTGGCCACCTTTACCGCGGATTTATTGCCGGACGTCCCGCCCACCCGCATGCCGCCGGGGTGGTATCCGGAATGACCCACAGGGGAATACCCGCCGGTGCCAATCCATTTGCCGCCGCCGTCATGGCGGCCGTCCTGGTCTTTGAGCCGCTCCTTGAAGTATTCGATCAGTTCATCCGGCGACATTTTGTTGAGCTTTTCCTCATCAATGCCCAGGGCATCCGCCACCTTTCTGGGATTTTTCAGCCATTCCTCCAGCAGTCCCCGGGCAATGGCATCAATCTCAAAGCCCGCGTCCTCGGGCAGGGGTACCCCTTCAAAATAATGGGCAAACACCTGGTCATACAGGTCAAAATACCGCTCGCTTTTGATGAGGATGGCCCGGGCGCAGGTATAAAAATCATCCAGGCCGGCCACCATGCCGTTGTAAAGGGCTTTCTGCAGGGTGAGAAAAGCGGTGGGGGACACGGGAATGCCCACATCCTTGAGGGTATAAAAAAATTTTACAAACATGAAATCCGCCCCTTAAAACAAGCGTCTTCTGGTTGTCAGGTTCTGGGCCCGTTCATAATCCGGGCTTTTTTTGAACAATACCCCGAGAAAGGGCAGTTTGCCGTTGATCAGGTCCTTGACCCGGAAATCCGGGTCAGCATGCAGCGCCCTGATCCAGTTGATCAACTCCCGGGTAGCCGGTTTTTTCTCTATACCATCAATATCCCGCATGCTGAAAAACGCCTTGATGGCATTGTCCGCCAGTTTTTCATCCAGATCCGGGAAATGCACATGAATGATCTTGCGCATCATCTTGGGATCGGGAAATGCGATATGGTGAAAATTGCACCGGCCCAAAAACGGGTCGGACAGGTCTTTTTTCGCGTTGGAAGTGATGATGATCACCGGCCGGTGGGTGGCTTTGATGGTCTGGTCCGTCTCGATGATATCAAACTGCATCTGGTCCAGGACATCCAGCATGTCATCCTGGAAATCGGTATCTGCCTTGTCGATCTCATCGATGAGCAGCACGGTACGCTGGTCTGCCACAAAGGCCTGGCCGATTTTTCCCATTGTAATGTATTCATCGATATTGCTCACATCCCGTTTCGAGTCACCGAACCGGGAATCGTTGAGCCGGGTAAGGGTATCATATTGATACAGCGCCTCCACCAGTTTCATGCTGGATTTCACGTTGAGTACAATCAGGGGCATGCCCAGGCTTTCGGCAATGGCATAGGCCAGCATGGTTTTGCCGGTGCCCGGTTCTCCCTTGAGCAAGAGGGGCATTTCCAGCCGCATGGAAATGTTGACGATTGCGGCCAGCTCCTGGTCCAGTACATATTTTGTGGCACCCTGAAATTCATCGGTAACAATCTGGTTCATGGATTTTTTTCTCCGGTTATTAAAGAATTTACACATATTTCCCTGGTTTTGCCCATGGGGCAACCGTATATTATACCGGAAATATGAAGCAAATCCCGGGTTTTCACAAGGATTTTTATAAAAACCCTTTGATCCACCCCACATATTACAAAATTGTATCTTTTTATTCTCACTGCCTGTACGCTAAATCATTGACACTGATACCACTTAGTGTTAAGAGTTTTTATTTGATATTTTCAGCCATGAAACAAACAGGAGCATGCTATGATTGGTGGAATTGGAATGCCGGAACTGATAATCATCCTTGTGATCATACTCATTATTTTTGGCGCAGGCAAGTTGCCGGAAATCGGTGCCGGTCTGGGCAAAGGTATTAAAAATTTTAAAAAAGCCACAAATGAGCCCCTTGAAGACAAGGACAAAGACAAAGATCCGGAGCAGATTGAAAAAGATTAAAAATTATCTGTTCATCTTCTCTCTTCTGCAACCGGGCGGCTAAAACACCCGGTTGCCTGCATTTCATTTCCAGATACCCTGATGTGCCTGCTACTCCCTTATAGGCAAAAATTCTATTCAAAAAAACAATTAAACGCAAAAATGTATTTTTACTTGTTCAATAAAATACATTTTTGTTATTTATTTTAATAAAATGTTTTTTTGAGGTGCTTTTTTCATAACATCACAGGGGGAAAATTTCAAAACCCTTGTCAATAAAAGACTGGCATGCCCATTGCTTATAGAAAAAGGCCATGAAAACAATGCAAAACACACAAGCCCGTGTTTTAATCCAGAAAAAGGAACGCCTGATACAGGCATTTCTGGCAGGAGAAGCACCGGATTTCCTGGAAAAGCTGACCCGGTTTCTGGATGAATATTTTTTTACGGTATATGAAAAAAGTATTGCCGCCCGCAAAATGGTGGCTTCCCAGAACCCGTTTGCCCTCATTGCCCTCGGGGGATATGGCAGAAAAGAGCAATGCATCCATTCCGATATCGATCTGCTGATTCTGTTTGATACAGCCGTTGTCCCGGAGGTGGAAGCCTTTATCCAGGAACTGCTCTACCCTTTGTGGGATGCCCGCTTTGAAGTGGGATATGCGGTGCGCAGCATTGATGAATGCATTGCCATGGCCTTTGACCGGTTTGATATTCTCACAACAGTTCTGGATGCACGCTTCATCTGCGGCCACTCGTTGCTATATTCTGCTTTCAAGGAAAAATTCCGGGACAGGCTTTCTGCCAAACATTACAAACAGACACTGGATTACCTGTTTGACCACGGCATAAAGCGGCTGGAAAATTTCGGGGATTCCACCTTTCTTGTGACCCCTGATCTCAAATCAGGCTTCGGCGGATTGCGGGACTACCATACCCTGTTGTGGTATGCCAAGATAAAATCTGATATCAAAGAAAGGCGGGACCTGGAATATTATGGTTTTTTGTCCCATTTTGAGTATGAAACCCTGGAAAAGAGCCTGACCTATATTTGGGATATCAGAAACCGGCTCCACCATATCACCGGCCGCAAATGCGATACCTTGCATTTTGAGTACCAGACCGAGGTGGCCGGTCTTCTCAACTACAGAAACCAGGGAGAACTGCCGGATGTGGAGGTGTTTTTAGGGGATCTGCATGCCCACATGGATTTTCTCAAACAGGTCAACCAGATCACTTTTGAAGATATCGTCACCAACAGCCGAATCAGAAAAGATCCGGCCACCCCGCGCCTCACCAGCACAGCCGGGCTGATCATACAGAAACGGCGGTTGTACTTTGCCAATACCGTGGTTATCCTGCAGCACCCTGACCTGCTGTTGAAAATCTTTCTGGAAAGCGGTAGACGGCGGATTCCGCTGTCCATCGAAGCCCGGCGGGTGGTAACGGAATTTCTGCATCTGGTGGATGAAACGTTAAAAACAGATCCGGAAAATGTCAAAATCTTTAAAAAAATCCTGGCACTCTCTTTCTGGGAATTCAATGTGCTGAATGTGATGCTCTCCACCGGTATCCTGGAACAGTTCATACCCGAATTCGGCGCCATCAGACACAAAATTCAGTACAACCACTACCACCTGTTTCCGGTGGACAAACATTCAATCCGCTGTGTACAGGTGATCAACAGCTTCAGAGAACCGGGCACCGACGTCATCACCACGCTTTACGCTGATGTTTTCAAGGAAGTAAGAAACAAAAACCTTTTGCTGATGGCAGCCCTGCTCCATGATATCGGTAAATCAGACCCGGCAAAAGAACATTCAAAGACCGGTGCCGCCATTGCACGGCCCATCCTGGAACGGATGGGGTTCAATGCCGCCGAGGTGGCAGATGGTCTGTTCCTGATTCAAAACCACCTGCTGCTGGCAAAAACCGCCACCAGACGGGATATTTTTGATGAGGAAACCGCAATCTACACAGCCAGAAAGGTGGGAAAAATCCGGCTGCTCCGCATGCTGTTTCTGCTCACGGTTGCTGATTCCATGGCCACAGGCCCCAAGGCGTGGAACGACTGGACCGAAAATCTGATAAAAGACCTGTTTTTAAAAAGTATGCGCATTTTAAAAACAGGGGAACTGGCCTCCAAAAAAAGCCAGCGCCTTATCCAGCGCAAAAAAAAGGAAGTGCTGGCCCTGCTCAAAGAACGCTGGCATGAACAGGAAATCATGGATTTGCTGAAAACCATGTCAGGAAGATATCTTTTATACATGCCGGCCATTCATGTTGCGGACCATATCAGGCTGTTCCGGAACCTCGGCAACAGGCAGTTCATCTGGCAGGTTTCCACAGAAGAGGATTCAGATATACGCACGGTTGCCATCTGCGGCAGGGAACGGCCCGGATTTTATTCCAAAATCGCCGGGGTTTTTTTTCTGAACCGCATCAATATTGTGGCATCCCAGGCCTATCCCCTGGGAGACACCCACATCCTGGACATATTCAAGGTCATGCCCCCCAGAGACCGGATTTTTGAACGGGAAAAATGGGGTAAAGCGGAAAACGATCTGAACCAGGCCCTGGATGACGACCATTTTCTGGACACGGTTGTGGACAAAATACCCAAACGCATCACCATTGCCTCGGGCAGGCGGCCGGAACCCAACCAGGTCCGCATAGACAACGATACATCCAGCTTTTTCACCATCATCGAGGTGCTGACCTATGATTTTGAAGGCCTGCTGTTCAGCATCACAGATGCCCTGTACCGCAGCGGCCTTAACGTCACTGTGGCCATGGTTGGTGGAAAGGTGGACCAGATCATGGATATATTTTATGTCCGGGACCTTGAAAATGACCAGAAAATCAGGGATCCGGAAAAACTCAAGCTTATCAAAACAGCCATCATAAAACGGCTCCCACAGATACATGCAAAGGAGGTAGAAAATGAAAAAAATTGAAGCTGTCATCAAGCCTTTCAAGCTTGATGATGTAAAGGAAGCATTGAGTGAAGTCGGCATTTACGGCATGACCGTGACAGAAGTCAATGGATACGGCCGCCAGAAAGGACACAAGGAGATATACCGGGGCGCGGAATATGTCGTGGATTTTGTCCCCAAAATAAAACTGGAAATTGTTGTGGCAGATGACCGGGCGGACGAAACCATCGAAACCGTCAGAAATGCCGCCAACACCGGAAAAATCGGAGACGGCAAAATCTTTGTCCTGAACGTGGAAAAATCTGTCCGTGTCAGAACCGGAGAGACAGACACGGATGCACTCTAATTCAGGTACCAAACCAGATGATAACCATAATTCAAAACAGAAAGGAAAACAGATGACACCCAAAGACGTAATTGCAATGGCAAAGGAAAACAATGCAAAAGTGGTCGATATCCGGTATATGGATTTCATCGGCACATGGCAGCATTTTTCCGTCCCGTTAAGTGAATTTTCAGAATCCGCTTTTGAAGACGGATTCGGATTTGACGGCTCCTCCATGCGGGCCTGGCAGGCCATCAACAACAGTGACATGATCGTGATACCGGAACCTGCCACCGCAAGAATGGACCCTTTTTTCAAGGTGCCCACCCTGGCCATAATCGGCAACATCCATGACCCCATCACCAGTGAATCCTATTCCAGGGATCCCAGGGGAATTGCCAAAAAAACAGAGCAGTACCTGAAAAGCACCGGTATCGGCGACACCATTTTTGTGGGACCTGAACCGGAATTTTTCATCTTTTCCAATATCCGGTATGCCTCAGAACCCCATGCCGCTTTTTTTGAAATCGATTCTCCTGAAGGCCACTGGAACACAGGCACCGAAGAGATGCCGAACCTGGGATACAAGATCAAACCCAAACACGGGTATTTCCCCCTGCCCCCGGCTGACCAGTACCAGGACATGAGAACCGAAATGATGCTCACCCTGGAAAACCTGGGCATTGCCATGGAATGCCAGCACCACGAAGTGGCGTCCGCCGGCCAGTCTGAAATCGATCTGCGGTTTGATTCCCTTGTGAATATGGGCGACAGCCTGGCGTGGTTCAAGTATGTGCTGAAAAATGTGGCACACAAATACAACCACACCGTCACCTTCATGCCCAAGCCCCTTTACGGGGACAACGGCACCGGCATGCACACCCACATGAGTTTCTGGAAAGACGGCAACCCCATGTTTGCCGGCAACAAATATGCCGGCCTGTCTGACGAGGCCCTGTATGCCATCGGCGGCATAATGAAGCACTGCAAAGCCCTGTGCGCCATCACCAACCCCACCACCAACTCCTACAAACGCCTGGTACCCGGATTTGAAGCCCCCATCAACCTGGCATATTCCAGCCGGAACCGGAGTGCGGCCATCCGCCTGCCCATGTATTCCGGATCACCCAAGGCCAAACGCATCGAATTCCGTACCCCGGACCCCTCCTGTAACGGATACATGGCGTTTTCCGCCATTGCCATGGCCATGATCGACGGTATCCAGAACAAAATGGATCCGGGCGATCCCATGGACAAAAACATCTATGACCTGCCGCCTGAGGAGCTGGCAGAAATGGACGCTGCTCCCGGCAGCCTGGAAGAAGCGCTGGATGCCCTGAAGCATGACCATGAATTTCTGCTCAAAGGCGATGTGTTCACCAAAGATGTCATTGAACACTGGATTGAATACAAAATGGAAACTGAGGTCAAACCGGTTATCAGCCGACCCCATCCCCACGAGTTCTATCTGTATTTTGACATATAGCAACCACCTTTTCCATACCTTTTTGTGAAATAGATTCTGACCTCCCCCGGGTCCGCCCGGGGGAGGACTTTCAAAACCCACAACCCTGGAGTATAAAGAGGGGAAAGATCATCTGCCATCTCCCCCCTTTTGCTGTTTCCAGTCCAGACAGCAGAAATCCCCCCAAGATTTTTGATGCAATCCAAAATAAAATACGGTATAACATCATAAAATCAATCAGAACACAAAGGAGGCACAGCTGTCATATGGGATTTCTGCCTTTGCTACGCACACTTTTTTCCGGATGCTTCTTGTTTTTATTTTTCATTCCATGCCTTATTTGTTCACATGTTATTTCCCCCGCCTTTGCCCAGCACACCGCCAAAGGAAATGAATTTCATGCCCTGGCCGAACGGTTGATAAAAGACGGTTTCGCCCCGGAAAAAATCCAGGATATTCTGGACAATGACGCTGTTTTTTTTAATCCTGACGGCGTTTCCATGTTTTTTGTCCATTCAGAATCCAGTCTGAATTATGACCAGTTTTTATCAAAAAAATCCATTACAAAAGCATTCCAATACATGGAAGAACACCAGGAAACCCTGGACCGTGCCCAGAAAATCCATGGGGTGGACAAAACGGTTATCACCGCCATACTGCTGGTGGAGACCCGCCTGGGCACATTTCTGGGCAAACGAACGGTCATCAATACGTTGGCCACCATGGCGGCCCTCACCGATGAAACACTGCGGGAACGTATCTGGAAAGCCATTCCCAAAGAAAAGCAACCGGAAAAGGAAACCTTTCTAAAAAAAGTGGAAAAACGGTCCAGATGGGGGTATGAAGAACTCAAAGCCCTGATAAAATACACGGACAGGGAAAGCATTTCCCCGGAAGCCATCAAAGGCTCCTATGCCGGCGCCATGGGTATCTCCCAGTTTATGCCGTCCAATGCCCTGACCCTGGCAATGGACGGTAACAATGACGGCAAAATTGACCTGTTCGACCACAGCGATGCCATTTTTTCCGTGGCCAATTACCTCAAACACCATGGATGGGACCCCGGCATCTCCCGGCAGCGCCAGCATGAGGTGCTGTTCCGTTACAACCACAGCAATTATTATGTGGATACCCTCATGAAAATCTCGGACCGCCTCAAAGAAGGATAATCACATTCATGGACAACCTTGTCTTATATATCCTCCTGATTTTCGGCATTTCTCTGGCTTTTACCATGCTGGCGCTGGTGGACATCATCAAAAAAGATTTCAGCTCTCCATCAATGAAGATTCTGTGGCATTTCATCGCCCTGATACCCCTGGTGGGATGGCTCATATACCTGCTTTTCGGCTTCAGAAAAGGCCGCAAAAAATCCTTTACCGATTAAAATTTATTGACTTTTTCCTGGTTACGGTATATCCATAATTTTTGCAGCGCTGGTCCCATCGTCTAGTGGTTAGGACGCCGGCCTCTCACGCCGGTAACCCGGGTTCGAATCCCGGTGGGATCACCAATAAAATCAATAGTTACAATAATTAGCAGAGGTTCTTTGGGAGGCGAGTGGCCCTTTGGAGGGCCTTTTGTTTTTTGATCACTTTCAATTCAGTTCAAGAAACAACCGCCCAGAATATTCTTTATAAAACCACCCAAACCTTTTGAAAGAACGATGCAACCAAAGCATTGGAAATCTTATCACCAGAGGTTTTCTGGATTGGGTGGTATTGAATGGTCGCCATTTCAAAGATTTTATGAGTGGTATATTATTACCTGAATTGGAAAGTGCCCTGATATCCTTTTGGATACGAAATAGTATATGAATTGATGGGGTCTATTATTCCCAATCCCAAAGTGGTTTTCTGGCTTGATGATCAACATTTTCATTTGGGGAGGGACCTTCCCATCACTTTTTTTAGCCGGGCGAAGTGGGAGTCTGCCCGTTCGAAAAGTTCCTCGATCCGCGCGACCTCTTCTGCAATATCCACCGGTTTCCCCAGTTTTTCCATCTGCTGTTTCAACTTTTCCTCATGTTCCTTTCGAGCCTCATCCATGCCGTTGACAATGACACCGATAAACAGGTTGAGAAAAATCATGGTACCCAGCAGCACAAACGAAACAAAATAGAGTGGAGAGACGATGGGAAAAGCCATAGGATCGGTGCACAAGTAGCTGTGGGGTTCGAATCCATATACATCGCATCCGTAAATTTGAGTGTACATGATATCTGTCCAGTCTTCAAGGGTCACGATTCTGAAAAGCGACAGCAATGCTAATTGGAGCGTACCGAAGTGTACGGGATCATTCTGCCCGAATAAAAATACGCCCATCACCGCGTACACGTAAAACAGCACCAACAGAAGGATAGAAACATACCCCATGGAAGGCAGGCTCCGAAGCAGAGCCTCTACAACGATTTGCAAACGCGGAATGGCTCGGATCAGGCGCAAGACCCGCAAAAGTCGAAGAATCCGCAGAACCATGGCGTATTTGACCGCAAACGGCAGAAAACAGGCCCCTACAATGATAAAATCAAACACGTTCCAGGGGTCAGAAAAAAACGTTAGAGGCTTAGGATATCTGGCCACGAACTTGATCAAAATTTCTACGGTGAAGATGGCAAGCACAAGTGTATCCAGGACTTGAAGCCATGATCCGTAAACTGCCATTATTTCCGGATAAGTTTCAAGACCCACCAAGATACCGGCAAACACGATCACACCGATAATGCCGTTGTGAAACCACGGCGCTTCTTCAATTTTTCTACAAATATCTACAACAAGCATATGTAAGGCAGACTCCGCGTAAGGTTTTACCTAATACTGCCGCTAGATTTTTCCCAAAAGGAAGATCTGCGGGTCGTCTGTTTTAGGTCGGAAACTTAGAAATTGTCAATAATTTTATGATTATGATCAAAAAATTTTGCAGATACCATTAATGTTGTTAAAGTTCAAGGGAATCCATAATAGGCAATTTATGTTTATATCTGATTGAAATCAAGGATAATCCAATGGTTGATCATACCGGTTGTCAAAAATTTTTGATACCAACATTATTGAATACCTGTTATAATTTCTTTGCATATAAGCAAATAATTTGAGATCCCTCGTTTATACTGACAATTGGAAAATTCATAACGGCTGACTTTAATAATAGGGTTTAACTTACATGTATAAAATAATTGCAGATACAAAGAAAAACAGGTTTTATGTAACGCTTAAGACATTGGTTCTGGCGAGGGAAGTTTTTTGAATAATAATATCAAGACTGAAATTGAAAAGCTGAAACCAGGATTTCCCGTAATCTCCGATATCAGACAATTCATTCCTGACTGTGAATAGACAAGAAATCTGAACCATATCACCAATATTGCCTCTCGATTTTTGCATTGGGCATTTTCTATCCAAACCTCCAAAAACACGTAATAGCTTTTTTAAAATATTATTTTTTTCTTGATTTCCCACTAAATGTTTTTAATAATTTTTTGATACCGGTACCAGTTTTGGCCAAAAGGGAATCTCATGAAATTCCGGTAGAGGCCTCCGCTGTCATAATGGTACCAATTGGGTCTAAAACGCTGAAAAATGCGATCCAAAAAAAATGAACTGCCTGAAGTAGGCAAAAAAACGTTGGAATTGAAGAAACGTTTTTACAAGGAAAATGAATTATCAATGAAGTTTATTAAACAAGGGCCACCAGCGTAGGGTTCGCTTGCTTTTTAAACTCAAACATGGGGGAAAAAATATGAGCACTAAAATTCACAAAGGCGTTAAGGAACTTAAAAACAATTTAGATAAAGGCAAATTAAGCCGTCGAGAATTTATCCGATATGCTTCCCTTCTGGGCCTATCGGCAGCCGCATCAACACAGATGGCAGGCCTTATATTTAGACCCACCCAGGCAAATGCTGCCGCAATACAGCGCGGCGGTGTCATGAAAATCGCATCTCCTGTACAAAAAGTCAGTCATCTTTCAAACCTTTCATGGATTTCTCCCACCAACCAGTTGAGAAATGTAGTCGAATATTTGACTTATACGGATGCTGATAACGTGACACACCCCTACCTCCTGGAAAACTGGGAAGTTTCAGATGATTTAAAAACCTGGACCCTAAATTTGAGACAGGGGATCAAGTTTAACAACGGTGACGATTTTACTGCCGATGATGTCATTTTCACCATGAATGAATGGTTTAAAGAAGATGTGGGATCTTCAATGAAGGGCATGATGGGCAGTTATCTGGACACCACCGGGATTGAAAAAGTAAGCAAACATCAGGTCAAGCTTCACCTCAAAATACCGGAAATAGGTGTACCAGAACATTTGTTTCATTATCCAGCAATGATATTCAACCACCGTACCTTTGAAGGAGACTTTATCAAAGCGCCTCACGGTACCGGGCCTTACACGCTTCAAAAATATCTTGAAGGAGAGACGTGTGTCATTAAACGCCGCAATGATTATTGGCGTAAAGGTGCGGACGGTAAACTGCTGCCCTACCTGGATGAAGTCCATTTCATAGATATGGGCACTGAGATGTCCCCCATGATTGCGGGGCTCAAAAGCGGAGACATTGATATGATCGATTTCGGAGATCTCGGAGCAACCGATGCCTACTTGGCCCTGAAAAAAGATCCAAATATCAGTATCTACCCCATTAACACAAATCAAACCAGAGTTGTCAGAATGCGTGCTGATTTGAAACCCTGGTCTGACAATCGTGTACGTCAGGCATTAAAACTCTGTCAGAACCGTGAAAAGATCCTTGGCTTGGCCTTCTTCGGCGAAGGTCTGATTGGGCAAGACATCCATGTCAGCCCCAAACATCCTGAGTACGCACCCATTGAAACCCCCAAATACGATCCGGAACAAGCAAAACAATTATTGAAAGAAGCCGGATATCCCAATGGGCTTGATGTCAACATTGCTGTTGGAAACGGTTGGCCAGAAATCATACGCTATGCGGAAATCCTGAAACAGGATGCAGCACCTGCCGGCTTTAATATTAACATCCAGACAATGCCCAACAGCCAATATTGGGAAAAGTGGACTGAAGTTGATCTTGGCATTACGGTCTGGAGCCACCGTCCATTAGGAACCATGGTACTTAACCTGGCATATACCGCTGACAGTGAAGGTAATCCTGTCCCCTGGAATGAGACCCGATGGGTTGACAAAGAATTTTCAAAACTTTTGACAACGGCAAATGCCACCTTTGACGTTGAGAAACGGCGGAAAATTTTTGCAAAGCTTGAAAAAATTCAACAAGATCGCGGTTCCATTGGCAATGCATTCTGGATCAATACCTGGTTTATCACCAGTAAAAAGATGCAAGGTATTAAAGCGCATCCCAGCGGCTATTCAAAACTGGATGACGTGTGGATTAAAAGCTGATCTTGTATCATTAAGGTACCTAAGGGATCACGTAGAAATTAATTTGCATTTTGTTTTCAAATTACCAGTCTTATAGCGGGGGAAAACAGATTATTGGAGTTTATTTTTTGCATGGTCCCTATGTATGTATTAAATTTAAGTCGCCTTACTTCTTTTCAAAATCAGTATGAAAGATGATGCGACTTTTTTCATTATGCCTTGTGATAAATTAAAAAAGGCGCATTGAACATTTGTGTCTGCTCGGACATTAAGGCGAGGTTCTGGATAAAAATGAAAGCAAAATCCACCTATGAAGAACTGGAAAGACGGGTTCAGGAACTGGAAAAAATTGAATCAGAATTTGAAGTGATAAAAGCAGATAAGCAGCGCTTGGAAATGATTTTATCCTCTCTTGATACGGGACTTTCACTGATAAATCCGGACT
>DATFJY010000285.1:0-3204 GCA_035268905.1 Desulfotignum sp.
GCAACTTTTCATACCCTTCTTTGGATTCTTCCAGTGCTTTTTTGTCTGCCAGAATATTCTGGATCACTGTCCTGGAGAACGGGGGGGAAATATTTTTTGCTTTACCGGCATCAGGCTTCTGGCTGGGTTTGTGGCTGGATCCGCTGAAAGCGGTTATGCTTTTGTCACTGAACTGGATCTGGTAGTTGGGACGGATGCCTTTTCCTGTAGTGCCCAGACGGACGGTAGCACCCTCATCAGTACCCATATTACGGGACATTTTTTCCAGAAAAGGGGTGGCAAGCTCGGCCAGCCGCTTTTCATCCCAGACAATGCCGGATATTCCCGCTTTTCGGGAAGTGCCGGTCTTGGGTTTCAATTTGCGGATCAGTGTTGACAGATTCTTGAGTTTGAGCCCGAGATTCTTGACAGACCGCTTCTGAATCTCTCCCTCTGCCTGGGGTTTGAGGGTGTCCAGCCGTTCATGCAACTTTTCATACCCTTCTTTGGATTCTTCCAGTGCTTTTTTGTCAATCAGGGCATGCACGTTTCTGCACATACGGTTTATTTCCTGTCTGGATTCTCGGAATTTATCAGGCTCCATTCCTTTTTCTCCTTGTCAAAATATTTAGATCATGCCCGGCATTTAATTTACGCCAGGCCATCTTTTTATCATACATTGATTCTGGTCCAAATTCAAGGAGTTGGAAAAAAAACCGGAACAGCAAATAATTTCAGGCAAATCCAGCCAGAAGATCCAGGACCTGGTCGATATCATTGGGTGTATGGCAGGCATTGATCTGGAACCGGATGGTTTCATCTCCTTTGGGCACCACCGGGAATGTCAGTCCCACCACCAGCACCCCGTTGTCATACAGATATTTTACCAATGCATGGGTTCTGGCGGTATCCCTGACCATCAGGGGCACCACCGGGTGCGGCCCTGGAATGGATTCCATGCCCAGTCTGTCAAGGCCCTGCCGGAAACGGGCAGTCTGTTCTTTCAGGTGGGCCAGAAGGTTTTTTCCCTGGCTGCTGTCGCAGATATCGATGGCTTTGACAGCAGCGGCGCAGTCAGCCACACTCAGGGGATTGGTGTAAATATAGGTGTCTGCTTTCTGGCGCACCGCCTCCACAAGGATCTGGCTGCCGGCGATAAACCCGCCGTTCACACCGAATGCTTTGCCAAATGTCCCCACCACCACATCCGGCCAGGCATTGCAGAACTCCGGGGTTCCCCGGCCGGTATCCCCGAATGCGCCGATGCCGTGGGAATCATCCACCACGGTTATCACGCCGTCTTTGAACCTGTCTGCATAGCGTTTGCAGATACGGACAATCTCGTGTATGGGGGCATAATCCCCCCGCATGCTGAAGATGCCGTCAAACACCACCACCACCCGTTCCATGTCCGGGGCCACTGCATCCAGACAGCGTTTCAGATCTGCCATGTCATTGTGGGCAAAAATCCCCTTGTTGGCTTTGGGCACGTTGCTGATGCGCATGGCCCGGATGATGCTGTTGTGGTTCAGCTGATCCCCTATCCAATGGGTCTTTTTGCTGGAAATGGACAGGGCCAGTCCGCAATTGGCGGTATAGGCGGAATTGAAAATCTTTGCCCCGGGCTTGTTGACAAAACCTGCAATGCGCTCTTCCAGGCGCACATGGTGAACAAAGGTGCCGTCGATGAACCGGACAGCACCGGGGCCCACCCCGAAATTTCGGGTGGCCGCATCGGCCGTTTCGATCAGTTCCGGATGGTTGGACAAAGACAGATAGGCGTTGGAATTGAACCGCATGAATTCAAGGCTGCTGTCGGCCAGCCGGTACCTGGGTCCTTTTTCATCTTTGGGCGGTATATATGCTTCAATGATCCTTTCGGGTGATTTTGCCCTGCCCTCTGCCTTCAGGGATGACAGCTCCTGTTCCAGGCTGATATCCAGTTTGTCTGTACGCATTTTTATTTCTCCAAACAGTTAAAATCAATTCAGTCCGTGCGGGTCCAGTCCAGAATGACTTTTCCTGATTCTCCGGAACCCATGGCTGCAAACCCCTGTTCAAACTGTGTGTACGGAAACCTGTGGGTGATCAGGGGGGTGATGTCCAGACCGCTCTGGATCATGGAGGTCATTTTGTACCAGGTCTCATACATCTCCCTGCCGTAAATGCCCTTGATGGTCAGCATGTTGAAGACCACCGTGTTCCAGTCAATGGCGGTCTTGTCCGGCATGATCCCCAGCATGGCAATTTTTCCCCCATGGCACATGTTTTCCAGGATGGTATTCAGGGCTGCCGGACTGCCGGACATTTCCATGGCCACATCAAAGCCTTCTTTCATACCCAGTTCTTTCTGGGCATCTGCCACCGACTGGCGGGTGACATCCAGGGCCAGGGTAGCCCCGGCTTCTCTGGCAAGCTCCAGGCGGAAGGGGTTGAGATCAGTCACCACCACATACCGGGCACCGCTGTGCCTGGCAATGGCTGCAGCCATGCATCCGATGGGACCGGCCCCGGTAATGAGGACATCTTCGCCCAGCACATCAAAGGAAAGTGCGGTGTGGGTGGCGTTTCCCAACGGATCAAAGCAGGCAAGGGTTTCCAGGGGGATGGCAGCATCGCAGTACCAGACATTGGTGACCGGAATGGCCAGGTATTGGGCAAACGCACCGGGCCGGTCGACCCCCACCCCTTTGGTGTCCATGCACAGGTGCCGGCGGCCGGCCAGACAGTTGCGGCAGTGTCCGCACACCAGATGGCCCTCCCCGGACACCAGGTCGCCTTTTTTGAAATCAACCACATGGGACCCCACCTTTTCAATGGTGCCCACAAACTCGTGGCCGATATGCATGGGCACGGGAATGGTTTTTCGGGACCAGGTGTCCCAGTTGTAAATATGGACATCCGTACCGCAGATGGCGGTGCGCAAAATTTTTATCAACACCTCGTTGTGCCTGATTTCCGGCACCGGCACATCCTGGAGCCACAACCCCGGTTCCGGCTTTGCCTTGACAATTGCTTTCATGGTCTGCTGCATGGCACCCTCTCCATGGTTTCGATAATATCTGGTTGATGTAACAGGTTCATCAGGTATTGGTGCAGCACACAGTTTATTTTGTCCTGCATCCGGAAAATTTGCTGTGCACTGTCTCAATAATACAGCGGCAGGGCATCCGGGTCCACCCCTTTTTGCCGCATGAAATCATCCATGTTTTTCAATACACCCGG
>DATFJY010000286.1:0-4930 GCA_035268905.1 Desulfotignum sp.
CGGCCACATGACCTCGGCCATACCCTTTTTCATGGTACACCTCAAAGCCATTGCCGCTGCACTGAACCAGAACCTGATCAAACTGGAAACATCAAAAGTGCTGTCGGTGCTGGAAAAACAGGTGCTGGCAAAGATGCACCGGATGATATTTGACACCCCCCCCGAATTTTATGAGGCCCATGTCCAGAATGTGGATACCTGTCTGGGGCTGTTTACCAACGGGGGCACCACCGCCAATATCACGGCCCTGTGGGTGGCCAGAAACCAGTGTCTGTCCCCCACAGACGATTTTCCGGGTGTTGAAAAGGATGGCATGGCCGCAGCCATGAAAGCCCATAACCTGGAACGGCTGGTGGTGCTGGTGTCGGAACGGGGCCATTTTTCCCTGAGAAAAGCCGGCGGCATACTGGGTATTGGAAACCGCAACATCATTGCAGTGGATGTGGATGAAAACCACCAGGTGGACATGGCAAAGCTGACCTGGCTGGTGGAAACACTTTCCCAGGAGAAAAAAACACAGATTGCCGCCATCGTGGGTATTGCCAGTACCACGGAAACCGGCAGCATTGATCCTTTGCCCCGGATGGCGGCACTGTGCCAAAAACACCGGATCCATTTCCATGTGGATGCTGCCTGGGGCGGCCCGGTACTGCTGTCGGAAACTTACAAGGGCCTGCTGGCGGGGATACAGGCGGCGGATTCCGTGACCATTGACTGCCACAAGCAGTTTTACATGCCCATGAGTGCCGGCATGGTCTATTTCAAAGACCCCAAAGCCCTGGATCGGATCGCATACCATGCCGGATATGTCAACCGCAAAGGATCGGTTGACCTGGGCATCAAAACCCTGGAGGGGTCACGGGAGGCAAGCTCCCTGATCCTGGACAGTGCCCTGAAAATCATGGGATCCCGGGGATACGCCTTGATGATCGATCACGGCATTGAAACCACCAGGCTGTTTGCCGAAAAAATCAGGGACCGCAGCCAGTTCCAGCTGGTGACAGACCCGGTGCTCAACATTCTCACCTACCGGGCAGTGCCGTCACAACTGCGGCCGCACCTGAATGCTGACCTGCCGCAAGACCGGCTGCAGCTTTTGGATGCCTGCCTGGATCATATCAACACCCATCTCCAGCGAACCCAGCGGGAGGCAGGCAAAAGCTTTGTGTCCAGGACCTCTTTAACAATCCGCCCTGAAGACAGCCACACGGCGGTGGTGCTGCGCTCGGTCATCATGAACCCCTACACCACCGGCAAAATCCTTGACCAGATCCTGGATGAACAGGAAGCCATCCTGCAGACCATAGAGATTCCAGACCATTTTCAGAGGATGGATTTCATGGCCCCCATATAGTGCCGCAGCCTTTTTCCCACTTTTTCCACAGATGTGCTGCTGATGGCCTCATTGACCTGGATCAGCCGGATATTGTCCACACCCGTGTCTGTAAGATCAAGGCCTTTTCCGATGACATCCACATCTATGGTTTCCATGAATTTTTCCAGCAGGGGCACCGCTGTGTGGGAAAAAAGATAGCACCCGTATTCCGCCGTATCGGAAATCACCACGTTCATCTCATACAGCTTTTTGCGGGCAATGAGATTGGCAATCAACGGCACCTCGTGCAGCGATTCATAATAAGCGGATTCTTCCACAATACCCGCGGACACCATGGTGTCATAGGCCAGTTCCACCCCGGCCTTTACCATGGCCACCATGAGAATACCATGGTCAAAATATGCCTGCTCCGGCATATCCGCCTGCTGGGAAACTGCCTTTTCAAAGGGGGTGTCAGCTGTCTGTGCCCGCCATTTGAGCAAATCGGCATCTTCATTGGCCCAGTCTGCCATCATGGTTTTGGAAAAATCCCCGGTCATGATCTCATCCATGTGCCGGTTGAACAGCGGGGTCAGAATCTCTTTCAACTGCTCGCTCAGGTCATGGGCCATAATTTTGGCCGGATTTGACAACCGGTCCATCATGTTGGTGATACCCCCGTGCTTCAACGCTTCGGTAATGATCTCCCAGCCGTACTGCACCAGTTTTGAGGCATATCCTTCATCCATGCCTTTTTCCATCATTTTGTCATAACACAGCAAAGCGCCTGCCTGGAGCATGCCGCACAGGATGGTCTGTTCCCCCATGAGATCGGACTTCACCTCTGCCACAAACGAGGACTCCAGCACCCCGGCCCGGTGTCCGCCGGTGGCGGCCGCATAGGCCTTGGCCAGTTCCAGACCTTCTCCTCTGGGATCGTTTTCCCGGTGTACGGCGATCAGGGTGGGAACCCCGAACCCGCGCTTGTACTCTTCTCTGACCTCGGTGCCCGGGGATTTGGGGGCCACCATGATCACGCTGAGATCTTCCCTGATTTTCATGCCCTCTTCCACAATATTGAACCCGTGGGAATAGGACAGACAGGCATTTTTTTTCATCAAAGGCATGATGGCTTTGACAACCGGGGTATGCTGTTTGTCCGGGGTCAGATTAATCACCAGATCAGCCGACGGCAGCAGCTTTTCATAGGTATCCACAACAAATCCGTGTTCTGTGGCATTTTTCCATGACTGCCGTTTTTCTTTGATGGCCGCATCCCGCAGCGCATAGGAGACATCCAGTCCGCTGTCCCGCAGGTTCAGACCCTGGTGAAGCCCCTGGGCCCCACACCCCACGATCACGATTTTTTTGCCTTTCAGGGCATCTGTTCCTGAAAATTCACCGGTACCCATGAAACGGCACCGGGACAGTTCCGCCAGCTGCAGCCGCAGCGGCAGTGTATTAAAATAGTTCTCACCCATTTGTATCTCTCCTTGATGTAACACGTTTACACATATAGTGCCCTTCGCATCAGTTCCTTTCCTGCAAAGCCTGCAAAAAAAAATGAGAAGGGGCTGTTTGGTTGCGGGTTTCCCGCCTTTTTTTTGAGGGGTCATTGTGGTCTATTTTTTGTCTTACGTCAAATGAATCATTTGCATTCCGGATATGTGCCATACACATGCCGGGTTTTCTACCTTTATGTGCAGCACTCTGTCACCGGTCCCGCCCCTGGTGGTGTCCTGTGCCCCTTCACACAGAATCAAACAGATCCAGCTGTTCTCCCCGGGTTCCTTCTCTGATACGTTCCGGCATTTTTTCTCCAGCATTTGCTGCTCGGGCAGGGGCGGTCTGTTTCTTTAGCCGTTTTTCCGAATATCCAGGCCCTTCAGCATAATCAACTTCGAAACTGTTGTTTGAAAACTTCTTCACTGCCAGGGGACGGTTCAGCAGCAGGGTCTTTTCCTGGCTGGTGATAACCGGAAAATTGTAATGTATGTTGGTGTGTTTGACCGGTTTGTTGTTTTCCAGCCGCTGTTTTATAAAATCCTGGTGGTGGTCCAGGCGCTGGGAAATGACGGTGTTTGAGAGTACCACAATGGCATCCGTCCGCACATCGACGGCAGGGGCAAACCCTGTTTCAATCTCAAACCCGACACTGTTCCTGCCGGCAGCCATTGCTGCCAGGGCGGTTGTGCCGATGCCCATGAACGGATCCAGCACCGTATCTTCTTTGACAGAATACATGCATATCAGGCGGTAGGGCAGTTCAAAGGGAAACGCACCGCTTCTCAGCCGCAGGGCTGCATCGGTTGTTTTCTGGCGCGTGCCTTTCAGGTCCATCCATATATCGGAAAACCACTGGTTTCTTTCCTCCCAGAAAAACGCACTTTCATGCCGCCGCTGTTTGGCTTCCGGGGATTTAAACGCCCGTTTTCCCCCTTTTCTGACAACCAGAATATATTCATGCTCCAGGGTCACATAGGCACCGGCCGGCAGCATGCCGGAACCCATGAATTTGTTGGGGGCATTGGTCTGCTTGCGCCACAGCACCGCCGGAAGCGCAGTAAACCCAAGCGACAGAAGGCAGGACATGATCCTGGCATGGTTGGGATAGAGCATGAAATGGCTGTCAAGGGTGCGGGTGGCATCCCCGATATTGATGCAGGCAAAGCCGCCCGGCTTCAACACCCTGTAAGTTTCCTGCCAGACCCGGTCCAGCTGGCGGTGCATCATCTCAAATGCATCCGGCCCTTTGCCCTTTGCCAGGTTTTTTTCCACACCAGGTGCCATTGCGGCGAACACCTGGTCCCACATGGCGATCATGGGATAGGGCGGTGATGTTACCACAAGGTCAATGCTGTCTTGGACAAGCGCCCCCATATCCCGGGAATCTTCAAATATAATCTGGTGCTGTGTCTGCATGAATCTGCCTTTTTGTTTTGGGATGCATAATGCCCGGCAGGCGTGGGGATACTTTTTTCTGCATTTTTGCCGGCCCGGACAAAGCGGTTTATATGAAAGCTGTTAGCTGTTAGCCGTTAGCTATTAGTACGCAATTATTTACTTCCAGTAAACAAAATTTTCCCTGCTGTTACCACCGGCTAACGCTTTCATATTTTGTTGTGCCCGTCAGGGCATGGGGGTTATCGGGTGAGACGGAAATTGGGCATATCAAAGGTTTCCACCTTTTTTTGGCCCAGGGCCTGCTGCCGGATCCGGGCGGATTTCACCCGTGCCCGGTCCACGTTTTCTGTGGGAATCTTATGGGCACGGTACCACTGGTCCGGGTTCCCGATAAACGCCAGCAGAATATGCTCGGCTTCTTTGGCTGTGCTGCATGATTGAATCAACCTGGGGGTAAAGGCAGGGCCATATTTTTTGGCTGCAATTTTCCGGGTCTGTTTCTGGGTATGTTCCCACAGATTGTCCGGGTCCAGCAAAATAATCGGTGCCAGGGCATTTTCATGCAGCTTCATGGAGGTGATGGTGACGGCCAGCTCCTCGGCACTGCCATACCCCCCGGTATTGACCACCGGCAGGTTGCTCAGTTTCTGGAGATGGTCCTGGCGGGCCAGGCGCAGCCCTTCATTGTATTTGATCAGCCCGTCACAGGTG
>DATFJY010000287.1:0-21084 GCA_035268905.1 Desulfotignum sp.
CACCAGGGGCTCCCCATAGCGTACACGGCATAAATATAACAAATTTCGAGGTGTCCCCACGGTAAATTCATTCTGACCGTCAATCCATCCATTTCAGATCCTCAAGACCGGCAGATTATATTACCACGAAGGTCACGAAGAACACGAAGGAAGGGCTGCTTCGTGTTCTTCGTGACCTTCGTGGTTTTAAAAAAAAGCAAAACAATGCAAGGCCATCCGACATTAGCCATAACTTACTTAATTTATGATATAATGATGTAAGAATGAATTTACCCTGGAGGTGTCCCCCCCCCCGTTGCATTTACGGATTGTTTTGTGTATAAAACAAAAGAATCCCTTTAAAACCTTCAGGCAATACATTACATGATCCATAAAAAGAAAATCTCCGGCCCCCTGACAAAGGAAACCACCCAGGTAATCCTGGAGTGTATTTCCGACGGGGTCTTCACCATTGACTACAACTGGGAAATCACCTCATTTAACCGGGCTGCCGAAGAGATCACCGGTATCAGCAGAAAAGAGGCCATCGGCCGCCACTGCTGGGAGGTATTCCGCTCCAATATGTGCGAGAAGGACTGTGCCCTGAAAAAGACCATGGCGGAAGGCAAATCCTATGTCTCCACTTCGGCGTATATCATCAACAGCCAGCAGAAAAAAATCCCCATATCCGTGTCCACCTCCCTGCTCATAGACAAAAACAATGATGTCATCGGCGGGGTGGAAATTTTCAGGGATCTTTCCCTTGTGGAAGAGCTGCGCAAGGAGTTGTCCGCCAGTTTCCAGGTGGAAGATATTGTCAGCAACAGCAGTGGCATGAAAAAAATCTTTGCCATCCTGCCCCAGATATCCAGTTCGGATGCCACGGTTCTCATCGAGGGGGAAACCGGCACCGGCAAAGAACTGCTGGCCCAGGCCATCCACAACATGGGGCCCAGAAAAAACAAGCCGTTCATGGCCATCAACTGCGGTGCCCTGCCGGACACCCTGCTGGAATCCGAACTGTTCGGGTATAAGAAAGGGGCCTTTACCCATGCGGTCAAAGACAAGCCGGGCCAGTTTGCCCTGGCCCACGGGGGCACTATCTTTTTGGATGAAATCGGAGACACCAGCCCTGCTTTCCAGGTACGCCTGCTCCGGGTACTCCAGGAGCAGGAATACACCCCCCTGGGCGGCATTGAAAAGGAGAAAACCGATATCCGGATCATTGCGGCAACCAACAAAGATCTCTCAGAACTTATGGCCGCCGACCAGTTCCGCCAGGACCTGTACTACCGGGTCAATGTGGTCCGGCTTACCCTGCCGCCCCTGCGCCAGCGTATGGAAGATGTGCCGCTGCTGGTGGAGCGGTTTATTTCCAAAATGAACCTGCACCAGGGAAAATTCATCCAGGGAATTGACCGGGAAGTATTGGCCGCCCTCATGTCCCACACATTCCCCGGCAATATCCGTGAACTGGAAAACATCATCGAACATGCATTTGTTCTGTGTCAGGAAGGCACCATCACATGGGAGCATTTGCCGGGATTTCTCGCAGGAAAACCGGCCTGCTCTTCAAAAACCTCGGATGATCCGGTAAAAACTGCACAAATCAATTTGATATCTGATGCCCTTGCCAGAAACAACTACAACAGAAATGCCGCTGCAAAGGACCTGGGGATACACAAAAGCACCCTGTTTCGGCGCATTAAAAAACTGGGCATAAAATTATAAATGCAACCCATGCCGGTGAACAGGTCCTTTTTTTGCGACCCTGACCCAAGGATGGCCAGCGGCAACATTTGTTTTCAAACGGCTGGATTGCCTGCCAGACAGGGAAATTTTCAAATCTGCAACAGCACCCGCACATTCCGGTATAGTCAGGCACGGGCCTTGCATTTGTCATATCCAGTAACACACTGGCGCATCAATTCTGCACACGGGGTTTTTTGTGAAAATAGCTGTCACCATATGGGGAAACCGGATTTCACCTGTTTTTGATTCCGCCCGCACCCTGCTGGTGGCCCAGATTGACGGCGGGCAGATTACCAGGCAATTTTATACATCCTTTGATCCGGAATCGCCTGTACACCTTATCAATACCCTGAAATCACTTGAAATTGACACCATGGTGTGCGGTGCCATCTCCCGAAAACCCGCAGACCTTATATCAGATCAAAACGTTCATCTCATCTGTTTTGTCACCGGCAATGTCCGCACGTTTCTGGACAGTTTTATCAAAGGCCGGACCGTGGAAAAAAAGCATATGATGCCGGGATTCACCCCCGGGTATCGGAATGCGTATTGACATTGCCCTGAAAAAATTATTACAATTTCTACTTTGACACTGTTTTTCAGGAAATGTGATACATGACATATGATACAGAAACGGTTTTGTTTGCATTCACCCTTACCGTTCTGGCCGGCCTCTCAACCGGCATCGGCAGCGGTCTGGCTTTTTTTGCCAAACGCACCAACACCCTTTTTTTAACCGCTTCTCTGGGGTTTTCCGCCGGGGTCATGATCTATGTTTCCCTGGTGGAAATTTTTGTCAAAGCCAGAGATTCTCTGGAAGCCGCCCTTGGTACCTTTAACGGATATCTGATGACCACCCTGGCTTTTTTCGGCGGCATTGCCCTGATCGCCCTTATCGACTACCTGGTGCCTGGTTATGAAAACCCCCATGAAATCAGGAATGTCGAAGAAATTCCTGACCAGGATCTGGCGCTGCAGAAAAAAAAACTGCACCGCATGGGGGTGTTTTCCGCCCTGGCCATCGGCATCCATAATTTTCCCGAAGGCATTGCCACATTTGTGGGCGCGCTCCAGGACCCGGCCCTGGGGATAAGCATTGCCGCTGCCATTGCCATCCACAATATTCCGGAAGGCATTGCTGTATCGGTTCCCATCTTTTATGCCACCGGCAGCCGGAAAAAAGCCTTTGGTCTCTCGTTTTTGTCGGGCCTGGCTGAACCGGTGGGGGCGCTGCTGGGGTATTTTCTGATTCTCAGATACGCCACAGACACCATGTTCGGCCTGTTGTTTGCCGCAGTGGCCGGCATCATGGTATTTATTTCCCTGGATGAACTGCTGCCCACAGCGGAAAAATACGGGGAACACCACATTGCCATGTACGGGGTAGTGGCCGGCATGGCTGTGATGGCGGCCAGCCTGGTATTGTTTGTGTAAAAGGATGCCCATGAGTGAAAACCTTCGTAATTCGTCACTGGCAAAACAGGTAAAAGACCTGGAAAACCAGCTCCGGCAACAGGAATCGTTGTGGGAAAAGGACCGGATTGCCGCCGAATACCACAGAAAATTCTTGAAATTTATTCCCTACCCGGTGCTGATACGCGATGCCGCAGGCTTGATTTCCTATCTGAATCCCGCCTTTACCCAGACATTCGGCTGGACCCTGGAAGAATTCAAAGGCACCCGGGGAAAAGAATATGTACCATTGCATCTGCGCTCGCAACTTGCCAGAAAAATCAGAACCCTGCCCCCCGGCAAAAATGTGTTGAAAATGAACACCAGACGTCTGACCAAAACCGGGCAGATGCTGGATGTGGTGGTCCGGGTGGGAATTGACAGAGATGAGGATCTGAACCCTGCGGGCATGGTCATGGTATTCCGGGATGTGACCATGGAAAAGCGCGTTGACCGGAACCAGAGCGCCATAAACCGCATCAGCCAGGCCCTGCCCCAGTACCCCCGGCTGCCGCAGCTTTTGGAATATGTCAGCAAAGAGATCAAGGAACTGCTGGGAACCCAGGGCGCCAATGTCATGCTCCTGGATGAGGATGAAAAGGAATTTTATGTATTGAGCATGGCCCATGATGATCCTTTCACCCGGGAACGGGTCAAAAAAATCCGGTTCCAGGTGGATGAACTGCTGTCCGGCCAGGTGGTCAAGACCGGCAAGCCCATTATCATGACATCGTTGCCTGATGACCAGAAACTGCACCAGAACAGAAACCAGAAAATCGGCTACACGGTAAAAAATGTAATGGTGGTACCGCTGCACACCAACACGCGCATCATCGGTGTGATATCAGCTGACAACAAAAAAGAAGGGGTATTCGACCAGACCGATCTGGAAACCCTGAGTACTATTGCAGCAACGGTTGCGCTGTCCATTGAAAACGCCAGGGTCTCTGAAGAACTGAAAAAAGCCAATGAAGAATTGAAAAGCCTGAATGCAGCCAAGGACAAAATGATCAGCCATCTGTCCCATGAACTCAAGACCCCGGTGGCTGTATTGCTCAGCTCCATGAAAATCTTGTCCCGCAGGCTGGAAAGCCTGCCTGAAGACAGCTGGCAGCCCACCCTGGCCCGCATGCAGCGCAACCTCAAACGCCTCATCGGCATTGAAGATGAGGTCTACGACATTGTGGAAAAAAAAACCTTTTCCCACAAACCGGTGTACACCCTGATTTTTGACCAGTGCAAGGATGTCATCGAAGCTTTGATCGCACAGGAGACAGGAGAAACAGGGGTTGTCCGGAAAGTCAGAAAAAAGCTGGACGACATTTTTTCCACCAGGGATCTTGAAGCAAAACAGGTGCATCTGGACAGTTTTGTGGCGCAGCGCATCACCGAAACCAGGCCATTGTTCAGCCATCGGGATGTGGAGCTTAAAACCAGCCTTTCTGCTGTTCCCCCCATTCTGATCCCCCTTGATCCATTACAGAAAGTGGTGGACGGCCTGATACGCAATGCCATTGAAAACACCCCGGACGGCGGCAGTATCCATATACAGGTCCAGGACACGGCAAAGGGGGTGGCATTCATTGTCCAGGACAAAGGAATCGGTCTAACCCGAGAGGCCCAGAAACGGATTTTTGAAGGGTTTTTCACCACCCAGGAAACCCTGCACTACTCTTCCGGACAACCCTATGATTTCAATGCCGGGGGCAAGGGAGCAGATCTTTTGCGCATGAAAATATTTTCAGAGCGCTACCGGTTTAACATCTCCATGACCTCCAAACGGTGCAGCCGTCTGCCCGGAGACACCGATGTCTGCCCGGGCAGCATGGAAGGGTGCAGCAAGCTGCCGGGCCCGCCTTGTGACGGCTATACCCGGGTATCTGTATTGTTTCCCCTGCCGTCAGACTGAAACTGACAGCCCTTCATCTTTTCTGTTCATGCTTCTAAAATATCAAAAATAAGGAGATTATATGCTGGCAGACCTCATAAACAACCGTTCCCGGATACACACCCGGGATATCTCCATGACCACCTTCCCCCATGAAAAAGGCCAGGTCATTGTGGCAGGAGAGCTCACCGACACCCGGTATGTGAAGATATTCGACATCACCGGCCAGGTACTGGAACCCGGTACTATCCATCACATCCGCCTGTTCTGCCGGGTGGCACCGGAGCCGCTGCGCATTGTCGCGGCCGAAGCGGACATGCCCGCCATACCCATGGCAGAATGCCGCACCACCCTGGACCGGGTCCCGCTGCTTGCAGGGCTGGAAATCAAACCAGGGTTCACCCGCAAAGTGGCCGAAATCATGGGGGGCACCAGCGGATGTACCCATCTTTGCACCCTGACCAAGGCCATGGCCCAGGAGATGGTTCATGGCTGGCTCACGGAAAAACGCAGAAACCCCATGCCCCTGCCGGACAACATAGAAGATATCAAAGAAAGCAGGTTTCTGGTGGATTCCTGCCGGATGTGGCAAAAGGATGGCCCCAAAATTCAGGCCCTGGCAAAGGCCATTCAACAGGCATCACGTAACAGGAAAAACACAAGGAAATATTGAGCAGATAGTATTACTGCCGGATGGCCATGCGTTTTTCAACAAATGATATGGACCGGGACAAAGAAAAGGTCAGGACAAAATACAACACGGTGATGGTAATCCAGATTTCAAAGGTCAGAAAGGTGGCAGCCATAAGCTCCATGCCCTGGAAGGTAAGTTCCTGGACAGAAATGACAGACACAATGGCGGAATCTTTGATGGTGGAGATAAACTGGCCGGCCATGGGAAATGCAACCTTGCGGAACGCCTGGGGCAGAACCACCAGCCGGAAGGTGTTGAACGGCGACAACCCGATGGACCAGGCCGCTTCCCACTGGCCGGCGGAAATACTGTTGATACCGCCCCTTACGATTTCAGAGATATACGCCCCTTCATAGATACCCAGGGCCACCGCTGCTGAGACAAATGCATTTATCTGCCCGGTATCCGCCAAAAAAAACGACACCATTCGCTGCATTGTATCTGACTGGCTGCGCAGCCATATATCCAGGCCCAGGGCATCCAGAAACTGGCTGGAGACAAAATAGTAAAAAAGAATTACCAGCACCAGAGAGGGAATGTTCCGGGCGGTTTCCACATAAAACCGGCTGATCAGCCGGCTGGGAAACCCGCCTTTGGCACCCATGACACCGGAAACGGTTCCCAGAAAAAAGGCCAGCACCATGGACCAGGCGCTCAGCTTGATGGTGGTCAAAAATCCCAGTAACAGCATATTGGGCTGAAGCCGGCCCGTGGCCGGGTCCCGGAAAAGAAAATATCCGGGAATGATATCCCATTCCCACTGGTAATCCAGGACCCGGACCATGCGGACAAAAAAAAAGACAACAGCAGCAGCCACTGCAAGCACTACTGCCAGATCCACCAGGGTAAACCGTCTGGCGGGTTTATTTAACAAGGTCTTCCCATTGTCTGGATTCAAACCAGTATGCTTTTTTCTCCGCCAGAAAACCCTGGGCACGGGCGTTCAGAATCCAGTTGTTGAAATAATTCAAAGCGTCATGGTCCCCTTTGCGGATCGCAAAACCGATGGGCTCCTTGGTGAAGTTCTCCTTTAAGGGCACAAACAGCTTGTCCGGGTATTTCAAGGAATGGAACACCGGCATGGGCGCGGAAGACACAACCGCATGGACCCGGCCCAGATTCAGTTCCTGCAGGGCCTGGCTTTCATTTTCAAACAGGCGCAGCCGGGCGTTGGGCAGGTATTTTCTGGCGGCCTGTTCTGCTGTGGTGCCCATGCGCACGGCAATATCAACTTCCTTTTTGTTAAAATCCGCCAGGGTGGAGAAACCATCCGCCTTTTTCTTGTGGGCCACCATGGACATGCCGGAATAATCATAGGGCATGGTGAAATTCACCTTGAGGTTGCGCTCCGGTGTGATACCCATCCCCCCGATGATCACATCAAACTTGCCGGTCATCAGGGCAGGGATGATGCCTGACCAGGCAGTGGGAACAAATTCCACTGCCACGCCCATATCCTGTGCCAGCTGTCTGGCCACATCGATTTCAAATCCGATGAGTTTGCCCTGCTTGTCCTTCATGGCCCAGGGCACAAAGGTGGACATCCCCACCCGGATCACCTTGGTTTTCTGTATTTTTTCAACAATGCTCTCTTTGGCCAGCTGGTCTCCCAATTCTCCTGCCAGGCAGGTGGTGTAAGACAGTAATACGACTGCCAAAAGGGCACATCCGATGTTTTTCATGGAACCTCCTTGTTTTTACAGATATTTAGGTTAATGGACATATCTCATCCGATTTTCAAAGATCCGGATGATAAATGAAAGTGTAACTGTCACTGACAGGTAGCATAATGCCACAGCAAACCAGATTTCAAAAGTCAAAAATGTTTCCGATACGATTTTCTGGCCCTGCATGGTCAGATCATAAATGGAAATGGTACTGACCAGGGCGGAGTCCTTGATCAGGGAGACGCTCTGGCCGGCCAGCATGGGAAGGGTCTGGCGCAGCATCTGGGGAATGACCACCCGGTAATACAGCACGGAAGTGGGCAGCCCGATGCTCTGGGCCGCTTCAAACTGGCCTCTGGGTATGCTGACGATGCCAGACCGGATGATTTCCGATGAATACGCCCCTTCAAACAGACTCAGGGCAATGACGGCTGACACAAATGCAGACAGACCCAGAACAGGGGATATCACAAAATATATGACAAAAATTTGAATCAGCAGCGGGGTGTTGCGGATACCTTCCACATAACACCAGGCCAGCACCCGCAGCGAGATAAAAGGCGACAGCCGGGCAAAAGCAGAAACCATGCCCAAGAGCAAGGACAAAAAAAGACTGATGATCGATATCTTTGCTGTGACCAGCAGGCCCTGGAGCAGCACCCCTGATACAAACTGCCCGTTTTCAATGGAAAAAAAATAGGGAAGTATCCGGTACCACTGCCAGTTATAGGAAAGGTTCCGGTATCCCGTTACCACAACCAGAACCGCAAGGATCAAAAATATTGCTGAGGTTATGAGATTTTTTCCCTGTTTCATTGCCTTTCCTTGGGTATAACAAAAGGCAAATTACCACAAAAAACCGGCATCCGCCAGTATTTTATGTGAAACGTTTAGCTTTTAGCTGTTAGCTTTTAGCTTTTAGCTTTTAGCCTTTAGCTTTTAGCCTTTAGCTGTTAGCCGGTGGTAACCAGCAGGAAATCATTGTATTTATTTTATCTAAAAGTTTTAAGTGGTAAGCCAATACCTGATGCTATACTTTCCAGATAACTTTCCAGATAATTGAATATAATAACAGGAAATTTTCTTGTCAAATTCAAAGAGCCCCCCTGAATACTTGCTATAGCAGCGTACGCTTTTAGGGGGAGCCCCTGGTGGTGTCCTGTGAACGGACCGTCAGATCCGGAGGGGGCCAGGTAAAACATGCCGAGATGTTTTAAACCAGAGGGTGGGTTGCCGCGCTTCATTGCGCTTATGCAAACAAGCCCCCGCAGATCTCGGGCCGGGCACAGGACACCACCAGGGGCGGGGCTTGGGTCAGAGTGCTACATAGAACGATCAAAACGTGACATGCTTATGGCAAATATCCAGAGACACTGGTGATACCCTTGCGTTTTGTTACACTTTTTATTAAACTTTATTGTCAAATTAAAACAAACCTGAAACATAAGCGCAAAAGGATGTGCCTGATACCATGCGCAGCTTTCCTGACACCCTTGTCAAAATCATTGAAAAAAGTGATCTGAATATCAACCAGATCAGCAAGATATCCGGGATCTCCAACACCTATCTGACAAAGCTGCTCAAACACAAAATCAACCACCCGGGCAAGGACAAGATCGCATCCGTGCTGCTGGCCTTGAACTTTCAAATCACAGAGATCAACGCGGTGCTGGAAGACTATGATTACCAGCCCCTGAACCACCATGATATCCCCGCAATTTTACAAAACAACCGGAACCGCCGGTTTGACGGCCGGATTGTCCCCCATTTCGACTACATCTATTTTGAGCTGGTCATGGCGGCCTTGGAAGCCTTAGGCGGCACCAAAATCATCATCAAAGAGCGGCCCAGCGGGATTTTCATTCCCATGGACCTGTACATGAGAAAAGAATTTCCCATTGAATCCGATGACCAGGCAGCCCGGTTCTTCATGACCTTTACCCATGATGTGGTGGCGGAGCGCAAAAGACTGTTTCTGGAAAACTGCCATAAAGGATACCGGTTTGAAACTTATATCTGCCAGGGATGTCTGGCGGAAAGCCTGAAAAACAACATAGGAACCGATGCCCAGAAATCGGATCCTTGCCGGGCAGAGCTGTTTGCCCGGTATTTTGCCAATGCAGTATCTGCTTTTTTAAAGTTTCCGGACCAGCATCTGCACCGGGTGGTAAAGCGGTGCACCTATTTTCAGTTCCAGATCCAGGATGCGAAAGGAAAAAACCCCAAGGTCAGCTTTACCTCGGACCGGCGGCACTATTTTCACAACGAATGGGAGCAGCTCAGCATTGAAGGCTTTTTGTCCAACGCCCCGGGCATCACCGACCTGTTTTTCCATGAGGTGGAAAAATGCCGGACTGCGGCCCGGCATACTGATGACATAAACACCCCTGAAGGATTCCATGACTATATCCGGTCCCTGTTTGTCTTTCACGGCATGGGCCCTGCATTTGACCAAGCCCTGTCACAACTCATGCACATTCCTGGATTGGCGTTTCATTGAATCCAATTTCCGGGGAGCACAAAACATCCCGGAACCAGTGAAAAAACGGCTGCAGCCAGGAAAAACAGAAAATTCCGGATATGGTTTAATTTTTTTTTAAACTTTGTAGTATTTTTTTATTGACCCTGTCTCCGGATGTGTGCTAACCGTTTTTTAACACCAACCTTCTGCATTGGAGCAGCCGTGAACAAAAACCGTTCAGAACCCGTTCTTTCCATTGACAGCCTGAAAACCCATTTTTTTTCTCGAAAAGGGGTGGCAAGGGCTGTGGACGGGGTATCCTTTGACCTGACCCCGGGAGAGGTCACCGGCATTGTGGGGGAATCCGGGTGCGGCAAAAGTGTCACCGCCCTGTCCGTCATGGGGCTGGTGCCCAACCCGCCGGGCCGGGTGGTGGACGGCCGCATTCTTTTTCATGGAAAAAACCTGCTGGATCTGGACATTAAAGCGTTGCGGAAAATCCGTGGGGCCGGCATTGCCATGATTTTCCAGGAACCCATGACCTCTTTGAATCCGGTGTACACCATCGGCAACCAGATATCGGAAATGTTCCGGCTCCACAAGGGATATGACAAAAAACAGGCCCTGGCAGCTGCAGTTGACATGCTGGAGCGGGTCCAGATCCCCTCCCCGGGCAAACGGGTCAATGAATATCCCCACCAGCTGTCCGGGGGCATGCGCCAGCGGGCCATGATCGCCATGGCCATGTCCTGTGATCCGGAAATTCTGATTGCGGATGAACCCACCACTGCCCTGGATGTAACGGTCCAGGCCCAGATCCTGGACCTGATGCACCGGCTCAAGGATGATTTTTCCACGGCCATCCAGCTCATCACCCATGATCTGGGGGTGATTGCGGAAATGGCAGACCAGGTGGTGGTGATGTACGCCGGCCAGGTGGTGGAAAAGGCCCGCACCCGTGAGCTTTTCCAGCACACCCTGCATCCCTACACCCGGGGCCTTCTGGCATCCATTCCCGTGCTGGGGCACCGCACCCGGGGAATGGATGAAGACCTGGTGGAAATAAAGGGCATGATACCCAGCCTTCATAACCTGCCGTCAGGCTGCCGTTTCAGCAACCGGTGTCCACAGGTCATGGAAAAATGCAAAAACCTTCTGCCTGAACTGACCGACATGTACGGCGGACACCAGGTCAGGTGCTGGCTGCACACGAAAGGGGCATCTGCATGAAAACCCCGCTGGCCGCCGTCACAGACCTGAAAGTGCATTTTCCCATAAAAAAAGGGATCCTGGCCAGGACCGTGGGGCATGTATATGCGGTGGACGGCATCAGCTTTGACATCATGCCCGGTGAAACCATCGGCATTGTGGGAGAATCCGGCTGCGGCAAAACCACTGCCGGCATGGCCATGGTGCAGCTCACCCCCATCACTTCCGGGACCGTGCAGTGGAAAGGCACGGACATGGCAGGCATGAACCGGTCCGGGCTGCGGGCGCTGCGCAGGGAAATGCAGCTGATATTCCAGGACCCCTACTCCTCTTTGAACCCCCGGATGACGGTGCGGCAGATCCTGTCAGACCCCATGGATGTCCATGATATGTTCACCGGCCGGCAGCGGAAAGAACGCATCGATTTTCTCCTGGATACTGTGGGGCTTTCACCGGGCCAGGCCGATCTATACCCCCATGAATTTTCAGGCGGCCAGCGGCAGCGCATCGGCATTGCCAGGGCCCTGGCCCTTGATCCCACCCTGATCATCGGGGATGAACCGGTCTCTGCCCTGGATGTCTCCATCCAGGCCCAGATCATCAACCTGCTCAAACGCCTGAAACGCGATTTCAACCTGTCGTTGATCATTATCTCCCATGACCTGGCGGTTGTGGAATACATCTGCGACCGCATCATTGTGATGTACCTGGGCAAAATTGTCGAAGCAGCTGACTATGCTTCTTTGTACAAAGATCCGAAACACCCCTATACAAAGACCTTGATGTCCGCCATTCCGGTGCCTGATCCTGAGCGCCGCACCCGGCGGCTCATTTTAAAAGGGGATGTGCCCTCCCCCATCAATCCGCCCGGCGGATGCCGGTTTCACACCCGGTGCCCGGACCGCATGGATATCTGCGACAAACAGGAACCGGCCATGCAGCGGTTCAATGACGGCCACACCGCTGCCTGCCACCTGTATAACACCATATATGCCGATGATTGTCATGCAACCCCAAACCATGTTTCAACCCCAACCAAAGGAGACAACCCATGAAACACAAACTTGTCACACTCATTCTCGCCGCCATGCTGGCATTGCCCGGCCTGGCACTTGCCAAGGCAGACCTGGTGATTGCCGTGGATTCCCCGCCCAAGAGCATGAATCCCCACAGCTACAACTCCGATGCCAACCTGTCCTACATGGCCAATTTTTTTGACGGCCTGCTCCAGCGGCCGGCCCCGGAAGGCAGACTGGCCCCGGCCCTGGCCACGAAATGGGAGCGCAAAGATGCCCTGACCTGGGAGTTCAAACTCAGAAAAGGGGTGAAATTCCACAACGGCAACCCGTTTACTGCCGAAGATGTCAAATTCACCTTTGAGCGCATGAAAGACCCGGAGTTCTCCAAATTCCTGAACATTGCCAATTCCATTGCATCCATTGAAACACCTGATGATTTTACCGTGATTTTTACAACCGAAAAACCCGTGCCCTGGTTTGCGGAAACCATGCACCAGAATTTCATTGTGGACAAGGAATCCTCCCTGGAAAGGGATTCAGGGGATTACAACACCAAACCCATCGGCACCGGTGCATATAAATTTGTGGAATGGGTCAAAGGCTCCTACATCAAGATGGAAGCCAACCCCGACTACTGGGAAGGGGCCCCGATTTTTAAAACCGTTGAAATCAAACCCATTACCGAAGCTGCCACCCGGTTTGCCGCCATTGCCACCCGCCAGGCCCATATCCTGAGCGGCGTACCCATTCCCATGATCACGCAGATCAAAAAGAACCCGGCAGTTGAAGTGGTTTCCAGACCGGCCCGCCGGGCCATCTACATGGACATCGGCAACAAACCCGGCACCCCGTTTGCCGATATCCGGGTGAGAAAAGCCATTGCCATGGCCATCAATGAAGATGAAATCGTGTCCACGGTAATGCGGGGCCAAGCCACTCCCACGGCCCAGGTGCCGGATACGGCCACCATCGGGTATGACCCTTCTTTGGAGCGGCTGCCCTATGATCCGGAACAATCCAAAGCCCTGCTCAAAGAAGCCGGATATGAAAACGGATTCGATATCACCATTGCCGGCCCCAATGACCGGTATGTCAATGACAAACAGATTTGTGAAGCCGTTGCCAGGTACCTGGCCAGAATCGGTCTCAACGTAACCCTGGATGTCAAACCCAAATCCATTTTCTTTGATGAACTGTCCTCCAACAAACACGACTTCTACCTGATCGGATGGATGGACGGTTCCTATGACTTTGGCCGCTCTGCCCAGCTTTTGCTCCACACCGTGGATCCGGACAAAGGTCTCGGCGTATATAACGGTGCCATGTATTCCGATCCAAAACTGGATGAAATGATCGTCGCCTCCAGCGCTATTCTGGACAGGGATGAAAGACGGGCCGCTCTCCAGGCCATCAACAAAAAAGCTGTGGAAGATATCGCCTGGATCCCGCTGCACTATCAGCAGGATGTGTATGCCGTGTCCAAGGCTGCCGATGTCACGTTCATCCCCCGGCCTGACAGGTGGATCGTGGCCAAGGAGATCAAGCAATAACCGTCTGGGGCGCATAAACCGTTAACCGCAACAAGGGCCTGCCCCGGAATTTTTCAGGGGCAGGCCCTGAACCGGATACATTGTGGGAAGATATATTTTTCAGCGCATATGCCAGGGCGTGGTGGTCCTTTTAGCTGTTTCCTTTATCTGCTTTCTGATTTTCAGGTTCACCGGAGACCCGGTCCTGATGCTGGCAGGCAAATACGCCACCCAGCAGGAACGCGAGCAGGTCAGAATCGCCTATGGCCTGGACCGCCCCTTTTATGTGCAGTATGCCCATTTCCTGGGCAATGCTTTGAAGGGTAATTTCGGCAAATCCTATATCTCCCAGGTGGATGCCCTGGACACCATTTTGGAACGGTTCCCGGCCACATTTGAGCTGGCCCTCACCGCTATTTTCATCTCCCTTTCTGCCGGGGTCCTGCTGGGGGTGGTGGTGTCCATCAAACCCAAAAGCCTGGTTTCCCGGCTCATCATGGCCGGTTCCCTGGGGGGCATATCCATTCCCACCTTTTTGATGGGCATTTTATGGGTCATGCTGTTTGCCGTCTATCTGGAGTGGCTCCCGCCGTTCGGCCGGGGGGACACCGTGCAGATAGGGCCCTGGCGCACCGGGTTCCTGACCCTGGACGGGCTCAAACACATCATCATGCCGGCCCTGACCCTTGCCGGATACCAGCTGGCCGTTATCCTGCGCCTCACCCGGGCCGGGATGCGGGAGGTATTGTCCGAGGAATACATCAAAACCGCCTGGTCCAAGGGGTTGTCATCGTTCACGGTCATTGTCAAGCATGCCCTGCGCAACGTGCTCATTCCCGTGGTCACCATTGCGGGATTGAGCTTCGGAGAACTCATTGCCTTTTCCATTGTCACGGAATCCATTTTCCAGTGGCCGGGCATGGGCAATCTGCTGCTGGTGTCCATTTTTGAGACCGACCATCCGGTCATTGTCACCTATATCATGATGGCTGCGTTTATCATTCTTGCCATCAACATTCTGGTGGACCTGCTGTATGCATGGCTGAACCCCAAAATTCAATACAATTAGGGAATCCATGATCAAAAACATTCTCCAATCAAACCTTGTTTACAGCTTTGTCAGGGATATCTCCGCCATGACAGGGGCCCTGCTGCTGGTGATCTTTATCTTCTGCGCCCTGTTCGCCCATATCCTGGCGCCCATGGATCCGTATGAGCTAACCACGGTGGAGCTGTCCAACTCGCTGATGGCACCCGCATGGATGGAGACCGGGAGCCTGTCCTTTCCTTTGGGCACGGATGACCAGGGCCGGGGCATATTGTCCACCATCATGTTCGGGCTGCGCACATCGCTTATGGTGGGATTTTCCGTTGTGGTAATATCCAGCATCCTGGGGATCATTTTCGGTATGCTGGGCGGCTTTTACGGCGGTATCCTGGATGCCTTTATCATGCGCACCGCAGATACCGTGTTCGCATTTTCCACCACGTTGCTGGCCATTCTGCTGCTGGGCATATTCCAGAGCCGCAATATCTGGACCGTGGTGTTTGCCATCTGCATTGCCGGTTGGGTGAAATATGCCCGCACCATCCGGGGATCCGTATTGGAAGTCAAGGAAAATGCCTATATCACGGCAGCCAAAGCATCCGGTGCAAAGGATTTCAGAATTTTGTTCCGGCATGTGCTGCCCAACGCCCTGCCCCCGGTGTTTGTGCTCATGGCCGTGGACCTGGCTGTCGTGATCATGCTGGAAGCCACCTTGAGTTTTCTGGGGGTAGGGGTTCCCATCACTGAACCCTCCCTTGGCATGATGATCTCCATCGGCAAAAACTATATCTATGCAGGCATGTGGTGGATGGTACTGTTTCCCGGCATGACCCTGATCCTGCTGGTAGTTGCCATAAACCTGTTTTCCGACTGGCTCCGGGATGAGATGAATCCCAGGCTGGCCCTGCGCTCCTGAGCCTTTACTATAAGGGCTCCTGCTGCTGATTTTTACCACAAAGAACACGAAGGCCACGAAGAATGGAATTTTCAGATACCGAACTGTTCCTGAATGATTTTAAATATATTGTAAACACTGATTCTGCTTCCGGAAACACGGCCGGCATTCTGAAGGTGGCCCATTTTTTTCAGGACAGGTTTTCCCGCCTGGGCATGACAAGTGACATCCTGCTGCCGGGAAACGGTAAGGTTCCCTGCCTCAAAGCCGCCCTTGGGGATCCGCCCCATGAAATAATGTTTATGGGTCATTTGGACACGGTATTCCCTGAAGGAGAGGCTGGTGAACGGCCCTTTTCTCTTTGCGGCAACCGGGCCCGGGGCCCGGGGGTCTGCGACATGAAAGGGGGATTGCTGGTGGTGCTGCATGCACTGGAAACCCTGAAGAAAACCGGGGACCTGGACAACATGTCCATCTGTGTGCTGTTCAACGGCGATGAAGAAACCGGCTCCACCCAGTCCCGGCCCCTGATCCAGGAAACAGCCAAAACCTGCCGCCGGGTCCTGGTATGCGAACCCTGCCGGCCGGATTATCATCTGGTGAACCAGAGAAAAGGCGGGGGATGGTTTCACATCGATGTTACCGGCATGGAAGCCCATGCCGGAGCAGACCCCCACAAAGGCGTCAATGCCGTGGTGGAGCTGGCCCACCTGGTTTCCCTTATCCAGGATCTCAACGATGAAAACCCGGGCACATCCGCCCAGGTGACGGTGATCGGCGGCGGCAACAAAATCAATATCATTCCCGCACATGCCAGGGCATCCGTGGATGTCCGGATCCTGGACCCCAAAGAAAAACCGCGGGTGGAAACCTTTTTCAAACGGCTTTCCCAAAACCGGCTGTTTGAACCATCCACCATAAGGGTTTCGGGCTGCATTGACCGCCCCCCCATGGCGGTTACCCCGGAAAGCCAGGCTATACAGGATCTGATCATAACCGAGGCGAAAAAAATGGGCATTACCATGGGGGCCATTACCACCGGGGGATGTTCCGACGGCAACCTGACCGCATCCCTGGGGATTCCCACCCTTGACGGGCTGGGACTGGTGGGGGCCAATTCCCACAGAACCGATGAATATGTGGAACTGGAAAGTATCCCGGTCATGGTTACCCTGATGAGCCGGGTCTGCCGGCACCTGGCAGACAGCCAGACCACCAAATAACAAAAACAACGAAAGGTTACAGATACTGGATAGTATCCACAACAAAAGGGGTGCTCTGGATAGCCACGCTCTTTTTTTTTATCCAGATCCGGGCCATACCCACAGATTCCCCTTCTATATTGGTCATACTGGCCAGTTCTTCGGCAAATCCGATATCCTTTATTTTGAATTCATAGTAAAATGTGTTGGCCGTGAACGGATCTGCAATGAGCATTATTTTTTCCGGATCCCAGGGATGCTTTCGCGGTGATCCGGAAAAAGGGATATGGTCTTTTTTATCCATGTGACCGGATTTTTTATAGGCCTGAATCTCAAATTTCTCAATCGTCTCCAGCATTGTCAAAGTCATATTTCCTCTCCTGTGCTGTAAAAAAATTCAAGAATCCCATGAAAGTATTATACGGTTTTTTTAACAAAAAACGAAGTGATTTTTTGCGGCATTTTCACCATCAGTTCTGCTGTTTCATCCGTGCCACAACATCTGCCACCCGCTCCCCCCCCGGGGTGGTTGCGGCAGGATTTATCTTCACCAGTTGCTCCCACGCTGCCATTGCACCGGCCAGGTCGTTTAGATCCGCCATGAGCACAACGCCTTTGTTGAACAATGCGGTTTCAAACCCCGGAGACACAGCCACAGCCCTGTCAAATGCCTGGATCGCCTTTTCAGGCTGCCCGGAGCGCCGGTACATCACGCCCATATCGGTTATGACACCGGGATTTTCAGGTACCAGGGCCAGTGATTTTTCATAGGCCCCGATGGCCTTTTCAAACTGGTTGGCATCAAAAAACAGGTGCCCCAGTCTTGCCCATGCCTTGGCATCTTCCGGATGCTGTTCCAGAAATTGTATAAGCTCCGGAATCCGGGCATCCATTTCAGTACCGGCAGTGGATGCAGAAGGTGTTGCAGCCGGTGCTCCCGTTTCTGTTCGCATTTGGTCTGTTGAAGATTCCTCTGCCAGTTTGAAAGAGGTATATACAGCCCCGAGAATGAACCCGGCTGTAACAGAAACCAGTATAGCCATGTAAAGGAACTGCCGGGTTATGGTCCCGGTATTTTCTTTTTTCATATTTTCCCCTGTCATTTTCCAAACCAGGCGGCTTCAGGCAGCTCTGCCAGGTGCAAAAAGCCCCTGATCCGGTTTCGGATCAGGGGCTTTTTATTTTTCAGCCATGATATGGCCTGTTTGTACAAGTAAAATGGCCAGCTACTCTACGCTAACGTTTGTCGCAGCAGGACCCTTCTGACCTTGTTCAATGTCAAAGGTTACATGATCACCTTCATTAAGGGATCTGAAACCTCCACTGTTTATTCCTGTGTGATGCACAAACACATCTTCTCCATTTTCCTGTTCAATAAATCCAAACCCTTTTGCGTCATTAAACCATTTTACGATACCTTTGGCCATATTGGCAATCTCCTGTATAAAAAAATAAAAATAACCGGTTTCCTGCAGGCTTCCGACCAGCCGAAAACCCTGAAGAAACCATCTGCGACAGCATACCAGCAGCACAGGTAGGGGTATCGTATCGCATCACAAACAAATGTCAAGCAGAATATCACGTAAAAACGCATGGACGATTATATTTATATGGACCGGCCCTCTTCAGGGTGAGCACCGGTCTTGTGAAGAAAATATGCCGGACCTGTCCTGTCTGGTTGCATCTTTGACACCTTTCCGGTCCGGGCCGGTCGCACCCCTGCAATCACCAATCTTTGCGACAATCTGTTAAAAACGCTCAACTATTTGAAAAAACATATTATTTAGGGACTGTGTTTTTCCGGACCACAGCTGGCATGTATTGTGCTGTTGTTTTACAAAATTGATTTACAAGATTGGTGCCGAAAACCCAAAAAATGAAACATGCAAGGAGAAACAGAAATGGAAAAAATAGCAGTTGTAGGGTGTGGTTCATACATGGATCAGGGGTATGGTTGCCCCGGTGAATGGCGGTGCCTAAAGGCCGCAGCTCTGGGAGAGGGAAAATTTGAAGAACCGGCAGCCGTTGTGGCGTTCGTCAAATGTGAGTGCCCGGGCAGAACAGTGGTGCCGGCCCTTGGCATGGCAGCCAAAATATCTGAAATCAAACCGGACAAAATCTATTTGAGCTCCTGCCTTGTAAATGCCAAACCAGGGTGCCCCTATACGGCCCCTGAAGACCTGGCCGCCCTGATTGAAGATAAAACCGGGACCCAGGTCATTCTAGGGACCCATGACTACCATTAATTTCTCTCACTGACACCTTATACAAAATTTGTTGACCAGGATTCTAAAGAAAGGAAGATCCCATGGCAGAAGCTGTGATAAAACTTGGTAAAAAAAAGCGAACAACCACCTTTATGGACAAGGTCAAGGAGATTCTGCCGGAAGGTGGAAACCTGAATGCCTGTCTCACCTGCGGGGCCTGTGCCTCGGGCTGCCCGGCCACAGGGCTCACCGATATGGACCCCCGCAAATTTCTGCGCATGGCAGCCCTGGGCATGGATGAGGAGATCGCCGCCTCAGATTGGCCCTGGATGTGCACCATGTGCATGCGCTGCATCTATGTATGCCCCATGCAAATCGACATCCCCCAGCTGGTATTCAATGCCAGAGCCCTTCGGCCCAGGGAAGAACGGCCCAAGGGAATATTGGGCTCCTGTGACATGGCATTGAAAAATGATACCACCTCTGCCATGGGGACCACGGAAGAGGATTTTGAATTTGTTGTAGAAGACGTACTGGAAGAGTACCGGGAAGCACAACCCGAATTTGCCGACATGGAAGCCCCCATTGACAAGGAAGGGGCCGAGTTTTTCCTGAACCAGAACTCCAGAGAACCGGTGACAGAACCGGATGAACTGGTGCCGCTGTGGAAAATCCTGCACCTGGCCGGTGTGGACTGGACATACGGCAGCAAAGGCTGGGCCGGAGAAAATTACTGCATGTTCCTGGCAGACGACGATGCCTGGAAACATGTCACTGAAATGAGTGTCAAACAGGCCAACAAGCTGGGGTGCAAGACGTTTCTCAATACCGAGTGAGGGCACGTCACTTTCTCAGTCCGGGCCGGACTGAAAAAATTCAACCTGGAACATAATTTTGAAGTAAAAAACCTGTATGAATACTATGCAAAATGGATCCGGGAAGGCAAGCTCAAGGTCAATTCCGACTGGAACAAGGACCTGGGCATCAAATTCACCGTCCAGGATCCCTGCCAGATCGTGCGCAAAAGCTATGGTGACCCCATTGCCGAAGACCTGCGGTTTGTGGTCAAGTCTGTGGTGGGAGAAGACAATTTTGTAGATATGCAGCCCAACCGCTCCAACAACTACTGCTGCGGCGGCGGCGGGGGATTCCTCCAGTCCGGGTTCAAAGAAGAACGCCTGCAGTACGGCAAGATCAAGGATGACCAGATCAAGGCCACCGGGGCGGACTACTGCATTGCCGGCTGCCACAACTGCCATGCCCAGATCCATGAACTGAGCGAACACTATGGCAGCAATTACCCGGTGGTGCACTTGTGGACCCTCATCTGCCTGTCCATGGGCATCCTTGGCCCCAATGAACGCGAATATTTAGGAGATGACCTGAAAGAGGTCAACGTGTTCCATCCGGAAACCGCCATGTAGGGTTACCAGCAAATTTTCAACTCGATTCCTGTCCCCGGTGTTTTCACATCGGGGACGGCAGGTTATTTTGCCACGAAGGGCACGAAGGGCACGAAGGAACCTATTTTCCGTGCCCTTCGTGCCCTTCGTGGTTATAATAACCGAACCATTTTTTTTCTGAATGTTTCCTGATATGAAATTTTTTATTCTGTGTTGCTTTTAGCTGTTATTTTTTAGCTGATGCGGGAAACCCTTAACGCAATTGCCCCTCCTCATTTTCTTATTTTGTGGACAGGATCTGAGGTGTAAGGCCTAATGGCGAATAGCAGATCTCGAAATATCACACAAATTCAGAACTGCAGCACTCAATATTTGCAATAGAAGTATTCGCTTCTATGAGGAGCCCCTGGTGGTGTCCTGTGAACGGACCGTCAGAGCCGGAGGGGGCATGGTACGATATACCGGGATGGTTCGCAACCAAAGGAAGGGTTAGGCACGGCATTGTTCTCATGCATTCAAGCCCCCGCAGGATCTCGGGCTGGGCACAGGACACCACCAGGGGCGGGCCTGCGGCCAGGACACTCCCGGGCCTGGGACCAGGACATTTCATAGAATAATTCAAAAATGGTATCCATTTGGCAAACATGCAATTATATCAAAATAAAGTTGACAAACAGCA
>DATFJY010000288.1:0-34302 GCA_035268905.1 Desulfotignum sp.
CATGGCAATTTTGTGGAGGGCAAAAGCAAGATCGCCCGCCACTTCATCGAACAATCGTTGTTCCTCTTCGTCATGGGCGTATTCATATGGCACTGTGACGTTTAGAATACCGTATGTTATTTCGTTGAAAGTCAGTCGCCGGGCAAATCCTGTGCGCGCATTATATTCGGATGACAATGGACAGTCGCGACAATGTCCAGACGGATCATCGGTTTTGATGACTTCATCACGTTCCATGGCGGGTTTCATACAGGGAGGATATTTACCATTCTCCATCTGTTTTTGCATGGGCTTGAAGCCGCCCTCAAAACCCGCTGACGCTGTTGCACTGACGTATTTTTCCGCCGGCAGGCCAAGAGATCTCCCTGCCTCACCGCCGATCAAGGCTATCCAGGCATTCAGATAGCCCATGGTCTCTGTCAGGTTGACACAGGCGCGTGTGACAAGATTCTGAGGATCATCTTCGGTCATGATCAGCTGGTTGACGTTACGGATACCAAGCAATACACGGTTGATGTGAGCAAGCCGCAGCTGTTCGGCACGAAGCTGTTTAAGAGCAACCAGGGCGACCATGGCCGTGGCCGAAAACAGAGCCACAAGAATCGACTCCACGAAATAAGGCTGCGTCTGCCAGCCCTCAAGCATATGCAGCCATACGGGTCGATGTTTCATGAGAGCGATCACCGCCCAGACAGCAGGGGTGATGAATGCCTGGTAACACACCAGAACGATTGCCGACCATCCCAGCCAGAGCCGCCAGTCCGGGCCCCAATGCTTCATCATCCGGTTCGAAAGCGGCCGAATGAGCAGTAACGATGGAACGGCGTACAGCATATTGCCGCTGAAACCGACCCAGAAAGAAATAAGCGAACCGAAAGGATAGGAAAGCAAAGCACCCAGCGCAAGCGCTGCCCACCAATGCCGGAGCAGGGCGAAGCCGAGGAATCCGAATGCCCAGCGACCATCAATCAGGACATCCGTATGGGGGATGTGTACATGATTCAGTGCGGCGATAATCCCGAGAACCGCAAGTAACAAAAAGCGTTTTACCTGTCTGTTTTTGTAATTGATATCCAGTTGGCTCTTATTCATTGGTCATCTGAATAACCTCAATATAATAATTGACTCAAGCTTTTTTGCAACAATGTTTGATTCTGGTCATAATCAACCATAACTTGCCATACTTGATTCTCACAATTCTCAATGATACGCAAGGTATCTGTAATAATCCACTCAACATCAAATTTCACAAACTCCCTTGGATGTCAAGCCGAAAATAAGAAGAAAGCCCCCGGTAACAGAATGATAACTCCTGGGGACTGGGGCAGCTCACCGCCATGGAGGAGCAGAGGGGGGATCGATTTTGACCGGACCTGGAAAAATATGTCCAAATTCCAGCTTTCGAAAACCGGAATTCGAAATTTCAATTGACAATCCGGCGTGTCAGGCGCCTTATGGCCATACTCCCGAACAAAACGGTAAATATGATCATATACGCCATATTGAACAGCAACCCCGGGTCAAAACTGTTGAAAAAAAAGGCCCTCACCAGCCTTACCGCATGCATTAACGGAAAAACCGCTGCAATCCACCGGGCAAATTCAGGCAGGTTTTCCAGGGGGAACACAATACCGGAAAAGAAAAACATGGGGGTGATCAGGCCGGTAAAAAAAAAGTTGAAATGGTTGATGTTTTTGACAAAAGAGGTGACAAACAGTGCGAGTGCGGCAAACATCATACCGGTGACAAACCCGATGAACGGTGTGAAGACAGCCATGCCGGATTCCACCAGGCCGAAGACCGCAACAACGGTCAGGACCGCACCGGAAAAAAAGAACCCCTTTGTTCCGGCAAATAGTATTTCCCCGATGAACATGTCCTTGACGGTCAGGGAGGCGGATATCATACCGTCATATACTTTGTCGAATTCCAGGCGGATGAACGAGCCAAAGGTACATTCATACGTGGCTGTGAACATTGCCGACGGCACAATGATCCCTGAGGCCAGAAACATGATGTATGTTTTTCCGTCAATCAGCCCGACGTAGGTTCCCAGGCCCAGCCCGATCCCGGCAAGGAACATCAGCGGCTCCACAAACGGGGGGAATCCGTTACTGATCAGATGTTTGGTGTACACACGGACATGGCGGAACCAGACACTGAATATCCGCTGAAAAAAATGCGGCGGTCTGACCGGTCCAAGATCAGCCATTTTGGTTGGGCTATTCATGCAGTTTTCTCCCGGTGATTTTCAGGAATACATCTTCGAGATTGGATTGGCGCAATATGAAATCTCCTGCTTTGAATTGATCCGAAATCTGTTTTATTTTTTCAAAATCATCTGCATACAGCAGCATCCGGCTGTTCATAAATTCAGACCGGACACCGTCTTTGCCATTGAATGCCTTGTCCCCGGCATGTAACAGTTCCAGCACATATGTTTCAATATGGTTGTCGATCAAAAGGGCAGGCGGGCCCTGCATGACCTTTTCCCCTTTGTTCATGATAATCAGATCATCACATATCTGAAAGGCTTCTTCCATGTAATGGGTGGTCAAAAGAATGGTCACGCCTTGTTTTTTCAAATCCCGCAATTTGTCCCATATCACGTGACGCACCTGGGGATCCAGCCCGGTGGTGGGTTCATCCAGGATCAAAAGTTTCGGGTTGTTGATCAATGCCCGTGCAATGAGAAGCCTGCGTTTCATCCCGCCGGACAGCTGACGGATCTGGAAATCTTTTTTGTCTGAAAGCTCCATGAACGCAAGGACATTGTTGATAAAATGCCGGGCCTGTTTTCCCGGCAGGGCATAAAATCTGGAATAAATCATCAGGTTCTGGAAGACACTCAGTTCCTGGTCAAGGTTGTCTTCCTGGCTCACAATACCGGTGAAAAATTTTATCTCAAGCGCACTTTCTTTGGGGTCATACCCAAAAACAGATATCTCACCGCCCCGGGAATGGTCCCGTTCGGTTTTGCCGAACAACATCTTCATCATGGTTGTCTTGCCGGCACCGTTGGGACCTAAAAATCCAAAGCAGATTCCCCGGGGCACTTCAAAACTCAACTTATTGACAGCTGTGAGACTGCCATAAGTTTTGTGAACCTGTTTTGCTTTGATTGCCAGTTCTTTCATTACGATCCTTTTCTTATACCTGTCTCACCCGGGTGCTGTTCGGCGTGGTGCCGGGCACCGCCTGATTCGCCCTCTGCCAGGGTTGATTGACAGCTGCTTACAGCAGTTTCGTACCCAGCGGTACCGGCTTGTCAGGAACACAAAGGACCACCTCACCGTCGGCATCAGGGAACCCGGTAACCAGACACTCCGACATCAATGGGCCAATTTGCTTCTTTGGAAAATTGACCACCGCTACCACCAATTTGCCCACCAGCTCCGCCGGATTATAGCGGTGGGTGATCTGCGCACTGGATTTTTTCAAGCCGATCTCTTCGCCAAAATCCACCTGGAGCACATATGCCGGCTTGCGCGCCTCTTGAAACACCGTTGCACGCAGCACCCGTCCAACACGCAATTCTACTTTTGTAAATTCCTCCCAGGAAATGGTTTCCACGATTACCTCCCATTACAGATAGCGTTTCCTTCACCGATGGCAAATGGCGCACAGCGGAATTGCCATCCATGTGAACGGGATTGTCAACCGCCAATTATTTCATTTAAACCGTCGATAATCAGCGCCAATTCTTGATCAGATACTTTCGCTATTTTTTTGCGGATTCGCTGGGTTGAAAGGATTCGAATCTGACTGATTTTTACCCATGATCTCTTGGATAATTCAGTATCCGCCAACGCCATTGTCAAAGGATAACCTGCCCTTTGTGGCTGGCTGGTTATCGCCACAGCAATCACAGTACCTGATTTTTCATTGAATACATTGTGGCTTAAAACAAGAACAGGGCGTAACCCGCCCTGCTCACTGCCAATTACCGGGTTCAAATCTGCCCAGTATATATCACCCCTTAGTATTCCGGCCATTCTTCCAACTCCGATGAAAAGCCTTCCTCAGCTAGAGATCGTTCAAATTCTGGATTGAGCTTCTCACACTCCCGGGCAAGGCGGCTTTTCTCAATGCGCATTAATTTTTCAACAACAGCCTCCTGAATGGCCTTACTGCGATTCGGAAAAAATTTAGCTTTGACGAGAATATCTAATCGGTTAAGTGTCTTATCATCTATTGTGATTGCAATTTTCGATGCTGCCATTTTGATCACCTCCGGTATGACAATATATCATACCATGATAGCATAACGACATATAATGTCAATCAACTGATCTTGATTTTATTGCTTATGCTTACGAGAATCGCCGGCCGGTATCCATTCATTAATCCTTATGCAGATTGAAAAGTTGCCCCTTGCATCTCAACGTAAACTGTCATAACACCTTTTACAGGGTGATTCAACTGTAATCCCCAGCATTGGTACCATCCCGATGAGATCGATCATCTGCAATGGTGCGGCACCGCCATGGGATTTTTTATTCCAAACCCAAAGGGAATATGCTATTTTATCAATTTTAAATTGTACAAACGCTAAAAAGGCATATATTGACACACATGGACACAATGGATATCAGAATCGGCATGGGCACGGATGTGCATGCATTTGCCCCGGGACGGGACCTGATCCTTGGCGGGGTGAAGATCGACCATGACAGGGGCCTGGCCGGACATTCGGATGCAGATGTGCTGATCCATGCGGTGTGCGACGCCATCTTAGGGGCGGCCGGACTGGGGGATATCGGGGACCTGTTTTCGGATACTGATCCAAAATACAAGGACATCGATTCCCGGATCCTGCTGACAGCCTGTGCCCGGAAACTTGATAAGGCCGGTTACCGGATCCTCAACCTGGACTGCACTGTTTTTGCCCAGATCCCGAAGCTGGGACCCAAAAAACAGGAGATGGCAGCCGGCATGGCAGAAACCCTGGAGGTCTCTCCTAAGTGTGTGAATGTGAAAGCCACCACCACAGAGCACTTAGGATTTGTCGGCAGAAAAGAGGGCATTGCAGCCCAGGCCATTGTATTGATTGCCAACAGCAGCAACCCAAACAGCAGGAAAACATGATATGCGCTTGAAAATATACAACACCCTCGGCGGTAAGAAAGAACCCTTTGTCCCCATTGAAAAAGACATGGTCAAAATGTACGTGTGCGGCCCCACGGTCTATGACACCAGCCATATCGGCCATGCCAGATCTGTGGTGGTGTTTGACATGATCTTTCGGTGGCTGACCCGCATCGGGTATGCGGTCACCTATGTGCGCAACTTCACGGATGTGGATGACAAGATCATCAAAAAATCCAATGAAACCGGAGAGGCGTGTTCTGCCATCACGGAAAAATATATCCATGAATTCCACAATGAAATGGATGCGCTGAATGTGCTGCGGCCCACCATGGAACCTAAGGCCACCGAACATATCACGCATATCATCGCATTTGTGGAAAAGCTCATTGACAAGGGAAAGGCCTATGCCGTGGATGACGGAAACGTATATTTTTCCATTGACGCGTTTGAGGGATACGGCAAGCTGTCCGGCAGAAATCCCGAGGACATGCGGGCGGGATCACGCATCGCTGTGGAGGGAAAAAAGCAGAATCCGCTGGATTTCACCCTGTGGAAACCGGCCAAGCCAGGCGAACCATACTGGGAAAGCCCCTGGGGCAACGGCCGGCCCGGCTGGCACATCGAGTGCTCGGCCATGGGCCATGAATACTTAGGAGAAGGATTTGACATCCACGGCGGGGGAAAGGACCTGATCTTTCCCCACCATGAAAACGAGATCGCCCAGAGCGAGGCCCTGTTCGGCACCCAATTTGTGAAATACTGGATCCACAACGGGTTTGTGGACATCAACAACGAGAAGATGTCCAAATCCCTGGGCAACTTCACCATGATCAAGGATGTACTGGAACGGTATTCTCCGGAAGCGATCCGCATGTTCCTGCTGGGCAAGCACTACCGCAGCCCCATTGACTTCAACGAGCAGTCCATGCGTGAGGTGGCCATGGGCCTGGACCGGATCTACGGGTTCCTGGAGCGGCTGGAAAATCTGGGCATCCAGGCAAAAGACAGCGGGGACAAAGAAAACGGCGGGAACCGACCGGGTTCCCTGTGGCAGGCATTCAGCGAGGCCATGAACGATGATTTCAACTCGGCCAGGGGACTGGCCGCCGTATTTGAAGCCGTGAAAAAAGGCAACAAGACCCTGGACGATACCAAAGATCAGCCAGGGGATGCGGTTCGCACAGATCTGGCACAGATCCGCACCGACATGGCCGCCATTGCCGGCATTCTGGGGATCTTCCAGGAAACCCCCTCGGACTGGTTTGCCGCCAAAAAAGACAAAGGCATGGCGGACATGACCGTGACACCGGAACAGGTGGAGGCATTGATCGCGGAACGGAACCAGGCCAGGAAGGACAAAGACTTTTCCCGGGCAGACGAAATTCGGGATCAGCTCCAGGAGATGAACATTGTTCTGGAAGACGGGGCTGCCGGCACTACCTGGCGATTTGCCTGACACCTGGACGGATGCACCCGTCATCGGCGGCGTATGTCTGACATCGGCCGGACATTGCGCTTACACAGGCACCGATCGCCGGCCAATGGGTAAAACCGGGTGCATCTGCCTGCTATCCCGTCCGCATGGGAATGATGTTTTCCGCTTCCCTGGCCGAAAAGTTCACTCCCACCCGTATCGCTTTAAGTCCCATGACATCCGGCAGTTCATCCAGGTCCAGGAATTCAAGGTCGGTTTTCAGCTGGCCCTTGTCGGTTAAAAAACGGATGTGCTGCTGAATTTCTCTTTCTTCGGCCGGGTTGGCATACACCAGGGCAATCCGCCCCGGCTGGGTGAGGCGTTCACCGGAATCCTTGACCAGGGCCTTGTCCAGGCGGGATTTGATGATCTCATGTCTGACATCATAGGCCCCGTCCACATCAAACCGCTTCTCATCATACCGGAACCGGATGGACAGGGGGGTGTGGTTCACCAGGATGAGGTGGCAGGTATCCAGCGGGATTTTCAGGTCCGGCTTGACAATCTGCGTCTGCCGGGCCAGGCCGCAGGCTGCCATGATCTGCCACAGGGTCATGTCCTTGATGTGAAACCCTGAGAGGGTGCCGCTTTCCATCATGGCAGCCCCGATATACATCATGTAATCCACCCCGTCGGTCTGGCGTTTTTCAAAATAATGGGGAAAGAATTCCTGGATCAGGGTGTCCTCTTTTTCCAGATAGGAAGAGAGCGCAGAATTCAGTGCAGCCACGCTGTCCTCGTATTCTTTGCGCTTGTGGTGAATCATGCCGGTTGCCGGGTCCACGGCCCGGTCGTAACGATCGATCTTTTCCGCCATATCAGGGGAGATGCTTTTCAAAGAACCAAAGGTGGCCGCGACTTCATGATGGAGAAGCTGGTACACACTGTCTTCATCACTGGAAGTAATCCCGGCGGACAGGGTGTCGCTGAGTTTATCAATGCGGTACACATACTCCTGCAGCAGGGGCCAGGGCCGTTCTTGGGCCGCAGATGTCATGATATCCCTGGCAAGGGTCAGCTGCCGGCGCAGATCCTGCTGGATCCCCTGGTTTCTTGCCCGGGACGAGCCCCGGATATCGGACTGCCCGTAAAACGGAACCACATCCTTGAACACGATGTCTTCCATTTTCGAAGAGGGCTTTCCCTGGCGCAGGGCATCCAGGTGGGCCAGGGCCGCTTTCTGGAACCGCCATTCCACAGACGGATGCACAGCAGTGCACTGTTCCTTGATCACGGTCTGTACATTTTTGGCCAGTTCATCCTGGCCCCGTTTCAGGGCCACGGCAAACAAAGGAGAGATCTGTTCCACGAGAATGGATTCAAACGAACCAAAATCATTGGGATGCGGGGAAAACACCTCCAGCAGGCCGATTTTTTCCCCCTGGTATGACAGGGGTATCAGCAGCATGGACCGGATCCCTGCGGTTACCGCTTCTGACTCGGCCTGAACCAGGGAGGCTTTTTGTGACAGATCCGCCACCCGGAACACTTTTTCCCCTTTTGCCGCCGTCAACCAGACCGACCCTTCCAGGTCGTTAAGGCAAATATGGTGGGAGTTGGCAAACAGGCAGTCCACTTTGGAATGGTGATCGTTTTTGGTCACCATGACCTGGTCCCCCTTGAGGGATGCCACGGACACGCCCAGATCCGGCCGGCGAAACAGAGACTGGAGCCGGGATTCGATCTGCTGGATGCCCCGGGAGGAAAAAATGGAATCTTCATCCACCATGTCCCGTTCCAGAAACGACAGAATCGCTTTTTCCGTCACATCCTGGACCCGGATAAGAAGAAACCCCTTGAACTGGAACCGGGTCAGATCAATCAGCCGGCTCAGATGCTCCAGGTCGCTCAGGTGATCCATGATCTTTTCCCGGTCGGTGTCAGACAGCGGAGGCGGGGTGCCCTTCGGGGTAAGTTCAACAAACCTGTGATCGGGAAACTCCTCGTAATAGCGGACCAGGCCGGTTTTCTCATCAATCACCCCCTGGGTGTTCAGATTGCTGGTGAACGGGCCGGAAAATCCGTACATCCGTTCCAGGACCAGATAATAGGCACTCAGCATTTTTTTCTCAACATGGAAGTCATTGTTTTCCATAAGGGTTGATTTCAATGCATGGTTCTGGTCCAGGAACAACCGCTGAAACTGGGGGGTGGCATAAAAACTGTCAAAAGAACAGGGGGCAAATGCTGCGGTCAGCTCTGTGTCAAAAGATGCCGGAGACACCACGGCACTCATCAATGCATGGAGAAGGTCTGCATGTGTTTCCAGCACGGACAGATCTGTGATATCCCCCTGTAGCGACCGGGGCAGCCGTTCCATGATACCGGCAAACATGCCGGCCATGTGGGGGCACCTGGGAACCAGTTCGGTTTCCCAGAAGTTTAACAGGGGGGTCAGACTGAGGAAGGCGTTGGCCTGAACTTCTGTTACAGAAACATCAAACTTCGAAACATACTGTGCCATGCTAAGAGATGCGTTATCCTGAACACATTCAGAACCTGACAAAGGCAGTGGTTTTTCCATGGGGTGTCTCCTGCATCATCCATTGGGATAAATAAAGATAATGGTAAGCACCGGTCATCTGTTGTCAACAATATCCCGTCAGTTCAACAGGTTGGCCCCGGGCTGGCTGCTGCATTTCCTGGCAGCCACATAGGCTGTCAGGGCATCTTCAATTCCCGGATCGATGGGCGGTTTTTCATAACTTTCCAGCCGGATGCCCAGGGTATCATATGCCTGGGTATCCACCCGTCTGGCCCCGCTCTTGTGCCACCTGGTGTAATCCTTGCGGTTGAACAGCCTTGAGGCGGAAAGGTTTCGAAACTTCTGGAACGTGGAGGGGTGGGTCAGGTACTGGCCCCCGATGCCCACCTGGTTCACAAGGTCCGTGTCGATTGTTTCACCGGCCGGGATCATGGGGGTCAGGATGTTTCTGACCATGCGGCAGATCTCCTCGTCCAGGAGCCATTTTTCATACCCCATGGAGATATAGGACCCCATCTGGCCGCAGGCATGGTAGATGAAATGGGCCCCGTTGCGCACCACCGTGGAGAGCATGAGGGTGCCTTCGGCCAGGGCCTGGGCATCGGGCAGATGGGCGTCGGTGAGGCTCCCCCCGGCCCGGCAGGGCAGGTTGTAGAACCCGGCCATCTGGGCCGTGGCACTGGCGATCTTCACCGCTTCGGAGGTGCCCACGGCCGACACCATGGTGCGCATGTCAATGGGTGCGGAAGAGGACCCGTACAGCACCGGGGTACCCGGACTCACCATCTGGGTGAGCACCACACCGGCCAGCACTTCGGCATTCTCCAGGGCCAGCAGTTCCGGCAGGGAAACCGGCCCGCTGATACCGGCCAGGATCATGTTGGATATCACCACGGGCTGGCGCCAGCCGGCCATCTGCAGGATCACATCCCCCTCTTCCTTTGAAAACCGCAGCGGGGAAAGGGTATTGGCCACAGCCGCCACCACCGGCATATTCAGCATCTTTTCTCTGCCACCGAAAATAATAGCGGCCATCTCCAGGGCATCGGCCGCTTCCTGACCGCTGCCGGATGCCCCGAAAACCGGTTTGTCGCACAGGGTCATATAGGCCAGCATCATATCCAGGTTGGCGGTGTCCCCGGGCAGATCCGTGGGCTGAACCATGAGGTACCCGCCCATATCCACCTGGTCAGATGTCTGGACCAGTTTGCAGCAGGCGGTATAATCCGCCATGGTTGCCGGGCGCTGGGTGCCGTCGGTGCCGGCGATACGGGTGGGCCCGCCCGTGGGAACGAACACGAATCCCTCCGGGCCGCCGATGGTCACGTTCTTCGCCGAATTTCTGGCATGGAGGGTAAACGCGGGCATTGTGGTGGAAAGGGCTTTGTACACATGGGTTTCTTTGAAATAGACCCGGGTACCGTGGGTGTCAAACCCGTGGGACTTGAACAGCCCGGCAATGCGTTCGTGGTTGAAGTCGATACCCGTGGTTTTCAAAATCTGCATGGATGCGTCGTGAATCCGGGTCAGGTCCTGAAAAGAGAGCCGCTGCATCCGGTCGATCATCATCTGCCTCCCCTTCGTTGTCATATGGTGTTGTTCATTATCGTTGTTTTCCTGTTACTTTGGCCCAGGTGTCCCGCAGGGTCACGGTGCGGTTGAACACCAATGCCCCGTCCGTGCTGTCTTTGGCATCCAGGCAGAAATACCCCATGCGCTCGAACTGAAACACCTGTTCCGGCCGGGCATGGGAAAGATTTTTTTCCAGCTTACAGTCCGCAAGGGTCTCCAGTGATGCGGAATTCAGGTTCTGTGTAAAATCCTGCCCCCCTTTTTCCGGGTCCTCGTCGGTAAACAGGCGGTCATAAAGTTTTACCTGTGCAGACAGGCAGTCCGTTGCATTGACCCAGTGGATGGTGCCTTTCACCTTTCTACCGTCCGGGGCCGTGCCGCCCCGGGTCGCCGGATCATAGGTGCAGACCAGGGCGGTGACATCCCCTCGTTCATCCTTGACCACCTCCCTGCAGGTCACATAATAGGCGTTGCGCAGCCGCACCTCCCGGCCCGGCCCCAGGCGGAAAAATTTTTTCGGCGGATCTTCCATAAAATCCGCATGCTCCACATAGATCTCTCTGGAAAAGGTGATTTCCCGGGTTCCCATTTCCGGCTTCTGGGGATGGACCATGGCGGAAAGGGTTTCTGTTTTGTCTTCCGGATAGTTCTCGATAATCACCTTCAAGGGCCGCAGCACCCCCATGGCCCGGGGCGCGGTTTCATTGAGGTCATCCCGGAGGCAGGATTCCAGCAGCCCCACGTCGATGCGGCTTTCCTTTTTGGACACGCCGATGGTATCGCAGAATGTTCTGATGGCCGCCGGGGTATAGCCCCGCCGCCGCATCCCCTCCAGTGTGGGTAGACGGGGATCATCCCAGCCCGCCACATGGCCCTGGTCCACCAGGAGCTGGAGCTTGCGCTTGGACAAAACCGTAAAATTGATGTTCATGCGGGCAAATTCGATCTGCTGGGGATGGCAGGGCACGGAAAGATTGTCCAGGTACCAGTCATACAGGGGACGGTGGTCTTCAAATTCCAGACTGCACAAAGAGTGGGTGATCCCTTCCAGGGCATCGGACACGCAGTGGGTGAAATCATACATGGGATAGATGCACCATTTGTCCCCGGTTCTGGGATGGGGGGCATTTTTGATGCGATAGATAACCGGATCCCGCAGATTGATGTTGGGGGAGGCCATGTCGATTCTGGCCCGCAGGGTGTGGGTGCCTTCTTCAAATTCCCCCTGTTTCATACGCCGGAACAGGTCCAGGTTCTCGCCTGCGGACCGGTCCCGGAAGGGGCTGTTTTTTCCCGGTTCGGTCAGGGTGCCCCGGTAAAATCGGATCTCTTCAGCCGGCAGGCTGCACACATAGGCCAGGCCTTTTTCAATGAGTTCTTCGGCAAATGCATACAGCCGGTCAAAATAATCCGAGGCAAACAATGCGTTGCCGTAATCAAATCCCAGCCAGTGCACCGTGGATTCAATGGAATCGATATAGATCTGTTTTTCTTTGACCGGGTTGGAATCATCAAACCGCAGGTTGCAGTGACCGGCAAATTTTTTGGCCATGTTGAAATTCAGGCAGATGGATTTTGCATGGCCGATGTGCAGATATCCGTTGGGTTCCGGCGGAAACCGGGTGGCCACACGGCCGTCGTTTTTGTGATTTGCCACATCCTGCCGGATAATGGTTTCAATAAAATGGCCTCGGTTGCTCATCTCTTCCATTGCACCCTCTTTTGTCAGCTGGCATCTGTGCCTGTTATCTCCGTGCCGCAGGCCGTTTTCAGCACCCCGTGCCGCAGCAGCTTCACCAAGTATGGTCATGCATTTAAAACTTTCATCAATACCATATTCCAAATCGGGTTGAAAGAGATAAATGAAGATCTGGATATTTGTTATAGGCATGCCAGATTTTTGGTCGTTCTATCCAGCACGCTTTCCCGGGCCCCGCCCCTGGTGGTGTCCTGTGCCCGGCCGAGATTTGCGGGGGCCTGTCTGCATAAGAACAATGAAGTGCAGCCACCCGCCCTTTGTTTGGGATCATCCCGGCAAATTTTGCCAGGCCCCCTCCGGATCTGACGGTCCGTTCACAGGACACCAACAGGGGCTCCCCATAGCGGGTAGGCTGCTATGGCAAAGATCCAGTGAAGATGAATATGATGACCTGAAGAAACAGCTGGCCGACCTGAAAAATGGGTAAGGTGATTGTATCGGATATATTCGGCAGAACACCAGCCCCGGAGGCTCTTGCCGATACCATCGGACCCGTGATTGAGATCATTGATCCCTAAAACACTGATCCAGCTTGCGCTTTTTTATATTCCTCTATCAAAGGCTTGTATTCTTCATACGCGCTTTTTGCCCACCAGAGCTGTTCTTCCGACGGACAGCCCCTGATCTTCCCGGGGGCGCCGAACACCAGGGAATAATCCGGGATGATTTTGCCGGCCCCCACCAGGGCGGCAGCACCGATGAGGCAGAAATCGCCGATGCAGGCTTCATGGAGCAGGGTGGCATTCATGCCGATGAGCACGTAATTGCCGATGGACCGGCAGTTGAGCACTGCCCCGTGGCCGATGACCACCCGGTCGCCGATGAAAACATTTCCATCTCTTCCCCCGGGGGCGCCGGCGTGGATCACACAGTTATCCTCCACAATGCTCTGCCTGCCGATGGTGATTTTTCCCAGGTCGGCCCTAATGACGGCTCCGGGCCACACGCTGGTTTCTTCACCGATTTCAATATCTCCGATCAGCACTGCGGTGTCGTCCACAAAAGCGGACCGAGCAATGCGTGGTGTTTTGCCTCTGAAAGACCGTATCATGGGGCTGTTTTTCTCCTTGTCTCTTTCTCATTTATGACTGAACGACCTGTAAAAAGATTCGTTCATCTCTGGTCGTACCCGCATGGGCATGGTTGTCGTTAAAACCGGTTTACCCGCTGTTCCGGTTCCGAAACAGGGCAGCGTAATCCTCGGGTGTATCCACATCCCTGAGAATGCCGGGATCATCCACATCCAGACAGTGCATCCGGTGCCTGAATTCATCGAACAACACCCGGGCCCCGGCATCTCCGGCCGGATGTATCAGCCGGTCAAACAACGGCGCTGCCACCAGCACGGGATTCCCCCGCTGCCCGTTGTAACAGGGGGCCACAATCCAATGATCGGTTGTCTGGAAAACCGATACCAGGCGGTTGATGGTCTGAACCATAACCAGGGGCTGGTCCCCCAGCAGGAACAGGGCACCGCCGGTTTCCGGCGGCAGGGCCTTGATACCGGCAGCCACGGAAAAAGCCTGGCCTTTGTGCCAGTCCAAATTTTCGACCACGTGAATGCCGGTCATATCCGGATAAGTCAAGTCTGAATACGTCATATCCGGGTACATCATATCCGGTTGGGGCAGGTCCAGATAGGTCCGGTCCAGGGAACAGCGGACCCGGCCAGCTTCAGATCCCAGAACCAGGACAATATCATCCAGCAGGGATGCCCTGGCCGTAGCGACCACCCGGCCCAGGATGGTGGTGTTTTCAAAGGGCAGCAGTTGTTTGACGGCACCCATGCGTGATCCGCATCCAGCCGCCAGAATGACACCGGCAACCTTTTTATTGCAGGCGCCTGCATTTTCGGGCATCACAAGACCACCACGCCCTTGACCGGATCCGGGTCTGACAGGCTGGCGATCACCACCCTGCCGGGCCATGGGCAGGCTTTGTTATGGTGAATGAGGGCTTTTCCTTTGCCTTGTTGGACATCTCTTTTTTGCCAATTTTGCCGGTCTTTTTGCAACCGGGCAGCAATTGCATGGCCGGCAGTCACCCGGCCCGGGTCATCTGCCTTGTTGAGCCAGACAACGGCGGCTGGATCAGATCCGGCCAGGACACAGGCTTTTTGTGTTTCCAGTACACAGGACACTGCAATGGCAGAAATATCCACCCGGCTTCCCAAAGCCAGGCCGGTGTTGCAAGAAAATATGGCAGACCGGTGGACATGCGCCTCATCCAAAGGCGTATCAAGGGCATCCAGGCCGGTGACATGGATAACTGTCGTGGTGACCCCGGGCATCACCGGTTCATAAGTGTCGCTGGCCTTGATGGGCAGCTGCCTGGCCCCGTCCGCCTCCACAATGACCCAGTCAAAGCAGCCGGCATGCCAAATCTCATCGATGACCGGTGCTGAAAACCCCTTGAGTTTGCCGGTACTTTTCACATGCAGGCTGCCGGCGGACAGGTGGCGGTGCATCTTCAAAAAAGAAACGCTCCGGGCCGCAAGGGTTTGTGCCGTGTCTGCCACCAGGGTGACAGCTGACTGCTCTTTTGAAGGAAAATGCACATTGGTGGTGGTGGTGGAAAGAACCCTGCTGCCGGCTTCTGCCAGTTCATTTGCCAGGCGGAACATCAGGCTGGTCTTGCCGCCGCCACCGATCAGGCAGATCACGCCCGGACCGGACAGGTCCAGGCTGTCACGAATTGGGATTGCCATGGTATGAGACTGAAAGCCGAGACAGGTTATGTCTGCTGCTTCCGCAGCTCGGTGACCGGGATGCCGCCCACACCCCAGTTGTCGGTGTCCACCTCTTCAATGGTCACAAAGGTGGTGGCGGGATTTTTCCCCAGCACATCCGCCAGCAGCCGGGTCACTCCCTGGATCAGCTCGGTTTTCTGCTCTTTGGTGGCCCCTTCCTTTGTAATCTTGATGTTGACATAGGGCATAGTGCCTCCTTTATTTTTTTATGAAAGCCGTCAGAACCAGTCATCAGTTTCGATCAACAATTACAAATAGCTGCCTGCTGGTCACTACCGGTTTTTACACCACCCCGTCCAGTTCGTGTTTCAGGGACCGGTTCATGAGGCGCTGCACGGTTTCCGCCACAGGAAGATCTTCAAACAGTACATAATATACCTCGTTGCAGATGGGCAGATCCACCCCGAGTTTGCGGGACAGGTTGTACACAGACCGGGTGGTTTTCACCCCTTCAGCCACCATGCGCATCTCCGAGATGATATCATCCAGTTTTTTGCCCTGGCCTATCTGAACGCCCACGGTGTAATTTCGGCTCAAGGCCCCGGTGCAGGTGAGCAACAGGTCCCCTACCCCGGCCAGGCCGGACAGGGTCAACGGATCCGCCCCCAGCCGGGTGCCCAGGCGGTTCATCTCGGTCAGCCCCCGGGTGATGAGCGCGGCCCGGGGGTTCAACCCCATGTTCATGCCATCGCAGATGCCGGCGGCAATGGCCAGCACGTTTTTCACAGCCCCGCCGATCTGGGTGCCCACGGGATCATCATTTACATACACCCGGAAAGTGGGACAGGAAAAAACAGACTGGACAAACTGCGCCACTTCCCGGTCCCTGGATGCAGCTGCCACCACCGTGGGAATGCCGGCTGCCACCTCCTTGGCAAAACTCGGGCCGGACAGCACCGCCAGGTTTTTGGAAGGAATATGATCGAAGATCTCTTGAAAAATACCGGTCATGGTCAGGTGGGTCTTGTTTTCGATGCCCTTGGAAGCACTGACCACCACGGCATTTTCTGCAATGAACGGCTTCATCTGCAATGCCACTGCCCGCATGCAATGGGAAGGCACCACCACCAGCACCACATCTTTGTCTTTCACCACGGTTTCCATATCATTGGCGGGACAAATGGATGCCGGCAGATGAAACCCCGGCAGAAACACCCGGTTTTCCCTAAAGGTGTCAATCTGTTCTTTCACCTCAGGCTCATATATCCAGAAATCCAGGTCCCAGCCTTTATCTGCCAGCAGTTTGGCAAGGGCGGTTCCCCAGGAACCGCCCCCCACGACCCCGATACGTGTCGGTTTTATATTGTCTGTCTGGTTCATACGTCCTTTTCCTGACCCCATTTTGATATCTTGATGCGCATGCCTGACCCCATCCTGATATACAGCAAACCGGTCCAACATGCAATCCATGTTTTTGGCGCCTGAATATCACAAAAAGTGTGCGTTTCTATGGGGGGGAGCGGAGTTCGTAACAGGATGCTGCACAAAAAGATGGAAAACCCGGCATGCTATGGTTCAGGTCATAGGAACCGATACCGGGCATACCTTAGATATCACCACAAGTATCAAGTTATGTGACCGGCACTATAAGGCCAAATATCCCGTCTGGCGCATACCACGGGGGCTAATGATAAAACACCGCATGATCGGTCTGCGTTTCCAGAAACCGGTCCACGTTCTGCAGCAGATCCGGCCGGCAGGCATCAAACAAAGGAGAGGATATCTCACGGTTGAACCGTGTTTTCAACAGCAGTATCCGCACCAGGGTCTGGTCCTGAAACTTGAAAATCAGCACATTTTCCTTTCTGTACCGGGCGATCCACACATTTGCGGTGTCAAGTGCTTTTGTATAGGAAAAATGGCGCCGGGTGACAAGGGTTGTGCTGGAATTGGGCGCACAGGTATCAAGGGTTCTGATGGCCGGCACATGGTTGATTTCCGCCAGGACCCGTTTTTTAGGCGCACCTATCTTAAAGGCCCGAAACCCCTCTTTGGTATAGGAATAGATCCCCCCCGGGGAGATGGCCAGAACCTCCACCAGGATCACCACCACCAGCATGCCGAACCCCAGACCGATCTGCAGGGTTCGCTGCCGCTGTTTCCGGGTCATCCCTGCCAGAAAATCCACAACCGGTTTTCCGGCCTAAAGGGCCAGTCCCCCTTTGACATCATCCACGGTTTTCTCATCAAACAGCCGGGCCACCAGTTCCAGGGAAAATTCCAGGGCGGTTCCCGCGCCTTTGCTGGTGATACAGCACCCGTCCGTGACCACGTTTTTGTCCTGCACTGTTCCCCCCTCGATCTGGCCGGCAAAGCCTGGATGACAGGTCACAGCCCCCGGCGTCACAAGACCCAGGTGATGCAGGACCACTGCCGGCGAGGCACAGATGGCACCGTAAAGCTTTTTCTGCACTGCCTGGTTTTTCAGAAGAAAGGCCAGATCTTCGGAATTTTTCAAATTCTCTGCCCCGGGGATGCCGCCGGGCAGCACAATCAGGTCAAAGGGCTGGTCCAGGCAGTCCTTGATCAATGCATCTGCTGTAAACCGGGTGCCCCGGGCAGCCGTGATATCCATTTCATCCACAGATGCCACCACCACCTTTGCGCCGGCACGCCTGAGCACATCGATGATGGTAATGGCCTCCATCTCCTCTATTCCCTGGGCCACCGGTACCAATACGGTCTTTTCCATAACTGCCTCCTTTGGATCATGGGTAAACCAGGCCATGCACAATGGGTATTACAAACGTTTACCACCCTGCTGGCCCAGCAGCTGATTTGCGTACAGGGATGCGGTGATTTTCACCACTTTTATAATGTGATCCCGTCTGGATGACTTGTCTTTCAAGGGCGCATTGCGGAATGTCATGAGAATACCGGTAATGGATGCCACAAACGCATGGGAATAGATCCTGGCACTGTCTGCGGCAACACCATGGCGGGTGAGGAGCCTGGCAAACAGGTCAAAAAAGATCTTGGTCACGGAATCAAACTGTCCCATGACCGGATGGGTCAGGTTGTCCTTGAGCATCAGGTAGGTCATCATCTGAAATGTGGGTTCATTTTCAATGAGATGGTCAACAAATTTCACCCCGAACTGCTCGATACTGGCAGGTTCATCTGTTTCCACCATGGCTTCAAAATCTTTGCTGGCAGAAGCTATATCCTGGAGAAAGGCTTCGTTGAACAGATCTTCCTGGCTGGGGAAATACCGGTAAATGGTGGCAGGAGAGATGCCGGCCTCTTCTGCCACCTCCCGCATTCCCACCGCATAAAACGGTTTTTTTGCAAACAGCGCCAGGGCTGATTCTATAACGATCTGTTTTCTGGCCTGTTTTTCCTTTTCCTTGAGTTCCGCAAACCGTGATTCAGCCACAAAAAGCCACCTTATTCCAGGAGATTAACAAACAATTACTGCCACTGCTTTTTCCCTTATCATGACTGCCAAAGTCTGACAAGGCAAAATAAATCCCCTGGATATTTGCCATAAGCATGCCAGGTTTTTGATTGTTCTATGCAGCACGCTTTCCCGGGCCCCGCCCCTGGTGGTATCCTGTGCCCGGCACGAGATCTGCGGGGGCCTGTCTGCATAAGCACAATGAAGTGCAGCCACCAGCCCTCTGTTTGGAATTCATCCCGGCAAATTTTACCAGGCCCCCTCCGAATCTGACGGTCCGTTCACAGAACACCAACAGGGGCTCCCCATAGCGGGTACGCTGCTATGGTAAATATCCAGAAATCCCTTTATCAAACACTGTATTGACGATACCGCCCTGTGTCTGGTATATTGCTCCTGTGAACAAAAAGAAAGATACAGCCATGAACCCAGCGATAAAAAGAGACCTGTTTGATTTTGAAATCGGTTATCTGACCCGCAGCCCCTGCCGCAACTGCCCCCGCAGAAAGGATCTGCCCCGGTGCCACGATGACTGCGATGTGCTGGACATGATCCAGACCACTCTTGCCAGGGGCATTTCCTGCCAGTCTTCCAAATATGAAAGCTGATGCATGTGACCGGTCCGCTGTTTCCTGAAGCATCCTGCGCCCTTGCTGCCCGGTTTTTGACCCGGGCATTGTTTGACCGCCTGGCTATGCGCAAAACCGCCACAGGATTCACCCTGCCCCTGGCCATCCAATCCGGGCAGAAAAATCATGATTCCAGTATCGGCATCTATGCCGGGGATGCGGAATCCTATACCCTGTTCAGGGAAATATTTGATCCGGTGATCACATCCTATCACCAGATCACAGGCCCTGTCCGCCATACAGGAGAACTGGCCCTTCTGGATACTGCCGACCTGGACCCGGACGGGGATTTCATTGTTTCCTCCAGGGTAAGGGTGGCCAGAAATCTTGCGGCACATGCATTCCCTCCCCATATCAGCCGCCAGGACAGACAATGCGTGGAAAAACAGATACTGGATGCATTGAAACTTCTGCCTGCCCCGCTAAAGGGCTGCTATCACCCCATGGGAGAACTCGAACCGGAACAGATACCGAGAGAGTGCCTTGCCGGCAGAGCCTTTCCCCCTGGAGACCGGTTCCAGGAAGCCGCCGGCATCATCAGGGATTTCCCCCTGTCCCGGGGGATATACACCAGTGAAGACAAAAAATTCATGGTATGGATCAATGAAGAGGACCATCTGCGGATCATCTGTATGGAAAGATCCGGACATCTCGTTCGGGTATTCAACCGCCTGGCCACGGCACTGGAGATGCTTGGACAATACCTTGTTTTTGCAGCTCATCCAGACCTGGGCTATCTGAACGCCTGCCCCACCAATATCGGGACCGCCATGCGTGCCGGGGTTCATATCCGGCTGCCGAAACTGGAAAAGCAGCCAGAGATGATGAAAAAACTGGCCCGTGACCATGGCCTCCAGATCCGGGGCACAGCCGGTGAAAAGACACAGGTTACCGGATCTGTGTTTGACATCAGCAATTTCCGGCGCTTAGGTGTTTCTGAAACCCGGATCATCCAGGATCTGTCCTTCGGCATTGCCGCCCTCATAAAAAAAGAGAAAAAACTGTAACCCTTCTGCTTGCCATCCCCCAGGCAATACATATGTCAAAGTTTGTCTAAACTAAAAAAAAGGGGGGGGGGCGCCATGGAAATGCAGCCATACTGGACAGCCTGTTTTCAGACAAGCAGGTGATCCAGTATGCCCAGAACCATGAAAAAAAGCATGGACAGATTGATGGCATAAAACCCCGGGGCAGTCTTGGGATTCGCACACCTTTTGAAGAAAGCGGCCAGGCCCACAGGCAGAACCAGGGCCATGCCTGCCAGGGCAGCAGAAAATGCATAAGAGGCGATCCCGCCGTTGATGATGAACAAAAAAACGGCCAGGCTGTACAGGCTGGTCCAGATGAGAATCTGGATGTTACGTTCTGAAATGCTCCACACGACTGGTGGTGTGAAAAACGGCACAGGATCAGAACCAACAGGTGTGTGCCTTGATGCCAGGACCATGAAATGGGGCACCTGCCAGATGCCGGTTACCAGCATCAAAACAAGCAGTGTGTGAATGTCTGTGTAAGATGATGTCATGCTGCCGGCAGTCCAGCCGATGGCCGGGGGCAGCATGCCGCAGACAATCCCCGGCAGAACCGCCAGGCATGTTTTTTTTTTCATCGGGGTATACAGCGCATTGTAGCAGACAAGGGACAGGATACCCAAAACCGGGGAAAAAAGCTGGCCAAAATATAGAAACAAGATCCCGAGTCCGGACAAAACAAGGCCTGCTGCAATATATCCGGCTGTTTTTGGTGTTATTTTTTTTCGGGGCAGGCTGCGGCGGCATGTTCTGACAAAATATGCATCATATCTGCGGTCCTGGATATTGTTCAGCACGGCAGCCCCTGCTGCCAGCAGCCAGACAGCAGTTCCCAGAACCAGGGTGTCTGCCCCTGGTTCTCTTGAGGAGATCACATGGCCGAACACAGCGGACAGGGCGATGTAAAAGGTGAGGTGGGCCTTGGTGAGTTCTGTGAAAATTCTCACCCGGCCTGCCGGATGCACCAGCCGGGCAGATACGGCCATGGCAGAATTACCATTCGTCAACTTCTTCCACCCATTCATCAAACATCTCCTGCGACACCACACTGACCACACCGGTCATATCTGCATGCCCCACCCCGCAGAACTCCGTGCACTGGAAGAAATATTCCCCCTGTTTTTCCGGCAGGAACCAGGCATGGGTCTTGATGCCTTTCACCGCATCCACCTTGACCCGGAAAGCGGGTATAAACAGGCTGTGGATCACATCTGCCGATGTGATAGTGAGTTTTACCGGCGTGTTCACCGGCACCAGGATCTCATTTTCGGTTTCCTTGCCATTGCCATAGATGAAAATCCAGGAAAAAGACTGCGCAATGACCTCGATCTCCATGGCATCTTCCGGCACATTGCGCAACCCGGTATAGGCCTGCCACCCGGAGGCAAACATGGCCAGGGCGATGATGGCGGGGATAAACACCCAGGCAGTCTCCAGTTTCCAGTTCCCCCGTATGTCCGCTGATACCGGGTGCCTGCTCCTGCGGTAGCGGATCACAAAATAGATCATCACCAGGGTGATGGCAAACAGGAAAATAAAAGAAAACCCTATGATAAAATAAAAGGATCTGTCCACCAAGGTAACCGGATTCATGATATCGCTCATCTTTACCTCACCTGAATGCCACGTCCCAGAAAATAAAGCCGATCATAATGGCCAGAAAGCACACAGTGGAAAGAAAAGACACCACCACGCCTTTTCCAGCAGATTTTATGTGCATGAACACCACCAGCACCAGGCCGGCCTTTGTGGAGGCTATCACCAGTGCGATCCACACATTGATCCATCCCAGATCGATGTAAGATGCCCCCACCGTCACGCCGGTAAGTACCAGCAAAGCCCCCAGCGCAAGCCCCAGGGTTTTGTAGGAAAATATGTGAGATGCATGTGCCATTCCGCCTCCTTATCACACCACCAGGTAAAACAAGGGGAAAATAAATATCCAGATCAGGTCCACCAGATGCCAGTAAAGGCCGCAATTGTCCAGCACTGCATCATCTTGTGCCGTAATTTTCCGACAAAGAACCAAAACAAAGCTCACCCCTAAAAGCACCATGCCGATAACGATGTGAATGCCGTGAAGCCCTGTGACCACATAGTACAACCCGAAAAACAGGTTCTGGGGTGCAGGGCCGTCCAGCAGTTTTTCCGAGCCCGGAAAAATACCGATCTCTATCTTGTGGCCCCATTCAACATATTTGTTCACCAGAAAAACAGCACCGCAGACCAAAGCACCTGCCAGTGCTGTCAGTGCAAAGGGTCTCTGATTTTTCTGCACCGCTGTGATGCTGGCAGCCACCAGAAATGAGGAAACCAGCAGAATAACGGTATTGGCAAGCCCAAAACCCAGATCCAGTTGTTTGGCACCCAGAATAAAATCGGGTGTGTACCAGGAAAAATACACGGCATACAGGACAAACAGACCGCCGAACAGGATGATCTCTGTATACAGAAACAGCCACATGCCCAGTTTTTTTCCGGTCTGGTCCGGCTTTTCAGCCATTTATTCTCCTTTTGGCCTCTGGGCAGATCTGTCTGTCACCCCGGAAAAATCATAGGGGTATGCCATTATTTCAGGCGGGCGCACAAAATTGTGCACCGGCGGGGGAGACGGAATGGTCCACTCCAGGGTCACCCCGCCCCAGGGATCAGATCCGGCATCTCTGTGCCTGGCAAAAGAAGCCATAAGGTTGGCCACCATAAGACCAATCCCCAGTATCATGAACAGGGCGCCGAACCCGGCAAAAAAATTGCCTTGCGCATACTGGGGCAGGTAATCATAATACCGCCTGGGCATGCCCTGAAGGCCCAGAACAAACATGGGCACATAATGAAACATGAATCCCCCGGTCACAAGGATGGCAGCGATATAGGCTTTTTTGAAATCATACATCCGGCCGAACATTTTGGGCCACCAGTAATGCAGGGCCGCAAAAAAGGCAAATCCCGTACCCCCGAACATGGTGAAGTGAAAATGGGCCACCACAAAATGGGTATCATGAACATGGATATTGGCGCCTGCCGCCCCCAGTACCAGGCCGGTGAGCCCGCCCACGGAAAACAGGTAGATAAAGCACAGAGAAAAAAACAGGGGCGGGGTCATTTCAATGGCCCCCTTGTACAGGGTGGCCACCCAGGAGAACACCTTGATGGCCGAAGGAATGGCCACCACAAAGGTGAGCAGGGAAAACACGAAAACAGCGGTATCACTCATACCGCTGGTGTACATGTGGTGGGCCCACACCAGGGAACCGGCAATGGCAATGGCCAGGGACGAGCCCACAATGGCTTTGTACCCGAAAATGGATTTTCTGGCAAACACCGGAATGATTTCTGAAATAACCCCCATGCCCGGCAGTATCATGATATACACCGCCGGATGGGAATACATCCAGAAAAGGTGCTGGTACAGGATAGGATCCCCGCCCCTGGCAGGATCAAACAGCCCCACATTGAAAAACCGTTCAATCATCACCAGCACCAGGGTGATGGTGACCACTGGGGTTGCCAGCAGCTGCACCCAGGCGGTGGCATACAGGCTCCACGTGAACAAAGGTATCTGCAGCCATCCCATGGCCCGGTCCCGCATCTTGTGCACGGTGGTGATAAAATTCAGCCCGGTGAGCATGGAGGAAAATCCCAGGACAAAGGCGGCAAAAACAGCGGTGGACACATTGGTATTGGTGGAAATGGAAAACGGCACATAAAATGTCCACCCGGTGTCGGCAAAGCCGCCCGAGAAAAGCGAAAAAACAGCAATTGCCCCGCCGGCCATATACAGGTACCAGGACAGCAGATTGAGCCTGGGAAAATACACATCATCTGCGCCGATATGAATGGGCAGAAAAAAATTGCCGAAAACAGCCGGCAGGGCCGGGATGATGAACAAAAAAATCATCACCACCCCATGGAGGGTGAACGCGGAATTATACAGCTGCGCAGACAGAACGGTTTCTCCGGGAAACATCAGCTCCAGGCGGAGCACCCCTCCCAGAAAAACTGCCAGAAGAAACCAGAACAAAATAGCATACAGGTACATCAATCCGATACGCTTGTGATCCAGAGTGAACAGCCAGGACCAGATACCGGAGAATCGGGCAGGTTCCGGTGTCTCATAAAATGATGCAGCCGTTTCCATGACAACCTCGCAAAGGGTTACAACAAAAGCGTAATGTGTGTAATCAGGCCCGGGGAATAATAACGGCCATGCCCCTGATATGACAAATAATGAAAGCGTTCAGATGGTTGACCAAAGCCTCCATATAATGGGTTCTCGATAATGGTTTCCCAGGTTTATCTTCGGCCCTGTCTGCGTTTTTTGGCGGGCCTGAGCAAAAACACCACAAATCCTGCCAGCAGAACCAGAATGGCGGTTCCCGTGATCCGGAACATCTTGAACACATAGGTTTTGTTTTCAGGATCATAGTCAAAACAAAAAGAAAGCACCCCCCGTTTGATGGAGATGCCGGGCATCCCTTTTTGGGCCTCTGTCACAGCCATCCCTAAGTCAAACGGCAGAAACCCCGGGCCGTAAAGATACCGGATGATTTTTCCATTTTCTGCCAGCACCACCATCACGTTAGGGTGGATATATTCATGTGCTTTTCTTTTGACAAAATAATATCCCAGCGCATCAGTGACCCGGCGGATATTCTCGGCATCGCCGGTGAGATAATACCAGTTTTCCATGGGAAATTCCCGCTGGATCAGATTGGCATAATTTTTCTTTGCTGCACTGGCATGGGAAGGGCCTTCATCATCTGAAAAACTCAAGGTGATGACATGGAAGTCTTTTCCCGGTGTCTGCCCCACCTTGTTCAATGCCTTTGCCAGATCCGCCTGGAGAAAGCTGCACACCGTGGGGCACAAAAACCAGATGGGCAAAATGACCACTGGTTTGTCAAAAATTGTTTCCAGCACCACAGTACTGCCGGTGGCATCCACAAACTCTGCCCCAAGATCGATATAGTCCCCCAGTTTCTCCTCCACCCTGACCTTGTCTGCCAGATCCGGGTCTTGCGCTTCTGCCGCCATGACCATTTGTGCATGGTCATGGCCCGTATCTGCCGTATCTGCATCATCCAGGGCGTCTTCACCAGAAACAGCATCATGCATGCCGGTTGTGTCATGCATGCCTGCATGATCTTGGGAATGCATGCCGGCTTCTTCACTGCCGATAGCAGGGTGATGCCACAACAGCAACACCACCAGACAGCAGATCCAGACAGCCCGGTGCTGCCCATATTCCTGGTTCACTTGAATCATTTCACCTTGACAGCCTCTCCAGTGGCAAAATTGATGTCATACACCGCCCGATACCGGTGGGTGGTACGGAAGGAATCACGGCCGGTACCGTAAGCGATCATGGTACGGGTCATTTTGTCGGTATGAATGGGCTTGTCCCACTCTTCCGCTGCTGCCACGGCAAGGGTAAAGGAGATGGTGGTAACCCCGTCTGTCTCACTGCCTTCCGGATTGATCACATGGTTGCTTCCCCCCAGTCGGTCATCCGGGGAATGGCCTCTTTTGGCATCAGCATAATGGTCCACAATCTTGACCTTGCCGTTCTTGACCGCACCCATGATAATGTCGGCCCCGCCCATGGCATTTTCCGGATCAATGCCAATGGCCACCCACCCGGTGGTTTTGGCAGACAACTGCATATGAACCTGGTCCCCTTCCAGGGTCCAGGAAACCGTCATGTTTTTTGCTTCCAGTGTATGGGCAAAGTCTGCCGCAAACAGGCCTGCAGGGAAAAGAAATGCTGCCGCCAATACCATCCATCCGATTTTCCGTATCATTTTGTCACTCCTTTGTGTCTGTATTTCATGCATGGGAAAACAGTTCCCATTTATGGAACACCGCTTTGCCTGAAAAAAAATGCTTATCCGTACTGCAGTTCACCACCCGAATATCCCAGGCCGATGGCAACCAGCACCAGCAGCAGATAAAATCCGGTGCGCCGGTCCAGTCCGGGGTTTTCCGGGTCATCCTTGATAACAACCACAAGCAGCAAAATCGTAAGAATCCCTGCCAGCACCATTTTCAACACAATCAGAAACTCCCAGATCCCGCCATACCGGTACTGCCAGTCCAGATACCCGGTAAAAACCGTGGGAGCCACCCCCAAAAGTGCCAGTACGACGCAATGGTACCCGGTCTTTGCCAAAATTTTCATGCGGGGCAGAAATGCGGCCAGACGGAACACAACAGCGCCCATTACCATACCCATGGGAATATGGGTCAACGCTGGATGAACAGGGTGGGTAAAACCGATTTTGTGCAGGAATTCAAAAATAATTTCTGTCATGGAATCACCTTTTCATGGTCTGTTGAATTGTTACTCCTAAAACTAAGCTGCTTCTTTGCATTTGCAATAAAAATATTTTATATTTACTATATTATGAAACAATTCACAACTGATTCCTGACACACAAGAAAAGGAGGAAATTATGGAAATCACCATCACCTATTGCGCTGTATGAAACTACCAGCCACGGGCTGCCGGTCTGGCAGACGAGATACAACAGGCTTTGGATATTACCCCGAAACTGGTTCCGGGCAGCAACGGGGTGTATGACATAACGGCCGGCCAAAAAAAAGTTTTTTCAAAACATGCGGCCGGCCGTTTTCCGGAAAACCAGGAAATTATTGATCAGCTCAGACAGCACCTGTCATGACAACCATTCGGGATACCGGCTTTTCTTTGAATGGGCACGGTTGGTTGCAGGGCCATGTGTGGTGAAATTTCATGATCAAATATCACCGGTTCCCTGGTTTCATGGGCTCTGCTGGTATCAGAAAAACCAATGCTGCTGCCAAACCAAAAAAGGCTGCCCGTTCTGGACAGCCTTTTTTGGAAAAGGAAAAAAAGATGAAAAAACTAATTGGCGATTAGTTGAAAATTTATTTATGCAACGGGTGTGCCAGAAAACAGTCGAAAAAAACAATTATGGGACATATCATGGGGAAATGCCTGTCAGAAAAGGATCTGAAAAGAATAAAAAAACCAAAACAAAAGACATATATTGTACAAATCCAACGATTCTTGCCTGTTTTGCCAATCATGGCTTCAAAAAGTTCATGATTTTGAACTTTTGGCAAACTTTAGACCAGAACCTGCCATGAATATGGATTATAACTATCTATAATAAATAAACAAATCATACAATTCAAAAAAATAAACCCGGTTTCCAGCGCCTTGGCACCAAACAGGCTACCCCTGTTTTTTTGACCGTTTTTGTTTAGGCGCCGGATTTTTTGCCCCCTTTGCATTGGAACCGGTATTTTCAGGCCCGGTTTTGTCAGGGGCTGTTTTGTCAGCGGCTGTTTTCTGTGCAGGTGTCTCCTTTTTTTTCGGGCTTACTCCCCGGAGAATGGGCATCACAGAATCCCGGTTTTGGGCCAGCAGCAAAGAGAGGTCTTCCATCTGGGTTTCTGATAATTTCACATCTGCATTGTCCAGGAATTCAAACAAATTGTCGGCAATATCAAGCATTTTGTCATAGGCGTCTGCTTCTTTTTTTGTCGCAAATGTCATTTTTTCCTCTCCGTTCCTGACAACAATGTATTTCACAATGACTGCCATACCATCTCCTTATTGTGTCACAAATGAATAAACGTATATACACACAGCAACCGAAACATAAAAACCAGGGACTGGAAAAGATGTTACCAGGCCCTGGTTCTCATGGCATCCGTTTGTCTGAATGTTTTGTCTATATTTCGGGCCTTGGGTGCAGACCGCTTCTTTCCACGATCTCAGGCACTTTTTCTTCCCATTCAATGGCCATGATGTGGAACCCGGATACCCCCTTGGTTTCAGACAGTTCCTGGATATGCTCCACACAGATATTGATGCCCTCTTGGGCCTGTTTCTTTTTTTCCACGCCGGCCAGGCGGTCGATGATTTCATCAGGCACATCCATGCCCGGCACCTTGTTTTTCATGTATTTGGCCATACCCACCGACTTCATGGGGGTCATGCCGGCCATGATAAAGGTTTTTTCCGTCAACCCCCTGTCCACGGCCCTGCGTATCCATTCCTTGAACTTGTCCATATTGTAGATGCACTGGGTCTGAATAAACTCCGCGCCGCAGGCAATTTTTTTGGCCAGACGCGGTATCCGGATTTCAAAGGGATCTGCAAACGGATTGGCGGCAGCCCCCACAAAGATTTTCGGGGGGTGCTTGATGGCATCACCGCCCAGAAATTTGCCTTCATCCCGCATGTGGCGTACGGTCTGCACCAGCTGCATGGAATCCACATCATGGACGTTCTGGCCCTGGGCGCAGTCCCCGAAACTCTGGTGGTCTCCGGACAGGCACAGCATGTTGGGAATATCAAAAGAAGCCGCCCCCAGGATATCACTCTGCAGGGCCACCCGGTTCCTGTCCCTTGTCACCATCTGGAGCACCGGTTCTATGCCCAGCAGTTTGAGGTGAATACAGGCGGCCAGAGAAGACATGCGGGTCATGGCGGTCTGGTTGTCTGTGACATTTACCGCATCCACATGGTCCTTGATGAGCAAGCCTTTTTTCTTGACCTCTTCCGCATCACTCCCCCTGGGCGGCCCGCACTCGGAAGTGACCCCTAAATGCCCTGCCTTTAAAACGCGCTCCAGTCTGCTGTTGCTCACATATTCGCTCATATTTTCACATCCTCCCTGGTTACGGTTCTGGGGCCGCCGGCCCTGTCAGTGGACCAGTCTTTTACAGGGGCTACTTTCTCATAATCATCCATTTTGTCAAGGGCTTTCAACCGGTCTATGATCAGCTGCCAAACACAGTCCGTATCCTTGGCGATTTCACATTTGCCGTTGGTGGATCCGCCGCAGGGGCCGTTCAACACCCGTTTGGCACACCGGGATACCGGGCAGATGCCAGCGGTTCGCGCCAGCACGCAGGACCCGCAGGCCTGGCACCGTTCCGTCCACAGCCCCCGGTCCTCGTTGGCCCCCAGACAGACGGTATTTACCCCGGGCAAAAGCGGCATGGTCTGATATTTTTCCGCGGCAAACTGGACCCCTACCCCGCAGGCCAGAGAGACAATGGCATCATAGTCATCCACGGTATTTCTGATCTCTTCTAAATATTCATGGTCGCACTGGCGCTCCAGGGTCCGCTCGTCAATGGTTTTTTCCTGTCCCTGGGCCATGAAATACATCCGAAGCACCGATGCCAGCACCTCCACCTCTTTTTTCCCACCGGCCTCGCACACGGTGACGCATTCATTGCACCCCAGAATCAGGATCCGGTCAAAATCCTTGACCTCCTGGATAATTTCCTCGATGGGTTTTTTCTCTGCTATTATCATGATTCCCTCTTTACTTAGACGGTTACGTTGTTTCCCTTTGTGGTCAGGCGGCATCAGCCTTCGCAGCCGCGCGGTGTTTTGCCAGCCGTATGGGGCTTGGACCCAGTGCCTTGATCTTGTTGACCATTTCAATGGAATACTGGGCAAACAAAGGGCCTTCGCCGGAAGACAGGTTGTACATCTTCACCCGCTCTCCGCCGACCCCTATCAGGTCCAGCACCCGGGCAGCCTGTTCCACCCGTTTTTTTGCCCGGAAATTACCCTCGTTAAAATGGCAGTCCCCTTCCATGCATCCCACTACATAGAGCCCGTCCGCTCCTTTTTCAAAGGCTCTCAGGATATGGATGATGTCTATCTTTCCGGTACAGGGAAGGCGGATAATTCTGAAACTTGTCGGGATTTTCAATCGCATGGAACCTGCCAGGTCCGCAGCGGAATACCCTCAGTAGTTGCAGCAGAACGCCAGTATCACCGGTTCAAATTCTTTTGTCATATCATACCCCCTCCAGCAGGGCTTCCACCTTGCTGAGCAATGATTCATCCTCATACCAGTTCAGTTTTATGGTTTTGGCCGGGCATTCGGATGCGCACACCCCGCATCCATGGCACAGGGCCGGATCGATGTAGGACACCCCCATTTCGTTGATCACCGGCACATGATACGGGCAGGACCGCACACACGCCAGGCAGGAGGCACAATGGGTCTGGTCGACTTCCGCCACCACCGAAGACAGGGTCAGGTATTCCTGGGACAGGTAGGTGGTGGCACGGGAAGCGGCCGCCATGGCCTGGGCCACGGTTTCAGATATCAGTTTGGGGCCGTGGGCCGTGCCGCAGATGAATACCCCTTCGGTTCCCCCGTCCACCGGCCGGAGCTTGACATGGGCTTCCATGAAAAACCCTTCGGGATTGCGCTGGGCCTTGATAATGGTGGCCAGTTCCCGGGTATCGGCGGCGGTAACCCCTGCAGACAGGGCCACCAGGTCAGCCTCCGCCTCGATATGCTGCCCCAGCACATGGTCCCGGAAGCTGACAAAAAGTTTGCCGTCACTGTCCGTTTCCACCTTGGGCGGATCATCCTGGCTGAACCGGGAAAAGATGACCCCCATATTCCTTGCCTGGGTGTAGAACTCCTCCAGCATGGCATAGGTTCGCATGTCCCGGTACAGAATGAACACATCGGTTTCCGGACTGGTTTCCTTGATGGCAATGGCGTTTTTTACGGCACTCTGGCAGCAGACCCGGGAACAGTTGGGATTTTCTTCGTTTCTGGATCCCACGCACTGGATCATGATGACCCGATCCGGGTTGCCCATCTTTTTTTCCGCCAGCATGTCGGACAGTTCCAGCTGGGTGACCACGGATTCACTTTCGCTGTACAGGTATTCCGTAGGCTGGTATTCCGTGGCACCTGTGGCCACAATCATGACCCCGTGATCGATCTTGCGCTGTTTCATGGAAGGCCCCACCAGAACGTCGGTTGTAAAATTGCCTTTATAGCCGCCGAACTCCACCACCAGGGCCTGTTTGAGCACCTCGATATGTTCGTGTGTTTCCACGGATTCCACCAGCTTTTCCACAAAGGCCTGGACATCATCTCCCTCAATGGTATGGTGCAGCCGCCTGCCCAGCCCTCCGAGGGTGTCCTCCTTTTCCAGCAGGGTCACGTGGAACCCCTGGTCAGCCAAGCCTTTTGCCGCGGTCATGCCGGCGATACCCCCGCCCAGCACCAAGGCCTTGTCAATGATGGAGATCCGCTTGTCATGCAACGGCCCCAACGTGCTGACCCGGGCCACGGCCATACGGATGAGATCCTTGGCCTTGGCAGTGGCTTTTTCCGGTTCATGAAAATGCATCCAGGAATCCTGGTTTCTGATATTGGCCATTTCAAACAGGTATTTGTTCAGGCCGGCCTCTTCCAGGGTATCCATGAAAATTCCCTCATGGGTTTTGGGGGTACAGGATGCCACCACCACCCGGTTGAGCTGGTGTTCGTCAATAAGCTCCTTGATGGACACCTGGGTATCCTGGGAACAGGTAAACAGGTTTTCACCGGTATACACCACATTGGGAAGATTTTTGGTATAGGCTTCCACCGCTTCCACATCGATGACCCCGGCAATGTTGATGCCGCATTTGCATACAAACACCCCCACCCGGGGTTCTTCACCCAGCACATCCCGCTCTTTTGGCATGGACACGGTTTTTGTCAGGGTGTGCCGGGCAGAAGACAGGTTCCTGCCTGCTGCACAGGCAGCACCCGACGCCTCGGTAACCGATGAGGGAATATCTTTGGGTCCCTGAAAAGAGCCGGACACAAACACGCCGGACCGGCTGGTCTCCAGGGGATTGAAGGGACTGGTTTCCACAAAGTTGTAGGGATTGAGACCAACCCCGAGGCGGTTGGCCAGGTCCACGCTTTCTTTGGGAATGGTCAGTCCCACGGACAAAATAACCATGTCAAATACTTCCTGCTGCATCTGGCCGGCCTCATCCACATAGTTGAGGATGAGATTGTCAGTGCCGGGTTCCTCCACCACAGAATGAATCCGGGATTTGACAAACCTGACCCCTTCCTCGTCCGCAGCCCTGCGGTAGTATTTTTCATAGTCCTTGCCAAAGGTCCGCATATCCATGTTGAATATGGCGGCATCAAGTGCTTTTTCCGAATGTTCTTTGGCAATCATGGCATCTTTGATGGCATACATGCAGCACACCGAAGAGCAGTATCCATTGCCGCACCGGTTGGTATCCCTGGAACCGATGCACTGGAGCCAGGCGATTTTTTCCGGTTCCTTTTCATCAGACGGCCGCACCAGATGGCCCATGGTGGGACCGCCCGCAGACAGAATCCGCTCAAACTCCAGGGATGTCATCACATTTTTAGACCGTTTATACATATATATGTCATCCATGCCGGACGGATCAAAGGTGGTGGCACCTGTGGTCATGATCACAGATCCCACGCTGACATCCCTTATCACCGGCACCTGGTCATGGTCCACAGCCTCGGCCAGGCACACCTCCACACACTGGTAGCACTCGGAACAGATGCCGCAGGACAGGCACCGGGCCGCTTCCCGGTCAATCAGCTCTTTGGCCAGGGCCTGGGTCACCTCCTTGAAATTGCCCTCTCTTTGTTCCACGGGCAGTTTTTCCGGCGTGATCCGCTGGACCTGCGGCACATTATCGATTTCCGGTTTTTCAAAATCCCATGATTTTTCTCTGCCGTCGGCCAGGTCCAGGCCGTTGATAAACCGGTGAATGCTTTCCGCCGCAGTCTTTCCCGATGCCACGGCATCCACCACGGATTTGGGGCCGTAAAACGCATCCCCACCGGCAAACACCCAGTCGACAGGGGTTTGGAGGGTAACCGGATCCGCTTCATACCCGCCCGGCGGGGTCAGGGCAATGCCCTGGTCTTTGGCAAATTCGGTTTCGCCCATCTGGCCGATGGCCACAATCACGGTATCTGCTTCATGGGTGATCAGCTGGCAGTCGTCGTACTGGGGATTGAACCGGCCGTTTTCATCAAATACCGCAGTACATTCCTGGAAAGAGACTTCAATGACCTTACCGTCATCATCACCATAGAACCGCAACGGTCCCTTGCTGTTGACGATATTGACCTTTTCTTCCACTGCCTCTTCAATCTCATAATCCCAGGCCGGCATCTCTTCGCGTTTTTCCAGGCACACCATGGTGACATCATCAGATCCCAGGCGCCGGGCGGTCAAAGCCACGTCCACGGCCACGTTGCCGCCGCCGATGACGATGGTTTTACCGGACAGTTTGTCCGCTTTGCCCATGGCAGCATCCCGCAAAAAGGTGGTGCCGGCCAGAACCCCTTTGAGGTCTTCTCCTTTGACCCCCAGAGACCGTGAGCCGTGCAGCCCCGTAGCCATGAACACCGATGCAAACCCCTCTTTTTTCAGGCTGTCCAGGGTGATGTCCGTGCCGAATGCCACCCCGGTCTTGATCGTAACCCCCAGGGCTTCTATGACGGCAATCTCTTTTTCCAGTTCCGCTTTCGGCAGCCGGTATTCTGGAATACCCACGGCCATCATGCCGCCTTTTACCGGCAGTTTTTCATACACCGTCACCCCGTAACCCTTCTGGGCCAGGTAATAGGCAGCCGTAAGCCCGGCCGGGCCGGACCCGATAATGGCCACTTTTTCTTCTCTTTTTTCTGCAATTTCAGGAATCCAGGCAGCTTCCTGTTCAAAATCACGGTCTGCCAGGAACCGGTGCAGATACTGGATGGCCAGGGGCTGGTCTGCATCCCCTCTGGTGCACACCGCTTCACAGGGATGGTGGCAGACCCGGCCGCAGGCACCGGGAAACGGATGTTCCTGTTTGAACAGTTTTAAGGCTTCTGCATATTTTTCCTGCTGCATCAGGGCGATGAATCCCTGGATGGACACATGGGCAGGACAGGTGGCTTTGCAGGGTGCAACAGAGCGTTTTGTAATGCCGTAGGCCCCGGGTATGGCCTGTTCATACTGTTTGAAAATGGCCTTGCGCTGGTTAAGCCCTTCATTGTGCTCACTGGGGGCATCCACCGGACAGACTTTGGTGCATTCCCCGCAGGAGGTACACTTGGATATATCTACAAACCGCGGGTTTTCTTTGATTCTGGCCGTGAAATTTCCCTGTTCACCATCCAATTCCAGAAGTTCCGTATTCGTCAACAACTCTATGTTCAGATGCCGGCCGACCTCGACCAGTTTGGGTGAGATCACTCACATGGTACAGTCATTGGTCGGAAATGTCTTGTCCAGCCGGGCCATCATACCGCC
>DATFJY010000289.1:0-10086 GCA_035268905.1 Desulfotignum sp.
GTACCATGCCACCGGGGACCTGGGGTTCCATCAGCTGGATGTCACCCGGCCCACCCTGCCGATCTATCTGATCCTGATCGGGTTTATCCTGAATGCGGCGGTGCCGCCCCTGCATGCCTGGCTGCCGGATGCATACGGCGAGGCCACGGTGAGCGGGGCCGTGTTCATGTGCGCCTTTACCACAAAAACCGCTGTGTATGCGCTGGCCCGGGGTTTTGCCGGCATGGAGATCCTGATCCCTTTGGGCGTGGTCATGGCCCTGTACGGTGTGGTGTATGCGGTGCTGGAAAACGATGCCAGACGGCTTCTGGCCTACCATATCATCAGCCAGGTGGGGTATATGGTGGCCGGGGTGGGGATCGGCACGGAACTGGCCATCAACGGGGCCTGCGCCCATGCCTTTGCCCACATCCTCTACAAGGGCCTGTTGTTCATGGGTGTCGGATCAGTGCTGTACATGACCGGCAAAAGCCGGTTCACGGACTTAGGGGGCCTTTACAGCAGAATGCCCCGGGCCTTTGTGTTCACCCTGATCGGCGGGCTGTCCATTTCCGCTTTCCCGTTGTTTTCCGGGTTTGTGAGCAAATCCATGATCGTGGCGGCCGGATTTGACGACCATCTCTACTGGGCCGCATTTCTGCTCACCCTGGCCTCGGCCGGCACCTTTCTGCACACCGGCCTCAAGGTCCCCTATTTCATCTGGTTCGGCAAAAACAACTGCACCAAAGATACCTGGAAAAAGGCGGAAGATCCGCCTGTGCATATGCAGCTGGCCATGGGCATCGCTGCGTTTTTATGTATCTTCATCGGGGTGTACACCCCGTATCTGTATGACATGCTGCCCTATGCCGCCGTTTACAAGCCCTACACCGCCTACCATGTGACAGAATCGCTGCAGATTCTGCTGTTCACGGCCCTGGGATTTTTTGTTTTTCTCAAAAAACTGACACCCAAACCGGTCATCAGTCTGGACTTGGACTGGTTCTACCGGATGGGCGGGCGGGTGTTCCTGCTGGGGGCCCAGAAAGGCATGGATTATTTGAGCGCCCGGGCGCATATATATCTGGGGCAAGCGCTTCCCCGACGTCTCAACACATTTTACCAGTCCGGCCCGGCCCGGTTGAGCCTGCTGCTGATCCGGCCCCTGTGGTATCTGACAGGGGTGCCGGTCAAGGGGCCGGGTGGGGTGGAAAAACGGTTTACAGATACCTTCAACCGGTCTTTGTTCAGCATTGGATCCGTGGCTGTCTTTACCATTATCATGCTGATGGTGCTGCTTTTCTTTGTCACCTGAAATGCCGGACCCCCGATCTGTGCACCAGAACAATTTCTGATGAAAACAGATCAGTGGCCTACCATCTCATAGCCTTCGGACCGGTATCCTTTGATTTTCCGCACGTGAAATGACAAAATCCGGCTCTGGTAATTTTCAACATATTGTTTGAGTTTCTTTTTGGCCCTGCGGAACTCAGGGCTCTGGAGAGAAGGAATGAGGGCACTGACATTGTTCACTCTGCCTTCACAGACCGTGTGCGGCTCATCTCCGATCAACACTTCCCATTCGCCGGCAAGATGGACCCCTATCTCTTCCAGCAGCGGATAAAATTCATGGGTGACAAACTGTTCATAGCTCTTGTAATCACCGGGTTTCAGGGTGATGACATCCCACATCTGGTTGAACTTTATGGTGTCCTGGGCAATGCTCATGGAGTAGCTGCCGCGCTTTGGAATGGGTATCTGGACTTTTGTTTTGTAATGTTTAATAAAATTAAGCAGTTCCGATTTCAACTGCCGATATGCATCGGTTTTAAAGGCAGCCTCCAGCTGATCCAAATCACTGCTGACCGTTTCCAAGATCACTTCACTGTAGGAACCTACCAGCACAGACCAGCCCGCCACGGTATGCAGTCCCAGCCGGTTGACCCCGGGAATGAATTTCTTGATGATGAAGCTGGCGTAGTCATCTTTTTTGGCAGGGTTGATGGTCCAGTAGTGCATCAATTTTACGGCCATGGCTGTCCTCCTTGTCCAGCTTTCATGAAAATGCATGGTACATTGCTGTCATCTGACATAATAAAGCATTCACAATTTAGAGGTAAATGAGGCAGCCGGATTTGTCAACCAAAATATCACATCACCACGGCTACATCGTTTCTGCGAATTTCACCCACCTGACCAATGTTTGCTATAATCATAGCATTGATAAAATATTTGTGGTATGCAGTATCTGATAAAACAGGGTATTTTTGCAATGGGTATTTATATTTTTCATCAGATATTGTAATATCCACAATTTAAAAAAGAAACGCCACTTGCACCAGACAGACAAGCTAAGGAGGGAGACAGAATGGAAGAGCGTTTGCGTGAGATACTTTCACCCTATGAAGGAAAACGGGATGCCCTTATCCCGATACTGCAGAAAGTACAGGAGGAGATAGGATACCTGCCGGCAGAAGCCATGCAGGAAATCGCCACAACAACCGGATTACCGCAAAGCCGGGTTTATGCGGTTGCCACGTTTTATGCGCAATTCTATTTCACCAGGCGCGGCCGACATCAAACCAAGATCTGCGCCGGAACAGCCTGTCATGTCAAGGGTGCGGCCCGGATCATGGATACCTTTGAACGGGAACTCGGCATTGCGTGCGGAGAAACTTCCGAAGACTATGAACACAGCCTGGAAACCGTCGCCTGTGTCGGATCATGCGCCCTGGCCCCGGTGGTGGTCGTTGACGAAGATGTCCATGGACAGGTGGATTCATCAAAGATGTCAAAGATATTCGACTACTTCAAAGAAAACGAGAAGGAGGATTGATTTGGGAAAGATAACATCACCATCTCAGATGGCCAACATAAAGGAACAATGCCAGGCAGCCCTGGCCCGGCAAAAGGTCCGTTTTCTTGTCTGCGCAGGTACGGGATGTGTGGCAGGCGGTTCTCTGGATGTTTATGACGAGTTCAAGCGGCTCATCGAAGAAAAAGGCATCTCCGTGGATGTGGAACTGCTCTATGAGGGCCAGGAAAGCAAGGCCGGAATCGGCATCGGCGGCTGTCACGGCTTTTGCCAGATGGGCCCCCTGGTCCGGGTGGAACCCAAAGAAACCTTTTATACAAAAGTCAAAGTCGCGGATGTCGAAGAGATCGTCACAACCACACTGGACCAGGATTCGGTGGTGGAACGCCTGCTGTATCAGAATCCCGACGGTTCCCGGTCCGTGACCGAGCATGATGTGCCGTTCTACAAGACCCAGCAGCGCATTGTGCTTGGCAAATGCGGGACGATCAATCCCGAGGATATCCGTGAATACTTTGCAGCGGAAGGATATCAGGCCCTGGCCCGGATACTTGACAACATGTCCCGGGAACAGGTCATCGATGTTGTGACCCAGTCCGGTTTGCGGGGACGGGGTGGCGCCGGTTTTCCCGCCGGCAGAAAATGGCAGGGCTGCCTCCAGGCTAAGGGAAGTCCCAAATATATCGTGTGCAACGGCGACGAAGGAGACCCGGGAGCTTTCATGGACCGGTCCGTGCTGGAAGGAGACCCGTTTGCGGTCATTGAGGGCATGACCATCGCCGGTTACAGCGTCGGTGCCAACTATGGATATATCTATGTACGGGCGGAATACCCTCTGGCGGTCCAGCGTCTGCTCAAGGCCATCGAACAGGCCAAAAGCCATCAACTGCTGGGTGATAACATCATGGGAACGGGATTTGATTTTGATCTGAAAATCTTCCAGGGGGCCGGCGCATTTGTGTGCGGTGAATCCACGGCCCTCACCCTGTCCATCGAAGGCAAACGGGGAATGCCCCGGGTGGCGCCCAGGCCCAGAACCACTGAAATCGGGTTGTGGGACAAGCCCACCATTCTTAACAACGTGAAATCATTTGCCTATGTTCCTGATATCATTCGAAAAGGAGCTGAATGGTTCAAGAATATCGGGACGGAATCCAGCTCCGGTACGGCCGTATTCGCCCTGACCGGCAACATCACCAACAGTGGACTGATTGAAGTTCCCATGGGAACGACCTTTCGTGAAATCATATTCGAGCTGGGCGGCGGCATCCCGGACGGCCACAAATTCAAAGCCGTCCAGACCGGGGGGCCTTCGGGTGGATGCCTGCCTGAATCCCTGCTGGACCTTCCCATCGATTTCGATTCTCTGGATGAAGCCGGGGCCATCATGGGTTCCGGCGGCATGGTCATCATGGATGAACGGACCTGCCTGGTGGATGTGGCCCGGTATTTTTTGGATTTCACGGTTGACGAGTCCTGCGGCCAGTGTGTCCCCTGTCGGCTGGGCACCAAACAGCTGCTGGAGATCCTGGAGGATATCTGCGCCGGCAAGGGAAGAAAAGAAGATCTGGAACTTCTGTATGAATTGAGCCATGCGGTCCATGCCGGTTCCATCTGCGGCCTGGGACAGACGGCCGCCAATCCGGTGCTGACCACCCTGCGGTATTTCAAAGAGGAATATGAAGCCCATATTTTGGACAAATGCTGCCCGGCCAAAGTGTGCAAGGCATTGATATCCTTTGTCATCAGTGAAGACAGGTGCAAAGGGTGCGGTTTGTGTGCCAAAAACTGTCCGGTGAATGCTATCTCCGGTGAAAAGAAGCAGGTGCATGTCATCGACCAGTCCCTGTGCATCCAGTGCGGGGTGTGCATGGAAAAATGTCCGAAAAAATTCAGGGCAGTGGATTGTGTGTCACCCCGGATAAACGCAACGGTACCTGAAACAATGGAAGCCCCATAAAACTGACAAAACCCCTTATTGCGCCGGAACCGGATGGCTGTTTCATCCGGTTCCGGCGCTGCTTTTTCTGTGGCGCTGGCAGTGTTTCATATCAGTGCCGGTTTTCCGGCACATTCAGGGGTAAGGCATCATGCCGCCGGTTCAATATTGATGGCGCATACCTTGAGTTCGGGAATTTTGGCAGTCGGGTCCAGTTTGGCATTGGTCAGCTTATTGGCTGCTGCCTGGGCATAATGGAAGGGTATAAAAATGGTTCCCTCCACTGCCTTGGGGGAAACCTGCAATTTGGCACTGATTTTTCCACGCCGGGAGGACACATGGACAAGCGCCCCCGTATCCAGACCCATTTTTTTGGCATCTGTCTTTGAAATTTCCACAAAACATTCCGGAGACATCTGGTTCAAACCCTCTGTGCGCATGGTCATGGTTCGGGTATGGTAGTGGTAGAGCACCCGTCCTGTGGTCAAAACAAAAGGATAATCATCACTGACCTGTTCTGCCGGGGGCTGGTTTTCAATGGCATGGAAAAGCCCTTTTCCCCTGGTGAACTGGGTGGTATGCAGAATCGGAGTGCCGGGATGGCTTTCATCCGGGCAGGGCCAGTGAAGACCCTTCTCGTCAATGCGCTCCCAGGTGATGCCCCGGTAGGACGGGGTAACCGCACAGATCTCCTTGAAAACTTCATGGCTGTTTTCATACTGCATCTCATATCCCATGCGCCGGGCGATGTCACAGATGATGTCCCAGTCCGGGCGGGCGCCTTCCGGCCCGTTTACCGCCTTTCTCACCCGCTGGACCCTGCGCTCGGTATTGGAAAAGGTGCCGTCTTTTTCCGCCCAGCACAGGGAGGGCAGCACCACATCAGCCATGGCAGTGGTTTCTGTTTGAAAAATATCCTGAACCACCAGAAATTCCAGATTGGCCAGGGCTTTTTCCGCATGGTTGAGATCCGGATCCGATACCATGGGGTTTTCCCCTATGATATACATGGATTTGAATTCACCGGCATATGCTTTTTCAATCATTTCCGTCACGGGCAGGCCTGGTTTGGCCGGCATGCCGGTCACGTTCCAGGCTTTCTCATAGTTTTGTCTGGCCTCGTCACTGGAGACGGCCTGGTAAGCGGTGAACACATTGGGAAGCCCGCCCATGTCACATGCGCCCTGAACATTGTTCTGGCCCCGCAGGGGATTTACCCCGCCGCCGGGTTTGCCTAAGTGCCCGCAGAGCATGGACAGATTGGCCAGGGACTTGACATTGTCGGTGCCGCTGGTGTGCTGGGTGATGCCCATGCAGTAGCAGATGGCAGCTGCAGGGGCCTTGGCAAATGCCCTGGCAAGGGCAATGATATCGTCTGCGGCAATGCCGGTAATATCAGCCACATGCTCAGGCGTATAGGAGGCCACCACCTCTTTTAACGCGTCAAAGTTTTCCGTTCGCGCTTCAATAAATGTCTTGTCATGGAGATTTTCTTTGATGATCACATGCATCAGCCCGTTTATCCAGGCGATATCACTACCGGGATTGGGCCGCAGCCATTTTTCTGCAAGATCCACCAGCTTGATCCGCCTGGGATCCACCACATAAATTTTTTTGCCTTTCAGGGCCGCCCTTTTTATAAAAGTGGATAAAACCGGGTGGTTTTCCGTGGTATTGGACCCGGTTACCAGGATCAGGTCCGAAGTTTCCAGATCTGCCATGGTGTTTGTCATGGCACCGCTTCCAAATGCTGCAGCCAGACCGGCTACGGTGGAGCTGTGTCACAGTCGTGCACAATGGTCGATATTGTTTGTCTTGAGCACCGCCCGGGAGAATTTCTGGGCAATATAGTTGTCTTCGTTGGTGGTCCGGGCGGATGTGAGCACCCCCATGGTTTCGGACCCGTGCCGGTTCCGAATCCCGGCAAATTTTTCCGCCACCAGGTCCAGTGCCTCGTCCCAGGAAGCCGGCACCTGTTTGCCGTCTTTTTTGATCAACGGTGTGGTCAACCGGTCCGGCGAACCGACAAAATCATATCCATACCTGCCCTTCACGCACAACCTGCCCAGATTGGGTTCGGCATCTTCCACACCGGTAATTTTCATGATGGTATTGTCCTGGACATGGAGCAACTGTTGACACCCCACACCACAATACGGACAGGTGGTTCTGACTTTTTCGGTCTCCCATGGCCGTCCTTTTCCCGAGTTTTTCTTTTCCACAAGGGCACCCACCGGGCAGACCTGGACACATTCCCCGCAGAATACGCAGCTGGAATGCATCAGGGTGGTGCCGGTTCCGGCAATGATTTTGCCGCTGTTGCCCCGGAAACCAAAATCAATGGCCTGGTTCACCTGCACCTCATTACAGGCGGCGACACACCTGCCGCAGAGGATACAGCGGGACATATCCCGGACAATAAACGGATTGTCATCCTCCACCGGCAGGACCAGCGGTTCTCTGTGCCGGCCGCTGACCCGGCCTTTGACCTGATACCGGTAGGCCAGGGCCTGGAGTTCACAATCGCCCCATACCGGGCAGAGTTCCTCTTTTTGGTCATTTTCCATGGCAGCGATCTGAAAATCGGTCCAGGATTCATCTGCTGCAGATCCGATATCACAATTGTGGTTGCCGGAATCCAGCATCAGGCCTATATAAATTTTGCGGTATTCCACAATCTGGGGGGATTCGGTGTGAATCACCATACCGTTTTTCGCCGGCGTGCTGCAGGAGGATACCAGTTTTTTCCCCCAGGATTCTTCGATCTCCACAATGCACACCCGGCATGCCCCTGTCGCCCGTGTGCCTTTCAAATGACACAGGTTGGGAATATCTATGCTGTTTTGCTGTGCTATTTCCAGGATGGTCTGGCCGGGGTCGAAATTATAGGCGTGACCATTGATTGTGATAGTGTTCTGATCCATGGTGATTCCTTCCTTATTATTCCGTTCTGATCATCCTGCGTTTTACGCAAATAAACTCAACCGCATGTACCATAAGTCCCTGCCTGTGTCAACACAAACAGCTGGTTTTAAACCCTTTGTCAGGCGTTGATTCCTGTGTACGGAATATGTTGTATGACTATCAGTACCCTTTGTTCTGAACGACAGGTACCACCGCCACACATGGCACCGTTTCTTGTGAATGCAAACCGCAAATTGCCGAAAAACGGGGAGATGGTTGACTTTTAGCCGTACAGATGGGTATAGAGTAGCAGAACCAGACAATTGCTGACCAAAAGGATACGGCATGATTCCATTTGACCAGAAATGCGGCATAGCGCTGTTTGCAATATTGAAAGTAACACCGAACTATCTGATTTTAAGCCACCCCCATTCAGATCATGCCACAGGGCTTCCCGGCCTGATGGACCGCTTTCCGAATGCCGAGGTACTGGCAGGGAAAGGCGCCAGGGAATTTGTCACCCACCCCAAGGCCGGACCCTTGTGATGGGAAAAAACCAGAAAAACTTTGCTGAACAAATCCGGCCGCTGCGGGATGAAATCGACCGTATTGATTCAGATATTCTCTCGCTGCTTGCCAGGCGCCAGGAACAGGTGAAAAAGGTCGTGGCCCTGAAAAAGGCCTGCGATGTCCCGGTCTTTCATCCTGCCAGAGAAGAGGATCTGATTTCACGCCTCAGAACCCGGGCAAAAGAAATGAAACTGGACCCGGATGTCATTGAAGACCTTTTCCGGGTGATCCTGCGCCACTCCCGGGTCAACCAGGCCTCTGACATGCGGGGCAAAGGTATCCGTCCCGGTGCCAAGGTCTTGGTCATCGGCGGTGCCGGACAGATGGGGGCCATGTTTGCTGTTTTGTTTGAAAAATCCGGGTATCAGGTCCGTATTCTTGGGGAATCCGACTGGGAAAACGCCCCTAACCTGTGCGTGGATATAGATCTGTGCCTGGTGTCTGTGCCCATTGAAAAAACCGGTGACGTGATTGAAAAGATATCCCCGCATCTGCCCGAAAACGTCCTGCTGGCTGATCTGACATCCGTAAAAAAAGGACCGGTTGCGGCCATGTGCCGGTATCACAAAGGACCTGTGCTGGGAATCCATCCTTTGTTCGGCCCCACCACCACCTCCCTTGACAAGCAGATCATCGTGGTCACCCCGATGCGTGATCCAGAGGCCGCCCACTGGCTGGTGGAACAGCTGGGTCTGTGGGGGGCGGTCCTGGTGCAGTCCACGCCCCAAGAACATGATGAGATCATGGAAATCGTCCAGGCCCTGCGCCATTTTGCCACCTTCTGCTTCGGCAGGTTTCTGTTTGAACGCCGGGTGCATATCCAGCGGACCCTGGAGTTTTCCAGCCCCATCTACCGGCTGGAACTGGGCATGGTGGGCCGGCTGTTTGCCCAGGACGCAGGTCTCTATGCCCAGATCATATTTGCCACAAAAGAGCGGCGGGACCTTTTAAAAGAATTTATCACCTCTTTGGGCCAGCATCTGGACATGCTGGAAAACAACGATACCCGGGCGTTCATCCACCATTTCCATGAAATTGCCGAGTGGTTCGGCCCCTTCTCTGACCAGGCACTGCGGGAATCCACCTTTCTCATCGAACGGCTCATCGAACGGTTCTAAAGAAGCGCTCAATCTGCATTGATATATCAATAATTGGTCAGCTTTATCTCAATGCGCCGGTTTTTACGGTATGCCGCTTTTGTATCTGCCGGATCAATGGGATGGTATTTGCTGAACCCGGCCGCAGCCATGCGTTTTTCCGGAATTCCCCGGCTGCTCAAATACCGGACCACGGACAGGGCCCGGGCAGTTGACAATTCCCAGTTGGAAGCAAAAAATGCATTATTGATGGGCACTTTGTCACTGTGGCCGTCAATGCGCAGAATCCAGTTGATATCATCAGGGATTTTTTTTGCCACCAGAATAAGGGTTTCAGCCAGCGCTGCCAGGTGCGCTTTACCGGCATCCCCCAGGGTGGCTGAACCGGATGCAAACAACAGCTCCGCCTGGAACACAAACCGGTCACCCCGGATAACAATGGCCGGGTTGTCCCCCAGGATCTGTTTGAGCCTGCCGAAAAATTCCGACCGGTACCGGGTCAGCTCATGCACTTTTCTGGCCAGGGCGATATTCAGCTGTTTGCCCAGATCGGCAATTTTTTCATCCTTTTTTTCACCCGCTTCTTTGGCCTGTGCCAAAGCAGTTTTGATGACATCCAGCTGGTCCCGGAGCCGGGAAATCTGATCAGTGAGCAGTGCCACTTCGGCCCGGGCGGAAGCAGACAGCTGCTGCTCTTTTTCAATGGCCTGTTTCTGTGATGCCAGCACGGCGGACAGGGCCTGGATACGGATATCCTGCTCTTCGATTTTTTCCTGGGCCAG